>NZ_CAXAUM010000004.1:0-295416 GCF_963972555.1 uncultured Roseovarius sp.
TGGAGGCGAGTAGGAGAATCGAACTCCTGTACACGGATTTGCAATCCGCTGCGTCACCACTCCGCCAACTCGCCGTTCCATGTGGTTGGGATGAATTATCTGATCGGGCCGGGTGGCGCAAGTGGGCAAAGCGGGCTTTGAAGGGTCAATTTGCAAGTTGAAATTGTCCCGCGCCTTTGGGTCCTATAGCCGTTGCCGCCGAACGGGTTCTGTGCGAAAACCGAAAGCGACAGGATTCCGAACTTAAGAGCTTAGATCATGACAGACTATGCCGCGCGGCGCACGATGATGGTGGACACGCAAGTTCGCCCGTCTGATGTGACCAAATTCCCGATCATCGACGCCATGCTCTCGGTCCCCCGTGAGGCGTTTGTTCCCACCGCTCTGCGCGAGGCGGCCTATATGGGCGAGAATCTCGATCTGGGCGAGGGGCGGGTGATGCTCGATCCGCGCACATTGGCCAAGATGCTCGATGCGCTCGAGATTGAGAATGATGATCTCGTGCTCGATGTCGGCTCGGTCTACGGCTATTCGGCGGCGGTGATCGCGCGCATGGCAGAGGCGGTCGTTGCGGTTGAGGATAAGGCATCGGTGGTCGCCGAGGCACAGCGCACGCTTTCCGAGCAAGGTGCCGACAATGTGGTTCTGCACGAGGGGCCGCTGGGTGGCGGTGCGCCGGAACACGGGCCCTATGACGTGATAACGTTGCAAGGGGCGGTTGAACATCTGCCTGAGGGTCTCGTGGCGCAACTCAAGGAGGGAGGCCGCATGGCGTGCCTTTTCATGGAGGGTGCGCTTGGGGTGGTGCGGATCGGTTACAAGATCGACGGGCGTATCAACTGGCGCTACGCCTTCAACGCGAGCGCCCCGGTACTGCGCGGATTTGAACGGCATGCGGCCTTTACCCTGTGAGGGGTGCGGCGCGGCAAAATAGGGACGACAGGCGCATGAGAGCAGACAAGTTGCGGGCCTTGGGCGGTGTTTTCGGGTTGGCGCTGCTTAGCCTTGCACCAGGCGCGGCCAAGTCTGAGACCCTCGCGGATGCGCTCAAGAGTGCTTATATCAACAGTGGCCTTCTGGACCAGAACCGCGCCCTCTTGCGTTCTGCCGATGAGAACGTGGCACAGGCTGTGGCAAGCCTGAGGCCGATCATTGACTGGACATCGGGGATCACCCTCGACTCTACGGATACACGCGCACAGGGCGTCAATCGCAACAACACATCGACGGCGCTCAATCTCGGGATCACCGGCAGCCTTTTGCTCTACGATTTCGGGCGCAGCGATTTTTTGACTGAATCCGCCAAAGAGACTGTGCTGGCCACGCGCCAGACACTGATCAGTGTTGAGCAATTCGTTCTGCTGACAGGCGTTCAGGCCTATATGAACGTGATCCGTAATCAGGAATTCGTGGACCTGCGACAGAACAACCTGCGTTTGCTGCGAGAGGAATTGCGCGCCGCACAGGATAGGTTCGAGGTCGGCGAAGTGACTCGTACCGATGTGGCGCAGGCGGAATCCGCCGTTGCACTTGCACAGAGCGGATTGGCGGCCGCTCAGGGCGATCTGACTCGTGCGATCGAAGAATTTCGCGAGGCGATCGGGCGCGATCCGGGTAGATTGCAGACACCAAACGATCTGCCGCAACTGGGGCAGAATGTCGATGTCGCCAAGGCGGCAGCGCTGCGTCGTCATCCAGATCTTCTGCAGGCGCAGCACAACGTTGCCGCAGCCGAGTTGAACATCCGCGCGGCTGAAGCAGCGCTGTTGCCTACGCTTAATCTTACGGCGCGTGTCGGGGCGTCTGAGGATATTGACGGATCTGACATGTCGCGCACCGGCAGTCTTGGCGTCGAATTGCGCGGCCCGATTTATCGCGGGGGGCGTCTTACGTCGCAACAGCGTCAGGCCATGGCTCAGCGCGACGCGCAATTGGCTCAACTGCATCTGGCGGGACTTCAGGTCAAACAGGATGTCGGCGACGCCTATGCCAACCTGCGCGCCGCCCGGGCCAGCCGCACTGCCAGCCGCGAGGCGGTACGTGCCGCCCAAGTGGCCTTTGATGGAACCCGCGAAGAGGCGACGTTGGGAGCCCGCACCACGCTGGACGTGCTGGATGCGGAACAGGACCTGCTGGATGCTAAGGCCAATCTGATTTCGGCCAATGCGGATGTGGTGATTGCCTCCTACTCTGTGCTTGCGTCGATTGGTGAGTTGACGGCCCGGGACCTGAACCTTGGGGTGCAGACCTATGATCCGGCGGCCTATTACGAACTGGTCAAGGATGGGCCGATCCAAAGCAGTCCGCAGGGTCAAAAGCTTGACCGCGTCTTGCGGGCCTTGGGAAAAAACTGAAAAGTTTTTGAATCGGTTGTGTGGCGGGGCGTGCAGCGGTAAGCTCTGCATAGGCAAGAATGGTACAAGAGCATGTCCGACCCCGTAACCAATGTGGAAATCGAGGATGTCCTGTCGTCGATCAGGCGGCTGGTATCGAATGGCCAGTCTGAACGCCTGAACGTAACCGTGGCCGCGCCGCAGGGGGCTGAGGTGCAAGGTGCGGATCGTCTGGTGCTGACACCGGCCTTGCGGGTGGATGAGCCCATGGCAGAAGTGCACGCCCACTCGGCAGAAGCTGCCGAGCCTGAGGCTCAGAGCGTATGGACTGATACGGTCGGACCAGAGGCTGAGACCGAGTTCCAGAATGAGGGCACCCCAGAGGGTATCGAGGCAGAGGACGCTCAGGTCGACGACGCGCCTGATGTCCCGTCGGAGCTGAGCGCGCAGGCGGCGGAATTCGAGGCGGTGGTCGCTGGGCGGGACGATCAGTGGGAGCCGGATGGCACCTCTGATGATGATTACGCCGGGGATACTGCGGCATCGGCGCTGAGTTGGTCTGAGACGAACGAGGTTGAGGCAGAGGTTGACGAAGACGAGGCTGCGCCTTCAATTGATCCCGATTGGGACGAGGCTGACGATCTTGCCTCGGACCGCCATGTGCAGGACTGGCAGGATGCTGATGCAGACGCGGAAGCGGTGCGCCCGACACCTGCTGCAGACGCGGACCATGGCGAGGGTCTGCTGATGGATGACGCGGTGCTGGATGAAGAGGCGCTGCGCGATCTTGTGGCCGAAATCGTCCGGCAAGAGCTACAAGGTGCGCTTGGCGAGCGGATCACACGCAATGTGCGCAAGCTTGTGCGCCGCGAGATTCACAGGGCATTGACCAGTCAGGATTTCGACTGAGCCGCGGTTTCCGCGCTGAGGGACAAGAGTAGGTCCAAATCCATATGCTCCTCCAGATGCGCGGCGAGGGCGTCGAGCGTGTCCTCGACATCTGCCACATAGTGCAGATCGGACGGCGCGCCCAATTCCGCCAAAAACGCCCCGCGAAATGCATCTGAGGCGAAAAGCCCGTGCAGATAGGCCCCGCGCACCCGGCCATTGATTGAGGCAGCACCCTCGGGTCGATCCCCGACTTGCAACCATGCCTGCGCGCAATCGGGGCCGGTGGTTTCCCCCAGATGGATTTCATATCCTTCGACAGTTTCGCCACTGGCGAGATAAGTGGCCTGTGTCAGGGCAAGCCGTTTTTCCGGCTTCATGATCGTGACCACATCGAGATGTCCCAGACCGCTGACCGACGCGGGCGGTCCCTCGATCCCCTCGGGGTCGTCGATCCGATGGCCCAGCATCTGATAGCCACCGCAGATGCCCAGCACATGCCCCCCGCGCCGGATATGGGCGGCAAGGTCGATGTCCCAGCCCTGGGCCCGGAAATGCGCCAGATCGGCAATGGTCGATTTGCTGCCGGGGATGAGCACCAGATCGGCATCGCCGGGCAGGGGGGTCCCTGCGCTTATGATCTCGACGGTTATGCCCGGTTCGCTGCTGAGCGGGTCAAGGTCATCAAAATTCGCGATGCGGCTTAGGCGTGGAACTGCAACCTTGAACGCGCCGCCCTTGGTCGAGCCGATGTCCATTACATCCTCTGCCGGAAGCCGCCACGCATCGGAAAACCATGGCACCACACCCAAGGAGGGCCAGCCGGTGCGTGCCACGATCTCGCGCAGCCCTTCGTCAAAGAGGCTGACATCGCCGCGAAACTTGTTGATGGCAAAGCCCTTGATCCGGGCGGCATCCTCGGGCGGCAGCACCGCCTGGGTGCCCACAACCTGCGCGATGACCCCGCCCCGGTCGATGTCGCCCACAAGAATCACCGGAACGCCTGCGGCCTCGGCAAAGCCCATGTTGGCGATATCACCTGCGCGCAGGTTGATTTCTGCCGGGCTGCCTGCGCCTTCGATCAGCACCAGATCAGCGGTGGTGGCGAGGCGGTGAAAACTCTCCAGCGTGGGGGCCAGCAATTGCGGTTTGGCGCGGGCGTAGTCGCGCGCGCGCAATGTGGCAAACCGGCGGCCTTGCACGATGACCTGTGCGCCGATGTCGCTCTCGGGTTTGAGGAGGACGGGGTTCATATCGGTATGTGGCGCGCGGTAGGCGGCCAGCGCCTGGAGCGCCTGCGCGCGTCCAATTTCGCCGCCATCCACCGTCACGGCGGCATTGTTGGACATATTTTGCGGCTTGAAGGGAGCCACGCTCAGGCCGCGCCGGGCATAGGCGCGCGCCAGCCCGGCCACCAGCATGGACTTGCCCACGTTCGAGCCTGCCCCTTGGATCATGATCGCGCGTGTCATTGCGATGCCCCTCTTGCCACCCTGTGCTGATACCTTTTGCCGGGGCAGGGGGCCGGTTGGTTTCCGTCACAAAGGCCTGTTTTCCCGACCGTAATGCAAAAGCCCTGCCGAAAGGGCAGGGCTTTGCGAATTGGTAAGGCAAGTATGCTCAGGCGGCTTCGGCCTGTGCCGCTGCATTGCGGCGTTCACTTTCCTCGCGCGACAGGGCCACGGAGGTGCGCACGCCCTTGGATACGAAATCCATCAGGCCAGCCACAACCCGCTCATTCGGGTCAATCCCGGCGCAGGACAATACTTCGCGGCCATCGCGAGACCGTGCCCAGCGGGCGATCTGCTCGGGGCCATTGCCATATTTCTTGTCATCGGAAATGGCATCATCCAGCGCGGCCAGCACGACGGCCGCAAAGAGTTTACGAGCACGGTTGCCCTGTTCGGCGTTGAAAGCCGTACCGTCAACGAAATCCTTCATCATTCGTCCTTGTTCTTATTGCTCTTGCGTTTTGGGCGTGACGGACCTTATGGCGGAGTTTTTGCGATTCGGATAGAGCGCAGTTGCATAACTTCTATGCGAATTTTGCATATCTCGACCCGACACATCACGACATTTCGTTGTCTTGCCACCCATCATCCCTCCAGATATAGGGAGGATCAATCTCACATCAACCTTTTGACACGGTTTGAACGCAATGCCCAAGATCAATGGAAACGAAATTCGCCCCGGTAATGTACTGGAGCATAACGGTGGCCTCTGGGCTGCTGTGAAAGTCGAACATGTCAAGCCCGGCAAGGGCGGCGCCTTTGCGCAAGTCGAAATGAAGAACCTGCGCAATGGCACCAAGCTCAATGAACGCTTCCGCAGCGCCGACAAGGTGGAGCGCGTGCGTCTTGAGCAAAAGGACCAGCAATTCCTCTACGAGGAAAATGGCAAGCTGGTGTTCATGGATACTGAAACCTATGAGCAGATCGAATTGCCCGCCGACCTCTTGGGTGAGCGTCGTCCGTTCCTTCAGGATGGCATGACCATCACCGTGGAATTCCACGAGAGCGAAGCGCTGCATGCCTCGCTGCCGCAAAAGGTAATCTGCCGCATCGTCGAGACGGAGCCGGTTGTCAAAGGACAGACGGCAGCCAACAGCTTCAAGCCTGCGATCCTCGATAACGGGGTCAAGGTCATGGTGCCACCCTTTGTCGGCCCGGATGAGGACATCGTCGTCAACACCGAGACGATGGAATATTCCGAGCGCGCTTGAACAGGCCATGCCATAGGACACAAGACGGGGGCAGACCAGCAATGGCCTGCCCCCGTTTTTTTCGTCAAGCAAGTGTCAGCCGCGGCGGGCGCCTGTCAGAACGGCGGCGAACCCTGCGATCAACACGCCGACACAGATGATCAGCAGTTGTTCGTATTTATGCGCCTCAGGCAGGATTGCCATGGCCCATTCTGCCCCGCGTGCGAAATAGAGCGCGGCCCCGAACATGGCTGCCCCGAAGGCCGTGAGGTAGGACCAAAGCGCAATCTGCCGTCCCATCACCAGCCCTACGATAAGAATGGGGGTGAGGAACATGCTGGCGGTGCCGCTGATGGCCACCGCATCAAACAGCGTCTGATTGCCCCAGAGTGTGAGGCCCGTGCCCAGCACCATGAAGGCCACCATCGCCGCGCGCCCGCCCGCGAGCGACCTGCGCCCAAGCCTGAGTTCGTCCACCACAAGCCGTGCGGCGCTGGCCAGTGCCGAGTCAAGCGTGCTGAGCGCCGAGATCAAGAGCGACACCAAAAGGGCAACAAAGAGCCAGGCCGGGAACATCGCGGCCCAGGTGCCGATCAACTCGCCCTCGTACTCCGCCCCGACCAGCCCGGCCTGAATGCCGAAAAACCCAAAGCCGATAATGCAGAGTGTCGAAATCCAGAAGGCATGCAGGAACGAGCGGCGTGTGGTTTCGGGATCGGCGATAAAGCCGCGATCCATCATCACCGGGTCATGCGCCGGGTAAGAGAAGACCTGTAGCAGGGCGACCACCAAAAGGACCTGACCATTCCACGCCCCAGAGGTTCCCGGCGCGGTCAAAACGGCCCCGAGATCAAAGCCGGGGCTGACGATCAGAGCCACAAAGGCCGCCGCGAAAACCAAAAGAAACACCACCATCTGCAACACATCGGTGCGCAGCGCGGCACTGAGCCCACCCCAGGCGCTATAGGCGAGGCCCAGCACCGCAACGATCAGGATCGAGGCATCGCGCGCTGCGCCCATCTCGGGTATCGCAGCGGCAAAGATCAGCCCCACCACCAGCAGGTTGGCAAAGACTTCGGACAAGAGCCGCAGGCCGATCACCAGATTGTAACAGGCCTTGCCAGTGGCGCCAAAGCGCGCGCCAAGCCAGTCCTGCACAGATCCCGCGCCGCCTGCGCGCAACCGGCCCACGATATAGCCGCCTGTCAGAAAAGATCCGTAGTAGGCGGCATAAGCCAGCGTGCCCCAGATCCCATAGAAATAACCCAGAATCGCCGAATTCATCAGGGAACGGGCGAAAATCCAGGTCGTGACCTGGCTCAGCACCAGCACCCAGAGACCGGGTGCGCGGCCATCCGTGCCCGTGCCACTGAAAAATCCTTCGATGGTGGCGCGACGGGGGGCGACCAATAGGCTGCCCAAAATGACCAAGCCGAAAAGGCCAATGATCGCCATTGCTTGCATGATAGATGTTCCCCTGTGGTTATGATGCCTTAGTGCTAATGAGCGGCTCTCTCAGGCACCAGAGCCTACGCGCGCGCCTCCCGGTTTCGTGATCGCGCGGGTCAGAGCGTCGCGTTCACACCGCCACCATCGAGCAGGATGTTCTGTCCCACGATAAAGCCTGCATGCTGGCTGCAGAGAAACGCACAGGCCGCGCCGAATTCCTCTGCGGTGCCATAGCGCCCCGCTGGAATGCCGGCGCAGCGGCGCGCTTTTGCCTCATCCATGCTGATTCCCTGCGCTTCGGATACGCCCCGATCGAGTGAGGTGGCGCGGTCCGTGGCGTGGATGCCCGGCAGCAGGTTGTTGATCGTGACGCCCCGGCCCGCAACCTGGCGCGACGTGCCCGCGACGTAACCGGTTAGCCCCGCGCGCGCCGAATTGCTGAGGCCTAGCGCAGGGATAGGAGCCTTGACCGATTGCGAGGTGATATTGACCACCCGACCCCAACCGCGCGCCATCATCCCCGGCACCAGCGCCTTGATCAACGCGATGGGGGTTAGCATGTTGGCATCGAGCGCGCGGATGAAATCCTCGCGCTCCCAGTCCGTCCACATCCCCGGTGGTGGGCCCCCGGCATTGGTGACAAGAATATCCACGTCCTGCGCCACAGCGAGCACGGCGGTGCGCCCGGTTTCGCTGGTGATGTCCGCCGCGACCGTCTGAACGCTAACCCCGAACTCGGTGCGAATGGCCGCGGCTGCCGCCTCGAGCGCCTCGGCACCGCGCGCGTTCATCACCAGATCGACCCCAGCCTCGGCCAGCGCCCGGGCCGAACCCAAGCCCAGCCCCCTGGACGCGGCGCAGACCAGCGCCCGCTTGCCCCTGATCCCTAGATCCATCTTCCACCCTCCTGTTGCATCAACGTCGAATTAACACCCTCTGGGCGAGAATGGCCAGATGCTTGCACAAGGCCTGATGCGGGCCACGAACGGAAATGGATTTTCCACTACATTGACGTCACCGCACCACAATTCTAAACTACGCTGCCTGAAAGAAAATTATGTCCCTAGCCCCGTCTGGATCGCCTGCGCTCATGCCCTCTGATCTTGCCAACTCCGACCACATCCTGCCCGTGTATACCGGGCTGGATTTTCGCGTGGTCAACGGGGCCAACATGGGAGATGCGTTGTCTTTTGCGAGTGAGCTCGACCTGGATGACGTTTACGAGCTGCAGCCGCAGGCCCGGCAACTCCGCCTGTCGCTCTCGCTGGCGGGTGGGGCGCCCTTCACCGTTGCGCAAGAGTCCGACGTTGGCCGCCCCGGCGCGCAAATTCATCTCGATTGTTGTCTCACGCTGATGTCGGGTACCGGGCGCACCACTGAGATGATCGTGTTGGTCGAAGTGGACGAGGCTGGCAATATGGTCGAGATTTTTGCCATGCCCCTGGCGCAGATGCGGCCCAAGACCGGTTATGCGCTGGTGGGGGTCGACGTTGACAACGTGCTGCAACGCTTTGCGCAGGTGGCCTGCGTGTCGTTTTCGCGTGGGACGCATATCACAATGGCCACAGGCGAACAGCGCCGGGTTGAAACCTTGGCTCCCGGCGACATGGTCCTGACCCGCGATGACGGGGTGCGACCGATCCGCTGGGTCGGGCATTCGACGGTGCGGGCGGTGGGCGATTTCGCCCCTGTTCGGATTGCGGCAGGGGCCTTGCACAATGAAAATGACCTGCTGGTCAGCCCGGATCATCGACTCTTCATCTATCAACGCTCGGACGCCCTTGGGGCGGGCCGCGCCGAGGTGCTTGTGCGCGCGCGGCATCTGGTCAACGGTGATACAGTGCGGCGTGAGAGCGGCGGCTTTGTCGATTACGTGCAGCTGCTGTTTGACCGGCATCAGATCATCTATGCCGAAGGGATCGCGGCCGAGACGCTATTGGTCGATCCTCGCACCTCTGCGGCACTGCCTGCCGATCTGAAAGAGGCGCTGAGCCAGCAATTGACGGGGCAGGGCGCGCCCAGCCACCTCCAGTTCGAGGTTGGGCAGGCATTGCTCAATCACCCCAATGCGGCGGATATTCTCAAGCGTGCATCGACACGCTGACATCAGCCGAACCGCGATGACCGCATTTCAGCTTGGATAAGGGCCGTCATCTAAAATCCTGAGTCATTGGCGATCCCGGGAGGACTCGAACCCCCAACATCCTGATTAGAAGTCAGGTGCTCTATCCAGTTGAGCTACGGGACCGCTGAGCAGGCTCTTAGCGTGCCAAGGGCGCAAGATCAAAGCCTAATCTTGGGCGGCAAAGGGGTCATGCTCATAGCCGACCCCCGCGAGATAGAGACCATGAGGCGGGCAGACCGGGCCACAGGCCGCACGGTCGCGGGCGTCGAGGGCGGCGCGCACCTGGTCGGGATGCCAAGACCCCGCACCCACGCGCTCGAGCGTGCCGACGATGCTGCGGACCTGATTGTGCAGGAAAGACCGCGCGCGCAGGCGAAAATGAATCTCGGTGCCTGCAGGTCCAAGTTGCTCGGAAATCTCGACCTCGTCCAAGGTCTTGATCGGGCTCGCGGCTTGGCAGATTGTCGAGCGGAAGGTGGTGAAATCATGCAGCCCGATCAGGTGCTGCGCTCCTGCGCGCATCGCGGCGATGTCCAGTTTTGGCCGCACATGCCAAACCCGCCCGAAATCCAGCGTGACCGGCGCGCGCCGCGACATGATGCGGAACAGATAACGCCGCTCGTTTGCAGAAAACCTTGCGTGCCAGTCTTCGGACACACGCGCACAGTCTGTAATCGCCACAGGCAGGGGTTTGAGATGATAATTGAGCGCCTCTGACAGGCGAAACGTGGCCCAATCCCGCGACAGGTCGCAGTGCGCCACCTGTGCCAGCGCATGCACGCCCGCATCGGTGCGCCCCGCTGCGGCGATAGTGTGGGGGCCGGGCTCGATCCGCGCCAAGGCGGCCTCGATTGCCCCCTGCACCGTTGGGTGTTCGACCTGCCGCTGCCAGCCGGCAAAGGGCGCGCCGTCATATTCGATCCGAAAAGCGTAGCGTGGCATGGGAGGCGGTTCTTGTTTCTGCGGAGGGGATCATCTGGCCCGAAATACCTTGGGGGCCCGGGGGCAGTGCCCCCATCCGGCGCAGGTGTCAATAGTCGGGAGTGCCGCCTTGCTGCCAGGGTTTGACCAGATTGCCAAAGCGGGTGAACTGCGCCTCAAAGCTCAATTCGACCGTGCCGATGGGGCCGTGGCGCTGCTTGCCGATGATGACCTCGGCCTTGCCATGCAGCCGCGACATCGCCTCTTGCCACTCTGCCATCTTGTCCATTTCGTGATCGCCCGGTTTCTCGCGTTCTTTGTAATACTCTTCGCGGAACACGAACATCACAACGTCGGCGTCCTGTTCGATCGAGCCGGATTCGCGAAGATCCGAAAGTTGTGGACGTTTGTCCTCGCGGCTTTCGACTTGGCGCGACAACTGCGAAAGGGCAATTACGGGGATGTTAAGTTCCTTGGCTATCGCCTTGAGGCCCATGGAAATTTCGCCGATTTCCTGCACCCGGTTGTCGGAGGAACCGCGCACCAGTTGCAGGTAGTCGACAATCAGCAGGTCAAGGCCATGGGTCCGCTTGAGGCGGCGTGCGCGGGCGGCCAATTGCGAGATCGGGATTGCCGCAGTGTCGTCGATATAGAGCGGGCAGGATTCGAGCGTCTTGGCCGCCTCGACAAAGCGGCGAAACTCGCTTTCGTCCATGTCGCCCTGACGAATCTTGTGCGATGAGATTTCCGACGCCTCGGCCAGCACCCGTCCTGCCAGTTGCTCGGCGCTCATTTCGAGAGAGAAGAAGCCGACGACACCGCCATCCACAGCCCCTTCGGAGCCATCTGTCAGGGTGCCACGGCGATAGGCCTTGGCCACATTGAAGGCGATATTGGTGGCCAGCGAGGTCTTGCCCATCGAGGGGCGACCGGCGAGAATCAGAAGATCTGACTTGTGCAGTCCGCCCAGTTTGCTGTCGAGATCGACCAGACCGGTCGAGATACCTGCGAGCCCGCCTTCGCGTTGATAGGCGGCGTTGGCCACGTTAACTGCGTCCGTTACCGCTTTGAGAAAGCTTTGAAATCCGCTCTCGGCCTGACCTTGTTCCGCGAGTTGGTAGAGCTTTTGCTCGGCCTCGACGATCTGATCTTTGGGCTCGCTGTCGACATTGACGCGCGCGGCCTTGCCCGCGATGTCATGGCCTAGGGCAATCAGCGCGCGGCGGATCGCCAGATCATAGATCATCTGCGCATAGTCGCGCACCGCAAAGGTGGAAATCGCGGCACCTGCCAGTTTGGCAAGGTACGCAGGCCCGCCAAGTTCTTTCAGTCCTTCGTCGTTTTCCAGAAAGGCGCGCAGGGTGACGGGCGAGGCAAGGTTATTTTTGGCGATGCGGGCGGCGGCGGTCTCGAAAATGCGGGCATGCACGGGGTCGTAGAAGTGTTGCGGCCCTATGACGGCGGCGATGCGGTCATAGACATCGTTGTTGGTCAGGATCGCGCCAAGGAGTTGCTGTTCGGCCTCGATGGAATGCGGCACACTTTCGGCGGATTGAATCTCGGCCCCGGTCGGATTGAAAGCGGTGATCTCGTTCATGCCTGCGTTCCCCGTGTGTCGGTTTTTTATCGGTTTTGTGTCGGTCGTGTTGGTTCGGCAGTTCTAGGCCAAGCACGGCGCGCGCGCCACTTGTATAAAGCTGTGGACGTTCGGCGGGATAAACCGGTGGATAGAGGGCAAGCCGCCTGCAGGCCGCCCGTATCCTGCGTCTACATGACAGCATCCTACCATATCTGGAGGCGCTTGGCGATTCGAGCGGTGGGTTATCCTCAGCCCCTGGGGATAAATTATTTCTGGCGCGCCGCCTGCCACTTACGTGGATCGCGCAGGAAATCCTCGACCGCGTTCAGCGTTGCGGCATCGAAAACCGCCTGCGTGCGGGCCTCGGCCAGAACATCCCACCACGTGCAAAGGTGATGCAGGGCGACGCCATGATCGCCCAGGGTTTTTTCGGTCTCGGGGAAGATGCCGTAGTAAAAGATCACTGCCGTATGACCGCAGGTTGCGCCGGTTTCGCGAATGGCATCGACGAAAGAGAGTTTCGAGCCGCCATCCGTGGTCAGGTCCTCGACCAGAAGAACGCGCTGTCCCTCGGTCATGGCTCCTTCGATGCGGGCGTTGCGCCCATAGCCTTTGGGCTTCTTGCGCACATAGGTCATGGGCAGGGCCATACGCTCGGCCACCAACGCCGCAAAGGGAATGCCCGCCGTCTCGCCACCCGCGATATTGTCAAACGCCTCAAACCCGGCCTCGCGCATCACGGTGACGGTGAGAAAATCCATCAGGGTCGAGCGGATGCGCGGGTAGGAAATCAGCTTGCGGCAGTCGATATAGGTGGGTGAGGGCAGACCCGAGGCCAGCGTAAAGGGCGTGTCCGCGTTGAAATGCACCGCGCCGATTTCCAGCAGCATCCGGGCGGTGAGGCGGGCGATTTCATCCTTGGGCGGGTAGGTGGCAGGGATCATGACGGAGTCCTTGGTTTGGGCGCTGCGCCGGAGAGTTATGAGGCCTCCGACGGGGGTATCAAAGGAACGATGACACTCAGGTCACGTGCCAGTCGAGCGTGAATCCGGGGTCAAAAATGGTGACGGGCCCATCGCCGGTGTCGATTTTTTTGGGGTATGTGATCGGGTCGCCCTTGGTCAAAGTCAGGGTGGTTTCATTGGCGGGCAGGCCATAGAAGGCCGGGCCGTTGAGGGATGTGAACGCCTCAAGCTGTGCGAGCGCGCCTTCCTCCTCGAACACATGCGCGAGGATTGACATCGTGTTGGTCGCGGTGAAACAGCCCGCGCAGCCACAGGCGCTTTCCTTGAGCGGATCAATATGCGGTGCGCTGTCAGTGCCCAAGAAGAACCGCGCATCACCCGAGGTGGCGGCGGAGCGCAGGGCAAGGCGGTGTTCCTCGCGCTTGGCCACAGGCAGGCAGTAGTAGTGCGGCTTGATCCCGCCCACGAGGATATGGTTGCGGTTGATCACAAGGTGATGGGTGGTGATCGTGGCCCCAAGATCGCGCTCATGGGCGCGCACATAGTCCACGCCATTGGAGGTCGTGATATGTTCCATCACCACCCGCAGGCCGGGGGTGGCGCGGCGCACCGGGTCGAGCACGCGGTCGATAAAGACCGCCTCGCGGTCGAAGATGTCGACACTCGGGTCCGTCACCTCGCCATGCACGCAGAGCGGCAGGCCGATTTCCGCCATCTTTTCCAGCACGGCGCGCACCTTGTCGAAATCGCGCACGCCCGAGGCGGAATTGGTGGTGGCCCCGGCGGGGTAGAGCTTGACCGCTGACACAAGCCCGCTGGCATGGGCGGCGGCCACATCCTCGGGGTCGGTTTCTTCGGTGAGATAAAGGGTCATCAGCGGGGTGAAATCCGCGTCCGCGGGCATGGCAGCCAGGATCCGCGCGCGGTAGGCGGCGGCATCTTGGCCCGTGACCACCGGCGGCACCAGATTGGGCATCACGATGGCGCGTGCAAAGTGCCGGGCGGTTTCTGGCAGAACGGCGCGCAGCATAGCGCCATCGCGCAAATGCAGGTGCCAATCATCGGGGCGGCGGAGGGTCAGGGTCTGGCTCATGGCTCTTGCGCATACACAATCGCGTGGGCCAAGACCAGAGGCCGCCTAGTCCTGCGCGACGTCTTTGTCAGGGGATTTCGAGAGCACATGCCGCAGGGCACGGCGGAAGCGGGGGCCACCCACACCTCGCGCGATGGCGTTACGGCAATGCAGGATGGTCAGATGATCCCGCTCATCGGCCATCAGGCGTTGCATCACGCTGGCGAGATAGGGCGTATCTTCGCGCCGTTTGCGATAAAGCTGTGCGAGGCTGAGCCGGGTGAGGCGGTTGGCGCTCAGTTGCGCCAGCAAGCGAAACAGCACGCCCATGCGCAATAGCGCCGGTTCGATCTGATACCCCAGATAGCGGGTGCGGAATTTCATCACATTGGGGCGGGTGAAAAGAGCGGCATGCATGGCATCAAGCTCGATCTCGGGATCGTAGAGCAAGACCGCCGCGGCGGCGGCATCGAGCATATCGGGGGCATAGCCATAGCGGTCGCTGAACGACACGCGCCGCATCCGCAGGAATCGGTCGTCCCATTCGGCGACGCGCGGGTCCAGTGACGCCTGTGGGCTGAGCATCACCACCTTGGCACCGGGGGCCGACACGGAAAAGGCCGCGGCCGCATAACCGCAGGGACCCGCGCCGTAAAAGATCACCTGTTCGAAATCGTCAAAAAAGCCATCATCGATCAGCCGGTCGAAATACCCATAGACCCGTTTGTCGCGAAACCATGTGTCGCGCTCGCTGATTAGGCAGAGATGCGACCAGCCCAATGCCTTGGTCAGCGCCCAGCCTAGGGGCTGGGCCTGCGGCGAGAGCGTCGGCAGACGGTGAAACGCCTCGAAGGAGACGAGCAGCGTGGGCTTGCGCTCGATCAGAACGGCGGCGTGTCTGTCGCCCAGGCGCTCGGCATAGCCGTCATCGCCTGCCAACTCGTTGGCGCGCTCGCACCACGCGGCCCAATCCAGGCCGGAGAGATCGGCATCAAAGATATCGGCATTGTCCTGCATGGTCGCTCAAGTCCTCGATCGTCGTGGCACCGTTCGGATGCGGGCCTGTTGCACGTGAGAGTGCCGGTGAAATCGGGCGAAACTTTGGAGAAAGCGTGGGCTTTCAAGGAAGGCTCGCACGATTAGGCGAGGGCGCTGCCCTTGACCCGGGGGCACTTGCGATGCAGTTCTGTTGCAGGCGGCGGCAAGCGGAGGCTTTAGCGTGCAAAACCCCACATCCATTGACGCGGTACAGCGCATACTCGCGGAGCAGGATTATGTCTGTGGTCGGGCGTTGGGCACCGTGACCTATCTGGCGCTGACGCTGGGCCGCCCACTCTTTCTCGAGGGCGAGGCCGGCACAGGCAAGACCGAGATCGCCAAGGCGCTGGCGCAGGCGCTGGGGCGGCGGTTGATCCGCTTGCAATGCTACGAGGGGCTGGATGCCGCGAGCGCGGTTTACGAGTGGAACTTCACCGGCCAGATGATCGCCATCCGCGCCGCTGAGGCATCCGGGGGCGTGGATCGCGGCCACCTCAAGGATGAGCTTTTCACCCAAGAGTTCCTGATCGAGCGCCCGCTCTTGCAGGCGATGCGCCCGCAGCCGGGCGGCGCACCGGTGCTGCTCATCGACGAAATCGACCGCACGGACGAGCCGTTCGAGGCGTTTCTATTGGAGGCCCTCAGCGATTTTCAGGTGACGATCCCTGAATTGGGGACAATCCATGCGCCAGAGCCGCCGATCGTCATTCTCACCTCGAACCGCACCCGCGAGGTGCATGATGCACTCAAACGGCGCTGTCTCTATCACTGGGTCGACTATCCGACTTTCGAACGTGAAATCGAGATTTTGCAGGCCCGCGCGCCTGAAGCGGCAGAGGTGTTGAGCCGCGAGATCGTGGCCTTCGTGCAGCGGTTGCGCACCGAGGATCTGTTCAAGAAACCGGGGGTGGCGGAAACGATTGATTGGGCCAAATGCCTGCTGGCACTGGATGTGATCAGCCTGAGCCCCGAGGTGATTGCCGATACGCTGGGAGCGATCCTGAAATATCAGGACGATATTGCAAAATTGCAGGGCTCCGAGGCCAAGCGCCTGCTGGATGAGGTGCGCGCGGGGCTGGAGCCAGCGTAATGTTTCAGCTGGCTCAAAATACCTCGGGGGTGTGGGGGCAGCGCCCCCATGTCGCGCTATGACCGAATACGCGCCGCTCGACCTGCCCGACGATCCCAAGCTGAGCCATAACATCACCCATTTCGCGCGCGCGCTACGGGCGGCGGGCCTGCCGGTTGGGCCGGGGCGGGTGCTGGATGCGATCCGGGCGGTGGCGGTGGCGGGGTTTTCCAGCCGGAGCGATTTCTTTTACACTCTGCGGGCCTGTCTTGTGACCAAGCCCGAGCATCTGGTGGTTTTCGCGCAGATTTTCCGGCTCTACTGGCGCGATCCGCGCTACATGGAACATATGATGGCAATGATGCTGCCCGCCATTCGCGGCGTGCAGGAGGACCGCAGCGCGCAGGCCGCAGAGAAGCGCGCGGCCGAGGCGCTTCTCGACGGGGTGATGCGCGATGCGCCGCAGATCGAAGAACACGACGATGACGAGGTGCAGATCGACATTGACGCAACCGCCACGATGTCGGGCGAGGAACGTCTGCGGCGTCTCGATTTCGAGCAGATGAGCACGGCAGAGGCGGCAGAGGCCAAGCGTATGTTGGCGCGGCTCACGCTGCCGGTAAAACCCTTTGCCTCGCGGCGCGGCATGGCGGCGCCGAATGGCGCGCGGATGGATGCGCGTCGGACCCTGCGCGCAGGCCTGCGGCATGGGGGCGAGTTGCGCCGGATTCATTGGCAAAAGCCACGCGAGCGTTGGCCGAACCTCGTGGTGCTTTGCGATATTTCTGGTTCCATGAGCCAATACAGCCGTATGGTTTTGCATTTTCTCCATGCCGTTGCCAATCACAAAGGGGCGGGCTGGGCAAAGGTGCATGCCTTTACCTTTGGCACGCGACTGACCAATATCACCCGGCAATTGGCGACGCGGGATGCGGATGCGGCCCTTGCCGCCGCCGGAAAACAGGCGCAGGATTGGGAGGGTGGCACGCGCATCGGTGCCTGTCTGCATGCCTTCAATCGCGATTGGTCGCGGCGGGTGATGGGGCAGGGGGCGGTTGTGCTCTTGATCACTGACGGGTTGGACCGCGATGCGCCCGAGGCCCTGAGCCACGAGATGGAGCGGCTGCACCTCAGCGCACGGCGGCTCATCTGGCTGAACCCGCTCTTGCGCTGGGAAGGCTTCGCGCCCAAGGCCCAAGGGATCAAGGCGATGTTGCCGCATGTGGACGCGTTCCGCGCGGGCCATTCCATCGCCACGCTGGAGGAACTGGCCGAAGCCATCTCGCGCCGCGATGACAGTGGCGAAAAGGCACGGCTGATGGCGGCCATGCAGGGGAGTTGAGAGAATGGATCGCTTTGACGACATCCCGGAGACGGCGCTGGCCTGGCATCAGGCAGGCAAGGGGGCGGCCTTGGCGACAGTGGTCGAGACCTGGGGCAGCGCGCCGCGCCGTGTGGGCAGCCAATTGGCGATTTCTGGGGAGGGTGAGATTGCCGGATCGGTGTCGGGCGGCTGTGTCGAGGGCGCAGTGGTGGCCGAGGCGCTTGACGCAATAGAGGCGGGTCGGTCGGTCATGCTGGAGTATGGCGTGTCGGATGGCGATGCGTTCGCCGTGGGACTGGCCTGTGGCGGCACCATTCGGGTGTTGGTGGAACCCATCGGATCGGTGATGCCCGAGGCGCTGCTGGCCGATCTGGTGCTGGCACGGGAGGCGCGGCTGCCAGTGGCCTATGTCACCGGGCCGGGTGGGCGGCGGCTGGAGCGCGAGGGCCACGTGGCGCGATTTCGCATGGATCGTTCGGGCTTTGAGGACGATGGCGAGACCTTCGTGGCCATTCACAATCCGCCCTTGCGCCTCATTATCGTGGGGGCGGTGCATATTGCGCAGGCCCTCGTCCCGATGGCGCGGATTGCGGGTTATGATCCGCTGATCATCGATCCGCGCGACAGCTTTGCCTCAGAGGCGCGGTTTCCGGGCGAGACTGTGGTGCATGACTGGCCCGACGAGGGCGTGCGTGCCTTTGGTCTGGATGCGCGCACCGCATTGGTGCTGCTGACCCATGATCCCAAGCTGGATGATCCGGCGTTGATCGAAGCGCTGCGTTCGGAGGTCTTTTACATCGGCGCCTTGGGATCGACCCGCACCCATGCCAAGCGGGTGGCGCGTTTGCAGGAGGCGGGCTTTGCCGAGGCTGACATCGCGCGGATCCATGGCCCCGTCGGGCTGAACATTGGTGCGGCGAACCCGTCCGAAATCGCGGTGAGCATCCTGGCCGAGATGACCCGCGTGCTGAGGCACGGCGCATGAGATTTGGCCCCGTGCCTTTGGAAGAGGCGGAGGGGGGCATTCTTGCGCATTCCGAGCAGGTGGCGTCGGGGCGACTGCGCAAGGGGGCCATTCTGGATTCCGCGCAGATCGCGGCGCTGCGCGCGGCGGGGTATCGCATGGTCACGGTGGCAATGCTGGATCCAGAGGATATGCACGAGAACGAGGCCGCAGCGGGGCTGGCCGCAGCCTTGGCCGAGGGGACAAGCGGTGTGATATGCGGCGCGCCCTTTACAGGCCGGGTGAACCTGATGGCCGAGCGGCCCGGCGTGGTCTGTCTCGATGTGGCGGCGATTCATGCGGCCAATGCCGTTGATCCGATGATCACGCTGGCCACCGTGGGGCCACATCATCAAATCCACGCAGGCGGTATGATCGCCACGGTCAAGATCATCGCCTATGGTGTGCCGCGCGCGGCGCTGGAGCGGGCGGCAGAGGCCGCGCGCGGCGCGGTGCGGCTGGCGGTGGCGCAGTATCGCACGGCAAGCCTGATCATCACCGATGTACCCGGCGGGCCGGGGGACAAGGGGGGCGATGCGATTGCGGCGCGTGTCACCGGGCTGGGCATGGAAATGGTGGAAACGGTGCTCTGTGCGCATGAGGAGGCGGCGCTGGCGGCGGCAATCACCGGGGCCAAGGGCGACATCGTGCTGATTCTCACCGCGTCGGCCACGTCGGACCCCTTTGACACCGCACCGCAAGCGCTGCGCGCAGCCGGCGGAATGGTGGAGCGGTTCGGGATGCCCGTGGACCCCGGCAACCTGCTCTTTCTCGGCCGTCAGGGCGCACGGCCTGTCATCGGCCTGCCCGGCTCGGCGCGCAGCCCGGTACTGCATGGGGCCGATTGGGTGCTGGCACGGGTGGCCTGTGGTCTGCCTTGTGGTGCAGCCGAGATCGCGGCAATGGGCGTGGGCGGGTTGCTCAAGGAAATTCCGACCCGGCCTCAACCGCGCCGGGGTGGCCGCGGCTGAGGCGCAAGAAACCGGGTTCTCAAGTCGTGGGAGGCATGCTTTAGTCGCACTGGACAGCGGGGCCTTTCCTACTAAGGTCTCATGAGGAGACGGACAATTCAAACCGGGAGGAGCCAATGCCTGAGGTCAAGATGACCGTGAATGGCAAGCCAGCGTCGGGCCAGATCGAGGGCCGCACGCTTCTTGTCGAATTTCTGAGAGAGACCCTTGGCCTGACGGGCACGCATGTGGGCTGCGATACCAGCCAATGTGGGGCCTGCGTGGTGCATGTCGATGGCAAGGCCGTGAAATCCTGCACCATGTTCGCGGCTGAGGCGGAGGGCGCCGAGATCAAGACGATCGAAGGCATGGCCGAGCCGGATGGCACGCTGCATCCGATTCAGCAGGCGTTCCAGGATCATCACGGGCTGCAATGCGGGTTCTGCACGCCGGGCATGGTGATGTCTGCGGCGGCGCTTCTGGCCGAGAACCCGACGCCGACAGAGGCGGAGGTGCGGGATTATCTAGAGGGCAATCTCTGCCGCTGCACGGGCTATCACAACATCGTCAAGGCGATCTTGGCCGCCAGCGGTCAGGATGTGAGCCGGATCGCGGCGGAATAACCGAAACACTGGGGGCGCCGCCCCCGCGCCTGCGGCGCTCCCCCGGAGTAGTTCTGGAACAGTGAGTGCGCTGAGGGTGATCATGGGGGCAGACCCCGTTCGATCAGGGAGGAGAACGACATGCCGAAAGACGGAGGCATTGGCGCCAGCACCAAGCGGCGCGAGGATATCCGGTTTCTGACCGGAAACGGCAATTACACCGATGACATCAATCTGCGCGGGCAGGCCTATGTGCATTTCCTGCGTTCGGATGTGGCGCATGGGCGGCTGAACAAGGTGGATACCAGCGCCGCCGAGGCCATGCCGGGGGTCTTGCGGATCTTTACCGGCAAGGATTTCGAAGGTGTGGGCGGCCTGCCCTGCGGCTGGCAGGTCACCGACCGGTTTGGCGAGGTGATGCAGGAGCCGGGACATCCGGTGCTGGCACAAGGCAAGGTGCGTCATGTGGGGGATCCGATTGCCGCCGTGGTGGCCGAGACCTATGCGCAGGCGCGCGATGCGGCCGAGGCGATCGAACTCGATATCGAGGAACTGCCAGCGGTCGTGGACATGAAGAAAGCCCTCGAAGAGGGCGCCCCCTTGGTGCATGACGAGTTGAAGAACAACCTCTGTTATGACTGGGGCTTTGTCGAAGAGAACAAGGCAGCGGTGAACGAGGCCTTTGAAAAGGCGGCGCATGTCACCACGCTCGAGTTGATCAACAACCGGCTGGTGGCCAATCCGATGGAGCCGCGCGTGGCGGTGGGCGATTTCAACCGCTCGACCGGCGACTCGACGCTCTATACAACGAGCCAAAACCCGCATGTGATCCGTCTCTTGATGGGCGCGTTCGTCTTGGGCATCCCGGAGCATAAATTGCGCGTGGTGGCCCCTGATGTGGGTGGTGGATTCGGCTCGAAAATCTTTCACTACGCGGAAGAGGCGTTTTGCACTTTTGCCGCCAAGGCGCTCAATCGTCCGGTGAAATGGACCTGTTCGCGGTCCGAGGCCTTCATGACCGATGCCCATGGGCGCGATCACGTGACCAAGATCGAGTTGGCGCTGGATGCGGAGAACAACTTTACCGCCATCCGCACAGATACCTACGCCAATATGGGGGCCTATCTCAGCACCTTTGCGCCGTCGGTGCCGACATGGCTGCATGGCACGCTGATGGCGGGGAATTACCGCACGCCGCTCATTTATGTGAACGTCAAGGCGGTGTTCACGAATACCGTGCCGGTCGATGCCTATCGTGGGGCAGGCCGCCCCGAGGCCACGTTCCAGCTGGAGCGGGTGATCGACAAGGCGGCGCGGGAACTGGGCGTTGATCCCATCGCGCTGCGGCGCCAGAATTTCATCACCCAGTTCCCCTATGCCACGCCCGTGGCGGTGGAATATGACACTGGCAACTATCACGCCACCATGGACAAGCTCGAAGAGATCGCGGATTTCAGCGGATTTGAGGCGCGGCGCAAGGCGAGTGCGGCCAAGGGCAAGCTGCGCGGTCTGGGTATCAATTGCTACATCGAGGCTTGCGGCATCGCGCCGTCGAACCTTGTGGGGCAATTGGGGGCGCGCGCGGGTCTCTATGAGAGTGCCACGGTACGTGTCAATGCCACGGGCGGTCTAGTGGTCATGACCGGCAGTCACAGCCACGGGCAGGGGCATGAGACCTCTTTCGCACAAGTGGTGGCCGAGATGATCGGAATTGACGCCAATATGGTCGAGATCGTGCATGGCGACACTGCCAATACGCCGATGGGCATGGGCACCTATGGCAGCCGCTCGATTGCCGTGGGCGGGTCGGCCATGGTGCGGGCTACTGAGAAGATCATCAACAAGGCCAAGAAGATCGCAGCGCATCTGATGGAGGCCTCTGAAGCCGATATCGAGTTGAAAGATGGCAAGTTCAGCGTGGCAGGTACGGATAAATCCGTGGCCTGGGGCGATGTGACCCTCGCCGCCTATGTGCCGCACAACTATCCGCTGGCGGATATCGAGCCTGGGTTGGAAGAGACGGCGTTTTACGATCCGTCGAATTTCACCTATCCGTCTGGCGCCTACGCCTGTGAGGTCGAGGTGGATCCGGACACGGGCAAGGTGACGATCGAGCGGTTCGCCGCCGCCGATGATTTCGGCAATATCATCAATCCGATGATCGTGTCGGGGCAGGTGCATGGTGGTATCGGGCAAGGCATTGGCCAGGCGCTGCTCGAATCCTGCGTCTATGACGAGAACGGGCAGCTTCAGACCGGCTCTTACATGGATTATGCCATGCCCCGCGCCGACGATGTGCCGTTTTATCAGGTGGATCATTCCTGTCAGACGCCCTGCACGCACAACCCCTTGGGCGTCAAGGGCTGTGGCGAGGCAGGGGCCATCGGCAGCCCGCCTGCGGTGGTCAATGCGGTGATTGATGCGCTGCAATGGTCCGGGCGGAACATCACCCATATTGATATGCCACTGTCGCCGTCGCGCGTCTGGCAAGCGATGCAAGGGTAAGGAGAGCGATCATGTATGCATTCGATATCGAACGTCCCGCTACCATCGCTGATGCCATAGCGGCTCTGGGCACGGAAGAGGCGCAGGCGCTGGGCGGGGGGCAGACCCTGATCCCGACGCTGAAGCAACGTCTGGCCGCACCTGCCAAGCTGGTGTGCCTGTCGGCCATCAAGGAGATGCAGGGGATTTGCACCGCTGATGACGGCGCGCTCTGCATTGGTGGGGGAACCACCCACGCCGAAGTTGCGGCGGGGGCTGGCGTCTATCCGGCGCTCGCATCGCTCGCGGCACATATCGGCGATCCGGCGGTGCGCAACCGGGGCACCATCGGTGGCAGTCTGGCCAATAATGACCCCTCCGCCTGTTACCCGGCGGCGGTTCTGGGATCAGGGGCGACGGTGATCACCTCAAACCGCAGCATCGCGGCGGATGACTATTTTCAGGGCATGTTCACGACTGCGCTGGAAGATGGCGAGATCATCACCGAAGTGCGGTTTCCCGTGCCGGAGAAGGCCAGCTATCAGAAGTTCGAGCAACCCGCCTCGCGCTTTGCCCTCGTGGGTGTGTTCGTTGCCAAATACGCGGACGGCGTGCGTGTGGCGGTGACAGGAGCCTCGGAAGAGGGCGTGTTCCGCTGGACCGAGGCCGAGGCGGCGCTTTCGGACAACTTTGCGCCCGAGGCGCTGGATGGGCTGAGCCTGTCGGGGGACGGCATGATCTCGGACCTGCACGGATCAGGGGCCTACCGCGCGCATCTTGTGGGCGTGATGACGCGTCGGGCAGTTGCGGCAGCAAGCTGAGCGCTGTTAGAGTGAGGTGAGGTTTGAAATGGCGGGTCTCAGGACCCGCCATTTTCATAAGGAACAGGGGAAGAGATGCAAGAGATCGACAATCCGTGGCGCGGCACCGGCTTGCCCGAGGCGGTGCTGACGGGGGCGCCATGGCCGAGTGTGGACGCGAACGCGGTGCTCGGGTTGTTGGGGCGGTGCCCGGCGGCGGCTGAAACGCCGCTGGTGCCTGTGGCAGGATTCGCGGCAAAGGTCTGGGCCAAGGATGAGCGCGGGCGCATGGGGCTGGGCAGTTTCAAGGCGTTGGGCGCGGCTTATGTGATCGCGCATGAGGCGGCAGAGACTGGGGCCGCGGATATGTCCTGCGCGCTGGCGGGGCGCACCTATGTGACGGCGAGTGCTGGCAATCACGGCATGTCGGTCGCGGCCGGGGCGCGCCTCTTTGGGGCGCGGGCGGTGATCTATCTGGCCGAGACGGTGCCAGAGAGTTTTGCCGCGCGACTGCGCGCCAAGGGGGCCGAGGTGGTGCGCGAGGGCGCGGATTACGAGGCCAGTATGGTCGCTGCGGGGCGTGCGGCGCTGGATCAGGGCTGGACGCTGTTATCCGATAGCTCGTGGCCGGGGTATTTCGATCTGCCACATAGGTTGATGGAGGGCTATCTCGCGATGGCCGAGGAAGCCGCGCGCCAGATGCCGGAGGTGCCCACCCATATCCTCTTGCAGGCGGGTGTTGGGGGGCTCGCCGGGGCCTGTGCGGCATGGTTCCGGCAGATCTGGGGCGCGACGCCCCGGATCATCGTGGTGGAGCCTGACCGCGCGCCCGCCCTTTTCGAGAGCATCCGTGCGGGGCGACCTGTTGAGACAGCCGGGCCGGTGTCGAACATGGGACGGCTTGATTGCAAGGTGCCGTCGCTGATTGCACTCAAGGGGTTGGCGCGGGATGCCGATGCATTCGTGACAATCACGGATCAAGAGGCCGAGGCGGTGTTGGAGGGATTGGCCGCACAAGGGCTGGCCACGACGCCGTCCGGCGCGGCGGGGGTGGCGGCGCTGGCGGGGTTGGCGCTTGGGGCCGATGCAAGGGTGCTGTGTATCCTGAGTGAAGGGCCCGAAGCATGAGGCGCGGGTTCGCGCCGGATGAGTTTCAGGCGCGGCTGCGCAAGGCACAATCCGGCATGGCCGAGGTGGGGCTTGGTGCGCTCTTGCTGACGACAGAGCCGGAAATCCGCTATTTCACCGGCTTTCTGACCCGGTTCTGGGAAAGCCCGAGCCGCCCGTGGTTTCTGATCCTGCCTGCGATGGGCGATCCGGTGGCGGTGATCCCTGCGATTGGCGCGCCCTTGATGGGGCGAACCTGGGTAAGGGACATTCGCACTTGGGCAGCCCCCGATCCCGAGGATGATGGCGTCTCGCTCTTGGCCGACACGCTGCGCGAGATTGGCGGTCCTGTGGGTATGCCTTCTGGCCCCGAAAGCCACTTGCGCATGCCTTTGGCGGAATTCGAGCGGGTGAAGCGGGCGAGTGCCCTCGCGTTTCGCGATGATGCCGGGATCGTGGCGGGGCTGCGTGCCGTCAAATCCGAGGCTGAGATCGTCAAGATCGCGCATATCTGTGGGATTGCCGGGCGCGCCTTTGACCGTGTGGGCGAGATTGCGCAGCCGGGCGTGCCGCTCAGCACGGTCTTTCGCAATTTTCAGCGGCTTTTGCTGGAGGAAGGGGCGGATTGGGTGCCCTATATCGCTGGGGGTGCCGGGCCAATGGGCTATGCCGATGTGATCTCGCCTGCGGGAGAGGCGCCATTGGCAGCGGGCGATGTTCTGATGCTCGATACCGGCGCGGTCTGGGATGGGTATTTCTGCGATTATGACCGGAATTTCGCGATTGGTCATGCCACGGCAGAGCAGAGCGCTGCCCATGCGCGGCTGATCGAGGCGGCGGAGGCTGGGGAAGAGGCCGCGCGCGTGGGGGCCACAGCCTCTGACGTCTGGCGGGCGATGGCGCGGATCACGGGCAGCGATGAAACCTCAGGGCGTTTGGGGCATGGGCTGGGCATGCAACTGACAGAAGGTCTGTCGTTGACACACAAGGATCATAGCGTGCTCAAGCCCGGCATGGTGATCACGCTTGAGCCTGGCCTAGAGCTCGCGCCGGGCATGATCATGGTGCATGAGGAGAACATCGTGATCCGCGAGGGTAGGACACAACGCCTGTCCCGTTTCGCGGCATCGACCCTGCCGGTGATCTGAGCGGTCTGCCTCAAATTGCGGCGGAACGAAAAAAAAGGCCGAGCACTAAGCTCGGCCGAAGTCCAACAGGGAGGTATGAAGGTGACCGCCTTGCGGCTATCACCGTCACGATTGGCAAATAAGGGCGCAGTTCTGACCAATCAAGATTAAAATTGCCGCAGGTGCATCATGCCCGCTATGCGGTTTGCGCATGGCTGGGGCATGATCTGCGCGAAACCTCAGCTAACCGCCTGTTCCTTAAGCGTTTTGCGATAGGATATGATTTCGTCCTGCACAAAGTCGCGAAAGGCGGCAATCCGCTTGGAGTGGCGCAACTCCTCAGGATAGGCGAGAAAAACCGGCACTTCGACCGATTGCACTTCGGGGAGGACGCGGACAAGCTGTGGAAAATCGCGGGTCAGGTAATCGGGCAGCACACCGATCCCGAGATTATTGAGCACGCCCTGAAGCACGCCAAAGTAGTTGTTGACGGTCAAAAGTGTGGAGATGTCATTGGTCATCAACTCATTCACCAGCATCGCGCCTGCGCCCACCTGTGCCGAGCGCGGGTTCTGACAGATCAGGCGGTGCGCGCTCATGTCATCAAGCGAGGTGGGCTCGCCTCGCGCATCGAGATAGGCTTGGGTGGCATAGAGGCACATATGCACACTCATCAGGCGCTTGCGGATCAGATCGGCCTGCGAGGGTTCCTTCATGCGAATGGCGACATCGGCCTCGCGCATGGGCAGGTCGAGCACGCGTTCTTCGAGCATGAGGTCGATTTTGAGGTCGGGATACTTTTCGTAGAGTTTGGGAAGGCGTGGGGCAAGCCAGAGCGTGCCAAATCCAGTGGTGGTGGTGACGCGCAGATCGCCGAACACCTCTTCTTCGCTATCGCGAATGCGGGCGGTGGCGGCGTCGAGACGTTTCATCATCGCGCGGGTGGCGTCGAACAGCAATTCCCCCTGTTCGGTGAGAATCAGCCCGCGTGCGTGGCGGTGGAAAAGCGTGGCATTGAGTGATTCCTCAAGCGCGCGCACCTGCCGACTGACCGCGGATTGCGAGAGGTGCAGTTGCTCTCCGGCATGGGTGAGACTGCCCGCATCCGCGACGGCATGAAAGATTCTGAGCTTGTCCCAATCCATAACTTTCGCTTTCTTATGAAGCCGGCACCGATAACGTAATAGCAGATAATCATCCATCTCTTATAGGACAGCTGCGACATTTTCACAAAATTCTCCTTGGTAGGTCATAAATTATGACCTAATATCGCCCTATATTGAGGCATGGCCCTCAACCAAGGGAGGCACGCTATGACCACGCAAAAGGTAACGCTGAACGACCGTTTCGATCTTGAGAAATCTCCTGTCCTGCTCAATGGCACGCAGGCATTGGTGCGGCTGATGCTGATGCAGGCGGCGCGGGATCGGGCGGCGGGGATGAACACTGCCGGGTATGTAACGGGCTATCGCGGTTCACCTCTTGGAGCAGTGGATCAGCAGATGCGGCGCGCGGAAAAGGTGCTGCGCGCGGCGCAGGTGCGATTCGAAGAGGGGTTGAACGAGGATCTGGCGGCGACCGCCCTCTGGGGATCGCAGCAGGCAGAATTGCGCGGCGAAGGTAAATATGACGGTGTTTTCGGTCTCTGGTACGGCAAGGGGCCTGGGGTTGACCGCTCGGGCGATGTGATGCGCCATGCCAATATGGCGGGCACGTCCAAACATGGTGGCGTGCTGATGGCGATGGGCGACGACCACACCGGCGAATCCTCGACCGTGCTGCATCAGAGCGAATGGGCGCTCGTGGATGCCTATATGCCGGTTGTCAGCCCGGCGGGCGTGCAGGAAATTCTCGATTACGGTATTTACGGCTACGCGCTCAGCCGGTTTTCCGGGCTCTGGGTCGGGCTCAAGACGATGAAGGACACGGTTGAGGCGACCTCGGTCGTGGATGGCCACCCGGACCGCGTGCAGCTTGTGACGCCCGATTTCCCGATGCCCGAGGGCGGATTGAACATTCGCCTGATCGACACGCCGCATGCGCAAGAGGCGCGGATGATCGACTACAAGCGCTTCGCCGCCGAGGCATTTTCCCGCGCCAATGGCATGGACAAGCGGATCCTGGGCAAGCCGGGGGCCAAGATCGGCTTTGTCGCGGCGGGCAAGAACTGGCTTGATCTGGTGCATGCGCTCGACCTTCTGGGGGTCGATGCCGCAGAGGCGGAGCGGTTGGGGATCACCACCTACAAGGTGGGGCAGGTCTTTCCGCTCGACATGCAGGGGTTTCACGACTGGGCCGAAGGGCTCGACCTGATCGTGGTGGTCGAGGAAAAGCGCAAGCTGATCGAGGTGCAGATCAAAGAGGCGATTTTCGACGACCGGCGCGGGCGGCGCGTTTATGGCTGGTACAAGGGCGGCGCTGGCGGCATGCACCGCGAGGAGCTGTTTCCGACGCGCGGCGCGCTCGATCCGATCTGGATCGCGGAAAAGCTGGGGGCTATCCTCATCGAAGAGGGGCGCGGCACCGACCGGATCAAGGCGGGGCTCGACGCGCTGAGCGAGGCGCGGCGCAACGACAACGCCACCGAGATTGCCAGCCGTCTGCCCTATTTCTGCTCGGGTTGCCCGCACAACACCTCAACCCGCCTGCCTGAGGGCGCGCGGGCCTATGCCGGGATCGGTTGTCACTACATGGTGCAGTGGATGGACCGCGAAACGACCGGCTTTACCCATATGGGCGGCGAAGGGGCGAACTGGATCGGCGAAGCACCGTTTTCGACGCGCAAGCATGTGTTCCAGAACCTTGGCGACGGCACCTATAACCATTCAGGCGTGCAGGCCATTCGCGCGGCCTTGGCCTCGGGCACGACGATCACCTATAAAATTCTCTACAACGATGCCGTGGCCATGACCGGGGGACAGCCAAACGAAGGCGGGTTAAACGCGCCGCGCATTGCCGCCGAACTGCGGGCGATGGGGGTGCAGAATTTGGCGGTCGTCTATGACGAGAAAGAGGATGTGGACCTTAAGTCCTTTCCGCAAGGTGTTGAATTCTCGGAACGATCCGAGTTGATGTCGGTGCAGGAGCGGCTGGCCGAGGTCGAAGGTGTGAGTGTGATCCTCTATATCCAGACCTGCGCGGCAGAAAAACGCCGCCGCCGCAAGCGGGGTAAATTCCCCGATCCGGATCGCCGCGTGTTCATCAATACGGACGTCTGCGAGGGCTGCGGCGATTGCGGGGTGCAATCCAATTGCGTCTCGATCGTGCCCGTGGAAACCGAACTGGGCCGCAAACGGGCGATTGATCAATCCAGCTGCAACAAGGATTTCTCTTGTCTCAAAGGGTTTTGCCCGTCCTTTGTCACGCTGGAAGGCGCGAAGGTCCGCAAGGACAGCACTGCCGATTTGACGCTGCCGGAGATGCCCGCGCCTGCGCTTCTGGCGATTGACGGCACCTACAATGTGGTCATCACCGGCGTGGGCGGCACCGGGGTTGTCACCATCGGCGCGGTGATGGCGCAGGCGGCGCAGATTGATGGCAAGGGGGCTGGCATGATGGAGATGGCCGGTCTCGCACAAAAGGGCGGTGCGGTGCATATCCATTGCCGTCTGGCTGAGAATCCCGAGGACATCAGTGCAATTCGCGTGGCAACGGGCGAATGTGACGCGCTCATCGGTGGCGATCTGGTGGTCAGCGCCGGGGCCAAGACGCTAGGCCTCACACGTCAGGGGCGCACCGGGGCGGTGGTCAACAGCCACGAGATCATCACAGGCGATTTCACCCGCAACACCGAATTCACCCTGCCTGCCGACCGGCTGCGTCTGGCGCTCGAGGCGCGGTTGCGCGACGGGGTGCAGATGTTCGATGCCTCTGATCTGGCCAAGACCGTGATGGGCGATTCGATCTATTCCAACATGATGATCTTTGGCGCGGCGTGGCAGCGGGGGCTGATCCCGCTCAGCCATGAGGCGATCGCAAACGCCATTCGCCTCAACGGGGCGGCGGTGGATGCCAATCTGAGGGCGTTCGAGGTAGGCCGTTGGGCGGCGCTCTATCCGGAGGAGGTCGAGAACCTGTTGACGCCCAAGGTGATCGCCAAGCCGAAAACTTTGGCCGAGCGCATCGCCTATCGTGAGGCGCATCTGACCGCCTATCAGGGCAAGCGGCTGGCCAAGCGTTATGGCCGTATGCTCGACAAGATTACCGACGAGGGCGTCAAGGACGCGGTGGCGCAGGGGTATCACAAGCTCTTGGCCTACAAGGACGAATACGAGGTTGCCCGTCTGCATCTGGAAACGGCAGAGAAGGCGCGGGCCGAGTTTGACGGCGATTTCACGCTGAAATTCCATCTCGCGCCGCCGATGCTGTCAAAAACGGGCAGCGACGGGCGCCCCAAGAAACGGGAATTCGGTGCCGGCATCCTGCGGAGCTTCGGTCTCCTGGCGCGGCTCAAGGTGCTGCGCGGCACGCCGCTCGATCCTTTTGGCCGCACCGCCGAACGGAAAATGGAGCGGGCGCTGATCAAGGAGTATGAGCGGGACATGACCGAAGTTCTGCCGATGCTCAATGCCCGCACCCGCGACGCGATCATCGCACTGGCGCTCTTGCCTCTGTCGATCCGGGGGTTTGGCCCGGTGAAGGAGGCCAACGCCGCCAAAGCTGCGACCCGGCGCTCAGAACTGCTTGCAGTGATCCAGTCGGGTGGGGCGGAAATGGCACAGGCGGCGGAATAGGCGTCACGAAACTGTCACGTGATCTGGTCACATCTGTCGCATAATTTTAACGAGACGCGACTCAGCCGAGGATCGCCCATGCGCACAGATCGCCAGATCGCCCGTGACATTTCCTATTCCTACTCTGCCCAGACCAAGGGCGGGCGCGCGATGATCCGCACGATGGAAAACCTCACGGGGAGGATTTCGCTGATCAAGCGCGCGGCGGGCTATGAGACCGAGGTGTCACGTGGCCGTGATTTCTGGGAAGTGATTGTCGAGCGCTATGGCCTCACGCTGGACGTGGTGGGCGGTAGCCTGTCGAATATCCCGAAAGAGGGTCCTTTGGTTCTGATTGCCAATCACCCTTACGGCATTCTTGACGGGTTGATGATGGGCCATATCCTGAGCCAGACGCGCGGCGATTTCCGCATTCTGGCGCATCAGATTTTCCGCAAGGCCGAGGATCTCAACAAGGTCATTCTGCCGATCAGTTTTGATGAAACCAAGGAAGCCGTCGCACTCAATCTCGCCACGCGCAAGACAGCACTTGATTATCTGGGGCAGGGCGGTGCGATCGGTATTTTTCCGGGCGGCACGGTCAGCACGGCGGCCAAACCCTTTTCGCGCCCGATGGACCCCGGTTGGCGCGGCTTTACTGCCAAGATGATCGCCAAATCGCAGGCGTCCGTGGTGCCGGTTTATTTCGATGGGCATACGAGCCGCCTGTTTCAGCTGGCCAGCCATCTGCATGTGACGCTGCGTATGGGCCTCTTGATCAAGGAATTCCGCAAGCGCGTGGATACGCCCGTGCGCGTCGTCGTGGGCGACCCCATTCCGCGCAGCACGCTGGCACAATATGCGGGTGATACGAAATCCCTCATGGCGTTCCTGCGCGCCAAGACCTATGAATTGTCCCCAAGCCCGATTGTCGCCTCTGAAATCGGGTTCGAATTCGAGTAACGGCACTGGACGTGGGACATGGCGGTAGGGATTTTCGACAGCGGGCTGGGCGGTCTGACGGTGTGGGATGCGGTGAGCAAACGCTTGCCGGACGTTCCCTTTGTCTATCTCGGCGATAACGCCCACGCGCCCTACGGCGTGCGCGATGCCGATGACATTTATGACCTGACCACCAGGTCGGTGGATCGCCTCTTTTCAGCGGGCTGTGATCTCGTGATCCTCGCTTGCAACACCGCGTCGGCAGCGGCGCTGCGGCGGATGCAGGAATCCTGGGTGCCGCGTGACAAGCGCGTGTTGGGCGTTTTCGTGCCGTTGATCGAGGCCCTGACAGAGCGGCAATGGGGCGACAATTCCCCGCCCCGCGAGGTGGCGGTCAAGAATGTGGCGCTCTTTGCCACGCCGGCGACCGTGCGCAGCCGCGCATTTCAGCGCGAATTGGCATTTCGCGCGATTGGCGTTGATGTCGAGGCGCAGGCCTGTGGCGGCGTGGTCGATGCCATCGAGGATGGCGACATGATCCTGGCCGAGGCGCTGGTGCGCAGCCATGTCGATGCGCTCAAGCGCAAGATGCCGCATCCCGAAGCGGCAGTTCTGGGCTGCACCCATTATCCGCTGGTGCAAGAGGTGTTTCAGGACGCGCTTGGCCCCGATGTGGCGGTCTACTCGCAGCCCAATCTTGTGGCCTCGAGCCTTGCGGATTACCTCGGACGCCACCCGGACAAGATCGGGTCGGGCACCGAGGCTGCGTTTTTGACCACCGGTGATCCCAAGCGGGTTTCCTCGCGCGCCACACAGTTCTTGCGACGAGAGATAACGTTTGTGGCGGCTTGACGCGCAGGCCTTGGGCATCGCGCCGCATTGCGGCGGTGCCGGAATTCTAATATCCTTAATCCATCTGAAAGTGAGGTCGCGATGACCCATAAAATCGCCATCCTGGGCGCCTCGGGCTATACCGGGGCCGAGCTTGTCCGGCTTATTGCCACCCATCCCGGCATGCAGATCAGCGCGCTTGCGGCCAATTCCAAGGCGGGGCAGAGCATGGGCCAGGTATTTCCGCATTTGCGGCATCTCGATTTGCCCGATCTTGTCACCATCGAAGAGATTGATTTCTCTGGCATCGACCTCTGTTTCTGCGCGCTGCCGCACAAGACCAGCCAAGAGGTGATCGCGGCCTTGCCGCGGGATTTGAAGATCGTGGACCTGTCCGCGGATTTCCGACTGCGCGATCCAGAGGCCTATCGGAAATGGTATGGCAATCCCCATGCCGCGCCGGAGGTGCAGAAAGAGGCGGTCTATGGCCTCACCGAATTTTACCGCGAGGGTATTCGGGCGGCGCGGTTGGTGGCGGGAACCGGCTGTAATGCGGCCACGGGGCAGTATATCCTGCGCCCGCTGATTGCGGCCGGGGTCATTGATCTGGATGAAATCATCCTCGATCTCAAATGCGGCGTGTCCGGGGCGGGGCGCAGTCTCAAGGAGAACTTGCTCCATGCAGAGTTGAGCGAGGGCTATCATGCCTATTCGGTCGGCGGCACGCATCGGCACTTGGGCGAATTCGATCAGGAGTTTTCCGCGCTTGCCGGCCGGCCGGTCGAAATCCAGTTCACCCCGCACCTCATCCCCGCCAATCGCGGGATTCTCGCCACCGGCTATGTCCGGGGCGAGGCGGCGGAAATCCATGCGACGCTGGCGGCGGCCTATGCCAACGAGCCCTTTATCGTGGTTCTGCCGATGGGCGAGACCCCCAGCACGCGCCATATTCGCGGCAGCAATTTCTGCCACATCGGCGTGGTGGCGGACCGGCGTGCCGGCCGCACAATCGTTGTGGCGGCTCTTGATAACCTGACAAAAGGTAGCAGCGGCCAAGCGTTGCAAAACGCCAACCTGATGTTATCTGAGCCTGAGACGACGGGGTTGATGCTGGCCCCCGTGTTTCCGTAAAAGGGACTACACCGATGAAATCGCTCAAGAAAAAGCGCCGCGTTCAGATCATTGCGATTGCCGCCGTGGCCTTGGTCATGGCGACCGGTCTCATTGGCTACGGAATGCGCGACGGGATCAACTTCTTTCGCTCGCCGACGCAAGTTCTGGCCGAGCCGCCCAGCCCCTCGGAGGTCTTCCGTATCGGCGGGTTGGTGGAAGAAGGCAGTCTCAAGCGCGGCGAGAGTGAAACCATCCGGTTCAATGTGACCGATGGTAACGGTGTGGTGGCTGTGACCTATAAGGGTGTGCTGCCTGATCTCTTTGAAGAAAATCAGGGTATGGTCGGCACCGGCAGCTATCGTGACGGGATATTTGTCGCTACCGAAATCCTCGCCAAACATGATGAGACCTATATGCCCAAGGAAGTGGTGGACGCGCTCAAGGCGCAAGGCGTCTACAAGGAACCGGACGGTAGCTAAGGCCACCGTTAACCCATCGGCCTCAACCTCTTGCCAGAAATTGGCAACAGGTGGGGCTGATGAGAGACATAGCAGAGCTTGCAAGTGAGATTATCGCCCGTGAGGGCGGTTATGTGGATGACCCCGACGACCCCGGCGGGGCCACCAATTTTGGCGTGACGATCCATACGATGCGCCGTTTGGGCATGGATTTGACGCGCGATGGGGTTGTCGATGCGCTGGATGTGCGGGCGCTCACGCGCGGTCAGGCGGTCACGCTGTTTCTCGGCCATTACTACGAGCGTCCCGGTATTGCGCGCCTGCCGGAACGCCTGCAACCGAGTGTGTTCGACATGTATGTCAACGCGGGGACCAACGCGGTCAAGATCTTGCAACGGCTGCTGCGCGAGATGGGGCAGGGAATCGAAGTGGATGGTCTCATTGGCCCGCAGACCGTCGCCGCGGCAGAGGCGGCGGCCAAGGCCGCGCCGGATCATATTGCAGATGCCTATGGAATCGCGCGGCGCAATTATTACCTGAGCCTCGCCGACGCTCGCCCCTCCAGCAGAAAATTCGCACGCAGCCGCGCAGGCGGTAAGGGCGGCTGGATCAAACGTGCGGAAGAGTTCATCTCGCCGCGCTTTCATCTCTCAGAGGCAGAATTCAAAGCGAGGATCAGCGCATGGTGATGGACATTCTACGGGCGCTTTTCGGCAGCGGTGCCAATGTGGTGCGCGAAACCGCCGAGGTTTTCCGCGTCAATGCCGAGGCCGCCGACCAGCGCAGTGTCGAGACGCAGCGCGCGGCGCTGGAACAGATGGCGGGCGAGTTTCGCCTGGAGAATCGGGGCCTGTTCGACCGGATCATTGACGGGTTGAACCGCATTCCGCGCCCGGCGATGGCACTTGGCACGATCGGTCTTTTCGTGGCGGCCATGGTTGATCCCTTGTGGTTTGGCGAACGCATGGCGGGACTGGCACTTGTGCCCGAACCGCTCTGGTGGCTGTTGGGGGCGATCGTCAGTTTCTATTTCGGCGCGCGCTATCAGGCCAAGGGGCAACAGTTCCAACGCGCGATTGCCAGCACCATTGCCCGCGCCCCGCAGGTGGCACAGAGCATCCAGAGCTTGCGCAGCTTGCGTCCCACCAGCCCCGGAGTGGCCGATAGCAGCAATGATGCGCAGGTCGCGCTGAGCGCGCTAACCCCAACGGACAATCCCGCGTTGGCAGAGTGGCGGCGGCGTGGTTGAGCCCCGCGACAATGTGAACCGCACGCCGTGACGATTGCGATTGGCCGGGGCGTGGTCCTGTCCTATATTCAGGGCATGATTACAGAACTCGGTCACTTCGCCCTCATCCTCGCCTTTCTGGTGGCCTGCGTTCAGGCCACTATTCCCCTTATAGGTGCCTATAAACGCTGGCCGGGTTGGATGGCGCTTGCCGAACCGGCGGCCACGATCCAATTTTTGTTGACGGCTGTGGCCTTTGCCGCGCTGACATGGGCCTTTGTCACGTCAGATTTCTCGTTGCGTCTGGTGGTGCTCAACAGCCACACGGACAAGCCGATGCTCTACAAGGTCACGGGCGTCTGGGGCAATCACGAAGGCTCGATGCTCCTGTGGGTGCTCATTGTCACGCTCTTTGGTGCGGCGGTGGCGTGGTTCGGCTCCAATCTGCCGCCGTCACTGCGCGCGCGTGTTTTGAGCGTGCAGGCCATGGTAGGGGTGGCGTTCTTTGCCTTTATTCTGCTTACCTCCAACCCGTTCTTGCGCATGGCGGTGCCGCCCTTCAACGGGCAGGATCTGAACCCGCTCTTGCAGGACCCCGGTTTGGCGTTTCATCCGCCGTTCCTCTATCTCGGCTATGTCGGTCTTTCGATGACCTTCTCCTTTGCCGTGGCCGCTCTGATAGAAGGGCGCGTCGATGCTGCTTGGGGGCGGTGGGTGCGGCCCTATACGTTGGCGGCGTGGATTTTCCTGACCATCGGTATCGGTCTTGGCTCTTGGTGGGCCTATTACGAATTGGGTTGGGGTGGCTTCTGGTTCTGGGATCCGGTGGAAAATGCCTCGTTCATGCCATGGCTGATTGCCGCCGCCCTCTTGCATTCCGCGATTGTCGTGGAAAAGCGCGAGAGCCTGAAAAGCTGGACCATCCTCTTGGCGATTATCGCCTTCGGCTTTTCCATGGTGGGCGCGTTCATCACCCGCTCCGGTGTGCTGACGAGCGTGCATGCCTTTGCTACGGACCCTGAGCGCGGTGTGTTCCTGCTCGCCATCCTCGCGGTGTTCATGGCAGGGGCGCTCACGCTCTTTGCCGCACGCGCAGGCGTGATGCAGGCCAAGGGCGTGTTCAGCCTTGTCAGCCGCGAATCCGTTCTGGTGCTCAATAATCTCTTGCTGGCGGTGGCCTGTTTCGTGGTCTTCATCGGCACGATCTGGCCGCTCATCGCCGAAATGCTGTTTGATCGCAAGCTTTCGGTGGGCGAGCCGTTTTTCAACGCGGCCTTCACGCCGTTCATGGTGGCGCTTGGCCTTATCCTGCCGGTGGGGGCGATGTTGCCATGGAAGCGCGCCACTTTGGGCCGGATTATCCGGCAATTGGCACCTGTCTTTGCGCTCGCCGTTGCGATTGGCGCTCTGGCTTGGGCGATGCAGACCGGCCGCTCGGCGCTTGGGCCTGTGGGGCTCTTTCTGGCGGCATGGTTGATCGGCGGCGCTGCTGTCGATCTTTGGTCGCGCACCGGGCGTGGCGCCGGGCGGTTTGCCCGCCTGACACGGTTGCCGCGTGCCGATTGGGGCAAGGCGGTGGCACATGGCGGTCTGGGTGTAACCATGGCCGGCATTGCGGCGATGATGGCCTGGCAACAAGAGGATATTCGCATCCTCAAGATCGGTGAGCAGTTCGACATCGCAGGCTACACCCTGCGCCTCGACGAGGTTCACGACGAGCAAGGACCAAATTATTTTGCAACGATGTCGACCTTCACGCTGTCCAAGGACGGGCGCGAGATTTCGATCATGACACCAGAAAAGCGCGAATATCCCGTGGCGCAGATGCCCACGACAGAGGCCGCGCTCGATAATGGCTTCCTGCGTGATATCTATGTTGTGATCGGCGATCCGCAGATCGGCGGAGGCTGGGCGGTGCGCAGCTATTACAAACCGCTGGCGAATTGGATCTGGGGTGGCTCTATCCTGATGGCGCTTGGCGGGGTTCTGTCACTCAGCGATAGGCGTTACCGCGTGGCCGCCGGGGCGCGCAAGGTGCCGCACGGGGTGCCTGCGGAATGAAGCGTCTGATCCTTGCGCTCTGCGTGATCGCTGCACCGGTGTTTGCGGTGCAGCCAGATGAGATCCTGGATGATCCTGCGCTTGAGGCGCGGGCGCGGGATATTTCCTCGGGCTTGCGCTGTTTGGTCTGCCGGAATGAGAGCATTGACGATTCCAACGCGGAATTGGCCCGCGATCTGCGGCTTTTGGTGCGCGAGCGTCTGGTGGCAGGGGATACCAACGATGAGGCGGTCGATTTCATCGTGGCGCGCTATGGTGAATATGTCCTGCTCAAGCCGCGTTCGGGCGGCGCCAATATGCTCTTGTGGTGGGCGGGGCCGCTCATGCTGGGGGCTGGCCTTTTGATCGGCGCAGTTTACCTGCGCGGTCGGGCACGCACGCCCGAGACCGAAGTTGCCCGGTTGAGCGAGGCCGAGGAAAACCGTCTGCGCGAAATCCTCAAGGACTGACGCGCGGTTTCGCTTGGCGCGGGGGGTGGTCTGGGGTTTGATGCCGAAAACCAGACCGAAAGGCCCGAATCCGTGAAAGACTATCAAACCATCACGCTAGACATCAGCGACGGTGTTGCGCTCCTCAGCCTTAACCGCGCCGACAAGATGAACGCGCTCAACACCCAAATGCGGGCCGAAATCACCGATGCGATGATCCATGCGGGGCGCGTGGCGCGGGTCGTGGTTCTGACGGGTAAGGGCAAGGCGTTCTGCTCGGGGCAGGATCTGAGCGATGGGGGCAATGCCACGACGCTCGATCTCGAACGGGTGCTGCGCGAGGAATATGTGCCGATGTTGCAGGCCATCACCGATTGCCCGGTGCCCACCGTCAGCGCCGTCAATGGGCCTGCGGCGGGGGCAGGGGCCAATCTGGCGCTGTCTGCGGATGTGGTGATTGCGACGGAAAGCGCCTATTTCCTCCAGGCCTTTGCTCGAATTGGCCTCATTCCCGATGCGGGCGGCACCTATGCGCTGCCGCGTCAGATGGGCATGGCCAAGGCGATGGGGGCGGCACTCTTTGCTGAACCGATTTCCGCCCGGCAGGCCAGCGATTGGGGCATGATCTGGGAGGCGGTGGCCGATGATGCGTTCGATGCCCATTGGCGGGCGCGGGCGGCAAAACTGGCTACGGGGCCCACGCAAACCTATGGGGCGATCAAACAGGCGATCCGTGGCACATGGGACAATACGCTTGAGGCGCAATTGGATCTAGAGGCCAAATTGCAGGGCGCTTGCGGACAAAGCCGCGATTTCAAGGAGGGCGTGGTGGCCTTTCTGGAAAAACGCCCCCCGAGTTTCGAGGGGCGCTGAGCAATTACGCGGCGGCTGGTGCGCGCGCGATAAGCGCGACATCGGCAGCGGTCAGCGTTGTGCCTGCGCCCAGCACTCGGGCCACCGCGATCCCATCCGCAAGCACGGTGACATCCCCGGTGGCGCTGGTCGCGAGGGTGATAACCGGCGGTGGTGCATCTGCAGTGGCGGCTGTGTAGACATAAGCGATCTGATCATCGGCCCGGTCGAAATCGGTGATCGTGGCTACATCAGCACCGCTTCCCCATTCACCTAGCCAGAACTGATCTTCGCCCACGCCGCCCGTGGCCGTATCGTCCCCGCCGATGATAAGCACGTCGTTTTCACTGCCACCGAACAGACTGTCGTCGCCGCTTGTCTCTTCTGCAGGGCTACGCGCAATGTCATCGAGCAGGGCACGCGGTGCGGCAGGGTCGAGACCCTGCGCCGCGATGTCTGCGGCACTGCCTGATCCAATCTCGATATCAACCCCAACAATCAGGTCATTGCCCGAACTGCCGAACAGTACATCGCGCAAAGCACCTCCGATCACGACGTCATCTCCGGCCTCGCCCCAAACGCTGTCCGAGCCGGTGCCCCCGTCGAGAACGTCATTGCCGCCGCCCCCGAAAACCTGATCATCGCCGCCACGCGCGCCGACCACGTCATCGCCGTCCAATGCGCTGATTTCATCGCCGATCGAGCGCCCGGTGATCAGATCGTTGGCGCCGCTGCCTGTGATTTCATTGAGCGCGGTCGCACGTTCTACCAGCACGATTTCGGCGACTGTCAGGGTGCTGCCCGCACCCGCGACCTCGGCGACGGCCACGCCGTCTGCAAGAATGATCGCGTCTCCGGCCGCGTTGGTGGATAGGGTGATCACAGGGGGCGTTTGCCCAGCAGCTAGGGGGCTGTGGTAATAGACGATCTGGTCCGCAGCAGGGTCATAATCCGTGATCGTGGCCGTGTTCACACCGCCGACCCATTCCCCAAGCCAGAAGCTGTCATCCCCGGGTCCGCCGGTCGCGGTATCGTCGCCGCCAATCACCAGCACATCGTTGCCGCTGCCGCCCAAGAGGGTGTCATCGCCGCTAAGCTCGTCAGCCGGGGTTCTTGCCAGACCTTCAAGGATCGCTGCAGGTGTTGCGGGATCGAGGTTAAGCGCCGCGATGTCTGTGGCGCTGCCGGACCCAAGCGGAATGTCGAGCCCGAGGACAAGGTCATCACCGGCATTGCCCTGGAGGGAATCGCCACCAGCACCGCCGATGACCACGTCATTGCCAACACCGCCCCAGACGACATCCGCAGCATTTCCACCAGAAACGATATCATTTCCGTCCCCGGCGAATACCATGTCACGCCCACCGTTGGCCGCAATCACATCGTCGCCTTCTTGGCCAGAGATCTCATCGCCAACTTCCCGTCCGTCGATGAGATCGGCCTCGCTTGTGCCCGTTATGATGTTAAGCCCGGTATCGGATGTGTCATCGCCTGCTCTCTCGACGAGGGTCACTGCCGAAGCGGTCAAGGTCGAGCCTGCACCGGTGACTATCGCAACCACCTCGCCATCGACACTCAGCAAGGCGTTGCCGTCGTCATCCGGTGTCACACTGACTTGGGGCGCTGTTCCTGTGTTCACATAGCTGTATTCCAGAAAATCAGCGGCAGGGTCATAGTCGGTGATTGTGGCCACGCTTCCAGCTTCGATCCAGTCACCGATGATGAAGCTGTCTTCTGCTGCGCCGCCGGTGCCAACATCGCCGCCACCGAGAAAGAGCGCATCCTCTCCGTCGCCGCCAAGCAGGGTATCGGAGCCGTGTCGATCCTCGCCTTCGTCAGGAAACGAGGCATCACCGATCAGACCGCGTTGCAGTAAATCGTCCAATTCGCCGGTGGTCTGGCTGTTCAGGCCGCGGTCGATCCCGACAAGCACATCATCGCCAACGCCGCCTTCAAGAACGTCGTTCCCGGTGCCTCCAATCAGAACATCATCCCCGCCGTCGCCCTCGAGCGTATCAGCGCCACTGCCGCCAAGAATGAGGTCAGTTCCGGCGCCACCTTGAACGAGGTCATTTCCCCCGGCCGCCGACACGATATCGTCACCACCACGTGCCAAGATATCGTCCGCGCCTGACGTTCCATCAACGGAGTCATCACCGGCTGTCCCGGTAATGCTATCATCATCGTTGTCGTCATCCAATTCGTCGATAACGAATGCCGTCAGACCTACACTGGCCAAGAGACCGAGTAAAAGCAAACCACCCATAATTCAAAGTCCCCCCAGACCAATCAAAAACTCGCATCCGCGCATACATTCTCACACTCCAATACGTTCCAAATATGTTGAAAATCAATCATAAACTCGGTTTCAATCGAGTTTCTGGCAGCATCGGAAACAATGTCAGGTCGCGGATGTGGATTGTTGTTGAAGGCTTTCCAAACAGAAACCCCGGCCTTTTAGCCGGGGTTGGGGGCCGTGTGTTTGAGAGCTTAGCGCTTCTCGATGTCCACGTAATCGCGCAGCGTCGCCCCTTTGTAGAGCTGGCGAGGACGGCCGATCTTGAGCTGCGGATCGGCAATCATTTCCTTCCACTGGGAAATCCAGCCGATGGTGCGGCTGACCGCGAAGATCGGCGTGAACATCGAGGTTGGAAAGCCCATCGCCTCGAGGATAATGCCCGAGTAGAAATCGACATTCGGGAAGAGCTTCTTATCCGCAAAGTAGGGATCAGCCAGCGCCTGACGCTCCAGTTCCTTGGCAACCTGAAGCGTCGGGTTGTTCTCGACGCCCAAGAGTTCCAGAACCTCATCGGCGGATTGCTTCATCACCTTGGCGCGCGGATCGAAGTTCTTGTAGACCCGGTGGCCAAAGCCCATCAGGCGGAAGGGATCGTCCTTGTCCTTGGCGCGGGCGATATATTCCGGGATACGATCCGGCGTACCGATTTCCTGCAACATCTCGAGGCAGGCCTGATTGGCGCCGCCATGTGCCGGACCCCAGAGACAGGCGATGCCCGCCGCGACGCAGGCAAACGGATTGGCACCAGATGACGAGGCCAGACGCACGGTCGAGGTCGAGGCATTCTGCTCGTGATCGGCATGGAGCGTGAAAATACGGTCCATCGCCCGGCTGAGGATCGGGTTGACGACGTAATTCTCGGCGGGCACGGCAAAGCACATGCGCAGGAAGTTCGACGCATAGTCGAGGTCATTGCGCGGATATTCGAACGGCTGGCCGATGGTGTATTTGAACGCCATCGCCGCAATGGTCGGCATCTTGGCGATAAGGCGGATCGAGGCGACTTCGCGCTGCCAGGGATCGGCAATGTCGGTGCTGTCGTGATAGAACGCGCTGAGCGCGCCCACGACGCCCACCATGATCGCCATCGGATGCGCATCCCGGCGGAAGCCACGGAACAGGAAATGCATCTGTTCGTGGATCATGGTGTGATTGGTCACGCGGCTCTCGAAATCCTCGAGCTGCGCGGGGCTGGGCAACTCGCCGTAGAGCAGCAGGTAGCACACTTCGAGATAGTGCGATTTCTCGGCCAACTGGTCGATCGGATAGCCGCGATGCAGCAACTCGCCCTTGTCACCGTCGATAAAGGTGATGGTGCTGTCACAGCTTGCCGTTGACGTATAGCCGGGATCGTAGGTGAAGACGCCCGCGTCGGCATAGAGCTTGCGGATGTCGATCACATCCGGGCCCGCCGTGGGCGAGTGCATCGGCAACTCATAGGTCTTGCCGTCGATTTCCAGCTTTGCCACTCTTTTGACTTCTGACATCAGGGGTCCTCCCTCTCAGCGCCCGCTTGCGCCATGCGCGCATCGAGCTGAATAAACGTAGTGCCATGCCAAGGGATCATTCCCCCCCACAGGCCGCATCGGTCAACCGGGCGATGGTTTCGTCCCGCCCTAGGACCAGCATCATGTCGAACACACTGGGTGTCGCACTGCGGCCCGCCAGTGCCGCCCGGAGGGGGCCTGCCAGCTTGCCGAATTTCGTTCCATGGTCTTCGGCGAATTGGGTCGCCAGACCCTCGATAGCCTCACGCGTCCACGTAGCAGTTTGCAAGTGCGGCGTCAATTCTTTCAGTATACCACGGGATACTGTATCGAGATGCCCCGCAGCCTTCTCCTCGATCTGGATTGGCCGCGTCGCAAGGATAAATGCCGCTTTATCAAGGAGTTCGGGAAAGGTCTTGGCCCGTTCCTTGAGACAGTACATGCCGCGCGCAAAGAGCGTCAATTTCGCGTCATCCAAGGCTGGCTGCCCTGTTGCGGCCAGAAATCCCTGCAATTCATGCAGCAGCGCAGCATCGTCGGCCGCGGCGATATGCTGACCGCAGAGATTCTCGAGTTTCTTGAAGTCCAGACGCGCCGGGGATTTGCCGATTCCCTTGAGGTCAAACCAAGCCTGCGCCTGCGCATCGTCGAAGAATTCGGCATCGCCATGGCTCCAGCCGAGGCGCGCCAGATAGTTGCGTATCCCCGCCGCCGGATAGCCCATCTTCTGATATTCCTCGACGCCAAGTGCGCCATGGCGCTTGCTCAGCTTCTTGCCATCGGGGCCGTGAATGAGCGGGATATGGGCATAAACCGGCAGGGGCCAGCCCATCGCCTGATAGATCATCATCTGGCGCGCGGCGTTGTTGAGGTGATCGTCGCCCCGGATGACATGGGTGACACCCATGTCGTGATCGTCGACCGCCACCGCCAGCATATAGACCGGTGTGCCGTCGCCGCGCAGCAGGACCATATCGTCGAGCTGATCGTTGCGGATGGTGACATCGCCCTGCACCTCGTCGCGGATCACGGTCACACCGTCGCGGGGGGCCTTGATTCGGATGACATAGGGCACACCCTCGGGGTGTTTATCGGGCGTCGCGTCGCGCCAGGGGCTTTGGAAAAGGGTCGATCGGCCCTCGGCGCGCGCGGCCTCGCGGAAGGTTTCGATCTCGTCCTGCGTGGCAAAGCATTTATAGGCCATGCCCTCGGCCAGCAATTTGCGTGCCACCTCGGCGTGGCGGTCGGCGCGCTCGAACTGGCTGATCGCCTCGCCATCGTGGTCAAGGCCAAGCCAGGCCAACCCATCCAGAATCGCTTGGGTCGCTTCTGGGGTCGAGCGCGCCCGGTCGGTATCCTCGATCCGCAGCAGGAACTTGCCGCCGCGACCACGGGCATAAAGCCAGTTGAACAGCGCTGTACGCGCCCCCCCGATGTGCAAATAGCCGGTGGGCGAAGGGGCAAAGCGGGTCACGACCTGTTGCGACATGGGGAGAATTAACCTTTCGGTAACGATGATGCGGCTAGCGTTGGCGACTGTCTATCGGCCCGTCATGAGGGAAACAAGCCTTGGGCATCTGGCACCCGATCTGGCCCCGGATTGAGGCGGTCTGGCTGGCGCAGCGCGGCGCGCTTTTCCCGTGGGTGCCGGTTGGCATGGCCTGTGGCGTGGGGGCCTATTTCGCCCTGTTGCGCGAACCTTCGGTGATGGCCCTGTGGGGCTGTGGCGGCGGGGCGCTTGTGTTGGCGCTGTTGGCCGCACAAGGGCGGGAATGGTCGGGGCCACTGCTCTGGGCGGTGGCGCTGATGCTGGCGGGCTTTGCCCTCGCGGGTCTGCGCGCGCATCTGGTGGCGGGGCCGGTTCTGGGCTGGCGCTACTACGGCCCGGTGGAGGGGCGGATCGTGGGGATCGACCGCTCTGCTTCGGACGCGCTGCGCCTGACGCTCGACCGCGTGGTGCTGGAACGCACCGATCCCGCGCGCACGCCCCACCGGGTGCGTGTCTCGCTTCATGGCGATCAGGGCCATTTCACACCCCGCGCCGGAGAGCGGGTGATCCTGACGGCGCATCTGGGCCCGGCGGGTGGTCCGGTCGAACCGGAGGGCTTTGATTTCCAGCGACATGCGTGGTTTCTGAGGCTTGGCGCGGTGGGTTATACCCGCACGCCGGTTCTGCGGCTGGACGCGGGGGCGGGGGGCCAAGCACTCTTTCGGGCGCGCATGGCTCTGTCGCAGCATGTGCAGAGCCGCCTGCCGGGGCAAACGGGTGCTTTTGCCGCTGCGATCATGACCGGCGACCGGGCTGGTCTCAGCCTATCGACACTGGAAGCAATGCGCATTTCCAACCTTGCACATCTCTTGGCCATTTCAGGGCTCCACATGGGGCTATTGGCCGGGTTTGTCTTTGCCGCCTTTCGTTTGGGCTTTGCCGCCGTGCCGCGCCTGGGGCTGCGCCTGCCGACCAAGAAGCTTTCGGCCTTTCTCGCGCTTCTGGCCGGGGCCGGGTACTTGGGTTTGTCGGGGGGGAATGTCGCGACCGAGCGCGCCTTTGTCATGGTCGCGGTGATGCTGGGCGCGGTGATGTTGGAGCGGCGCGCATTTAGCCTGCGGGCGGTTGCGGTGGCGGCGATTATTGTACTGGCCCTTCAGCCCGAGGCGCTGCTTGGTCCGGGCTTTCAGATGTCCTTTGCCGCGACAGTGGGATTGGTTGCCGTGTTCGGCTGGGTGCGCGATGCGGGGTGGGCTCTTGGTCCCCGCTGGCTGCGCCCGGTGTTGGCCGTGGTGATTTCGTCCGCCGTGGCAGGGGCCGCGACAGCGCCGGTCGCTGCGGCACATTTCAACCAATACGCGCAATTCGGCCTCTTGGCCAATCTGGTGAGTGTGCCATTGATGGGGGTACTGGTGATGCCAGCGGCGGTTTTGGCCACGCTTTTGTTGCCGCTTGGCCTCGACTGGATCGCGCTGCGCGTGATGGAGCTTGGCTTGCGCTGGATACTTGGCGTGGCGGAATGGGTGGCCGCACTGGACGGCGCGCGCGTGCCCGTGATGGCCCCCGGTCCCCATGTGCTGCCGCTTCTGGCACTCGGGGCGCTCTTTATCGTGCTTTGGCAGGGGTGGACGCGGATATTGGGGGCCGTGCCGGTGGTCGTCGGCGTTTTTCTCTGGGGCGCAGCAGAGCGCCCGGTGATGATCGTTTCCGACACGTCTGGCCTGATCGGCATCATGACCGAGGCGGGGCGCGCGCTCAACAAGGTGTCGGGCGGCGGGTTCGTGGCTCAGAACTGGTTGGAGAATGACGGCGACGCGGCAACGCGCGAGGCGGCTTTTGAGCGATGGTCCGAGGACCTTGCCTTGGCCAACGATGTTCGGATCTTGGCAGGCAAGGATGCAGCCGCCAAGCCGATCCTGTGCGAGGGGGCCAAGCTGATCCTAATAAGCGCGACACCGGAGCCACGCCCAGAGAGTGCGCTGACCCAAAACCGTGACTGCCAGATCGTAACACCCGATACACTACGCGTGACAGGATCGCTCGCGCTCTACGCAGATGGATCGGATTTGCGCCTTGTAACCGCGCGCGACTTGAGCGGCGCGCGGCTCTGGAATTCTCAGTAGCTGCGGATCAGACCAACCAACCGTCCCTGAACCCGGACCTGATCGTCAGGAAAGAGCCGGGTTTCATAGGCGGGATTAGCCGCCTCAAGCGCGATGGCATTGCCCCGGCGGTAAAAGCGTTTGAGCGTCGCCTCCTGATCCTCGATCAAGGCCACGACAATGTCCCCGTTATCCGCAACCGATGTCTCGCGGATGATCACCACATCGCCATCGTTGATCCCCGCCTCGATCATCGAGTCGCCGCGCACCTCCAGCGCATAGTGATTGGCTGTGCCTCGGACCATACCGCTGGGCACCGAGACATTGTGCTGCACTTGGGCAATCGCCTCGATCGGCACACCGGCGGCGATACGGCCCATAAGCGGCACCTCGAAGGCATGAGCCACCTCGACCGGTTGGGCATTGGCGGGGCGGGGGGCATCGGGGCGGTCGCCGTCGATCACGCGGGGGGTAAAGCTGTGCCGCGCCTCGCCGCCCAGGCTCTCGGGCAGGCGCACGATTTCCAGCGCGCGCGCGCGATGCGCCAGACGGCGGATGAACCCGCGTTCTTCCAACGCCGTGATCAGCCGGTGGATGCCGGATTTCGACCGCAGATCAAGCGCCTCTTTCATCTCGTCAAAGCTGGGCGGCACCCCATCGCGCTGCACACGCTTTTGGATGAACTCCAGCAAATCGAGTTGTTTCTTGGTCAGCATGGGCCGGGTCCTCTCGCGGGTCATTTGGTTTTGTTCTACACATGTTCCCGTTTTGTGTCAATCGCTGCGACCCTCTCATGCGCGTCTCAGGGTCGCTCTGCCATTGCATCACAGGGGCGGGGGGGGTATGCGCTGCGCAACCGTATGACCCTGTGACAGCAAAGGGGGGCCAGATGATTCCGACACCCTATTACCTGATCGACGAAGAGCGCCTCTTACAGAACATGCGCAAGATCGAGCGCCTGCGCGCGCTGTCTGGGGCCAAGGCGCTTTTGGCGCTGAAATGCTTTGCCACATGGTCGGCCTTTCCAAAGATGCAGCCTTACATGGATGGCACCACCTCATCTTCGCTCTTCGAGTTGCGGTTGGGGCGCGAGAAGTTCGGCAAGGAGACGCACGCCTATTCGGTCGCCTGGTCGGACGCCGAGATCGACGAGGCGGTGTCCTACGCCGATAAGATCATTTTCAACACCGTCGGGCAGTTGCAGCGCTATGACAGCCAATCGGCAGGAATTGAACGCGGTCTGCGCCTCAACCCGCGGTTTTCAACGTCGAGTTTCGATCTGGCCGATCCTGCGCGACCCTTTTCGCGGTTGGGCGAATGGGAAGTGGACAAGATTCTTGGCGTGATCGACCAGATTTCCGGCGTAATGATCCACTATAACTGCGAAAACAGTGATTTTGACCTCTTTGACCGCCAGTTGACCCGGATCGAGGACGAGTTTGGGCCGGTTTTGGAGCGTCTGGAGTGGGTCTCGCTTGGGGGGGGCATCCATTTCACCGGGAACGATTACCCACTGGAGGAGTTAGCGGCGCGGCTCAAGGAGTTTGCCGAGAAGTTCGAGGTGCAGGTCTATCTGGAACCGGGCGAGGCGGCGATAACCCAATCGACCACGCTTGAGGTTACGGTGCTCGACATTCTCGACAATGGCAAGGAATTGGCCATCGTCGATTCCAGCACCGAGGCGCATATGCTTGACCTCTTGATCTACCGCGAGAGTGCGAAGTTGCCGCAAGAGGGCAGTCATGCCTATCAAATCTGCGGCAAATCCTGCCTTGCGGGCGATATTTTCGGCGAAGCGCGCTTGGCTGCACCGCTCGCTGTCGGCGACCGTATTTCGATCGGCGATGCTGCCGGTTACACGATGGTCAAGAAAAACTGGTTCAATGGCGTCAACATGCCCGCTATTGCCATCCGACGCTCTGATGGCACGGTCGATCTGATCCGCAGTTTTACCTTCGAGGACTATGCCGCCTCGCTCTCATGAGGACCACCCACACTCTTTCCCGGGGCTGATCGCCCTCCTTCCCCTGTCCTGCAAGAAAAGGAGACAGCAGAAGTGAAACGTAACGTGCTCATCATCGGTGCCGGAGGCGTGGCGCAGGTCGTCGCCCATAAATGCGCCCAGAACAACGATATTCTGGGCGATCTGCACATCGCCTCGCGCACGCAGGCGAAATGCGACGCGATCATCGCCTCGGTTCACGACAAATCGGCGATGAAGGTGCCGGGCACCTTTGCCAGCCATGCGATTGATGCCATGGACAGCGCCGCCGTGGCCGCGCTTATCCGCGAGACGGGCGCGCAGATTGTCATCAACGTCGGCTCGCCCTTCGTGAACATGTCGGTTCTGGACGCCTGTAGCGAGACGGGCGCCGCCTATATCGACACCGCCATTCACGAAGACCCCGCCAAGATTTGCGAAACGCCGCCCTGGTATGGCAATTACGAATGGAAGAAGCGCGATCTTTGCGCGCAAAACGGCGTGACCGCCATTTTGGGGATCGGCTTTGATCCCGGCGTCGTCAACGCCTTTGCCCGTTTTGCCGCTGACGAATACATGGACAAGGTGACGTCCATCGACATCGTGGACATCAACGCAGGCTCGCATGGCCGGTACTTCGCGACCAATTTCGACCCCGAGATCAACTTCCGTGAATTCACCGGCACGGTTTATTCATGGCAGAACGGGGATTGGCAAGAGAACAAGATGTTCGAGGTGGGTCGCGATTGGGACCTGCCGGTGGTTGGCACCTGCCGCGCCTATCTCTCGGGCCATGACGAGGTACATTCGCTTGCGGCCAATTACCCGGATGCCGATGTGCGGTTCTGGATGGGCTTTGGCGAGCATTACATCAACGTCTTTACGGTCCTCAAGAACCTAGGCCTTTTGTCGGAGCATCCCGTAACAACCGCTGAGGGGCTGGAAGTGGTGCCGCTCAAGGTGGTCAAGGCGGTGCTGCCTGATCCGGCATCGCTGGCGCCGAACTACACCGGCAAAACCTGTATCGGTGATCTGGTCAAGGGCACCAAGAATGGCGCGCCCGTCGAGGTGTTTGTCTACAACGTGGCCGATCACAAAGAGGCCTTTGAAGAGGTTGGCAGCCAGGGGATTTCCTACACCGCTGGCGTGCCACCTGTCGCCGCCGCGATCCTTATCGCCCAAGGGGATTGGGATGTGGGCGCGATGCGCAATGTCGAAGAACTTGACCCCAAGCCCTATTTCCCGGTGCTGGATCGTCTGGGCCTGCCAACGCGGGTTCAGATCGACGGCGTCGACAAGGCTTGGAACGAATAGTCTGAATCCTTGGGGCAGGTGGGTTTCCCGACCTGCCCCAAGGCTTTGCTTAGGCGCTTTCCTTATGGGCAAAGCGCGCGTCAAGATCGTCGCCCGAAGAGCCCAGATCGAATTCGAAACCGCCCTCCGATTTCGCGGGTTTCGACGATTGCGGCTTGGTAGATGCCTTGCCTCGCTTGAGCGGAACCACCGAACTTGTTGAAGAACTGCGGGTTTCTCGCCGAAGCTCGACGGCAGGTTGATCCGCTACCTTGAAGAAGCCCACCGCGACGGTCAGCTCATCGGCGAGGCTGGCAAGCTCGGTCGCGCTGCTGGACAGTTCCTCTGAGGCGGCGTTGTTGGTCTGGGTCACAAGGTCAAGCTGCTGGATGGAAAGGGCAATCTGCGACGAGCCGCTCGAAAGCTCGCGCGAGGCATCGCTGATTTCCGTCACCAGACCCGAGGTGCGTTCGATATTGGGCACCAGCTCCGCCAACATCGTCCCGGCCCCGACGGCGGTGCTCACCGTGGTGGCGGACAGCGACGAAATTTCGGCGGCGGCGGTCTGGCTGCGTTCGGCCAGTTTGCGCACCTCTGCGGCGACCACGGCAAAGCCGCGCCCATGCTCGCCCGCGCGTGCGGCCTCGACGGCGGCATTCAGCGCCAGAAGATCGGTCTGCCGCGCGATTTCCTGAACGATCATGATGCGGTCCGCAATCGTCTGCATCGCGGTTACGGCATCGGCCACGGCGCGCCCACTCGTGCGAGCATCCTCGGCGGATTTGGTTGCGATACCCTCGGTGATCTGTGAGTTTTCGGCGCTCTGCTTGATATTCGCAGTCATCTGTTCGACAGCGGACGAGGCTTCTTCCGTCGCCGCCGCCTGATCGGAGGCACCGCGCGCCAACTCTTCCGAGGTTTCCGCCAGTTGCGCCGCACCAGAGGACACGTTGCGCACCGAATTGGTCACGTCGGCCACGATATCGCGCAGACGCAGAACCATGTCGTTGATCGACGCCTGCAAGGTCGACACCTCGTCACGGCCACGCACGTCGAGCGTGTGACGCAGGTCGCCTTGGGAAATGCCGTGCGCCAGTTCTGCGGCCTGTGCCACCCGCCGCGCGATGGAGAGCGTGATCACGGTCGCCGCGGCAAGACCCACAAGCAAGGAGAGGATCAGCATCAGCACCAGGTTGAACTTGGCTGTTTCATAGGCGACGGTTGCCTCTGCGGCGCGCTGACTGAGGTTGCCGACGATGGTCTCGCGCATATTCTGAAGCGAGGCTCGAATGTCGACCCCCATGTCCATCAGGTCTTTATGAAAAAGAGTATTGGCCGCGTCGCCATTCCCGGCGGCCTCCAACGCGATCACGCGGGTGTTCATCGCAAAGGCGCGTTTGTGCAACTCTTCAAAAGCATTCAACTCGGCCACCAGCTCGGGGTTTTTCGCCATGGCACCCAATTCGATGATCTTGTCATCGACGATAGAGGCTTGGGCTATGACGCCTGCCTTGATCTTGTCGAGGTGGTCAGCCGGCGCATCGGGCAGGCCGATCAGGAAAGCGGCGACACCGGTCAAGACCTGCAATTTTGCCTCGAACATTTCATTGATCACGCCCAGTTCGGTGACTTCCAGGCGCATGATGTCCTGAAGCTCCTGATCGGCGGCTCTGAGGTCGCGCAGCGCCATGACGACAGAGGCGCCGAACAAGGCAAAGATAAAGATAAAGGTTCCGGCCAGCTTGGCTTTGATACTCAGTCTCATGGTTGGTCCTTTGGTCAAGTTGCGTCACAAGTTGTTGTGGACGCGAAAAAATTAAAAAGCGTGAGAACACCGAAACCGGACAAAACAGGCGACACACCGGGGGCTCTCCGATCGCTCGGCGCTGGTGCTACGGCACGTTTTTGTCCCTTGCTCGGCTCTTTCACGGTCCGTCACGGGTGATCATCCTTGGCTGGGATGGCATGATGCGCTCCTCAAAGGTTTGAACGGCGGGTGAGCGCGGGGGGTTAACTATCCTCATGGGTAGTTGGGGCGCCGAGAAGCGGTGAAAATGACGAAACAGCGCTGATTTGACCCGAAGTTGCAGGCATAGGGGCCGTAACCGGCGCGGGTGTAGCGCTATAGATAGCGCCGCCAACTTTTACACCCAGTTGTGATCTTTCGAAGGTCAAACTGGCCTTTGGCGTTTGTAAACAATGCCAAGGCGCAACCGTTGATCGCGATGACACCTGTTGTAGCTGACATATTTGAAAAGGTCATAAAGTGGGCCTTTTCAGATCTGTCCCCAAGTACGGACCACAGACCTCATGACCAAGAAACTTCCTCTGACCGGGGATTTGAAGATCGCCTCGGCAGACGATCTTGCCCAGCAATTGAACACCGCCCTGACCAACGGTGACGTCACCCTTTGCACCAAGAAACTCGTCAGTATCGATGCCGCCAGCCTTCAGGTTCTGTTGTCGGCCTTCAAGACGGCGCAGGGCCTTGCGCATCGGTTTGCCGTCGACATGCCCTCGGGGAGCGTTCTGGAAACCGCGCTCGATCGGATCGCGCTCTTGCCGCTGGCGGTGGTCGAGAATGGCGTTCTCGTCGGGATCAATAGCGTTCAGACTAGGCAGGTGGCAGCATGAAAACGGTTCTCGCGGTCGACGATTCTCCGTCCATTCGGCAAATGGTCGGCCTGACCCTGCGCGGGGCAGGCTATAATGTCATTGAGGCCGTTGATGGGCGCGATGCCCTGGAAAAGGCCACCACACTCAAGATCGACGCGGTTCTGACCGATCAGAACATGCCGAATTTGGATGGTCTGGGCTTTATCCGCGCCTTTCGCGCCCATCCCAGCAGTCAGGGTATTCCGGTCGTCTTTCTGTCCACCGACTCGGCGGATGCGCTCAAGCAAGAGGCCCGTTCGGTCGGTGCCCTTGGCTGGATGGTCAAGCCGTTTTCACAGGCGCAACTTCTCAGCGTCATTCAGAAGGTTCTGGGATGATGGATAATGACATTTCTGCGGTCTTTCTCGAAGAGGCCAGTGAACTTCTTGAAAGCCTCGAGCAAGGCCTGCTGAAGCTGCAAGCAGACCCGAACAATATGGATCTGATAAATGCGGCCTTTCGGGACCTGCATACAATAAAGGGGTCCGGTGCGATGTTCGGATTCACAGACTTGGCGGCGTTCATTCACAAATTTGAAACCGCGTTTGAAAAAATCCGTTCTGGGGAAATCAAGGTCAGCGCCTCTTTGATCCGCGTGGCGCTGCGCGCCGCCGACGAAATCAAGGGCTATCTGGCCGGAGAAGCCGCCATGACCCCCGCACGACAGGCCATCCTTGATGACCTCGCGCAGGCCGTCAGCCCCGGCAACGACACCGTCGAGCCGCATGTCGAGGCACCTGCCGAGCAGGGTTGGCGGTTGGATTTCCGACTTGCCACAGACGCTTTGGCGCTCGGCGCGCGACCTGAGGTGCTCTTGGACGAGTTGCGCGGCCTGGGGGCCACCAATCTTGTGGCGGACATCAGCCGGATTCCGGCTCTTGAAGGGATCGAGGCGCAGGCCTGTTTGCTGGGGTGGTCCATGGATCTGCCCGCCTCTGCGCGTGAGGACGACATCAACAGCGTCTTCATGTTCCATGAGGGCAATATGGAGTTGAACCTCGTCAACCTTGCGGCCCCCGCGCCGGATGTCACCGCGAGCGCGGTGCCTGCCGAGGTCGTGGTCACCGGCCCCCAAGCCGCCCAGCAAAGTGCGACGATGCGCGTGCCGGCCGAGCGTCTGGACGAGTTGATGGATCAGGTGGGCGAGTTGGTCATCGCCGAGGCCCGCCTCAGCGCCTTGGCCAACAGCAGCAAAGATCCCTCCATCATGGCTGCCGCAGAGGATATTCAACGCCTCTCTGCCCGGATGCGTGACACCACCATGAGCATCCGCATGGTGCCCATCAGCTCGATCATCGGCCGGTTCCGCCGCCTTGTGCATGACCTCTCCGAAGGCTTGGGAAAAACCGTCGATTTTGTCGTCACCGGGGCGGATACCGAGCTCGATAAAACCGTGATCGAACGGCTGGGCGATCCGCTGGTGCATATCATCCGCAACGCGATTGATCACGGGCTAGAGACCGATGAGGCGCGCGCTGCCGCAGGCAAGCCGGATCGCGGCACCATCGAGCTCAGCGCCGAGCATCTGGGGGCCGAGGTGGTGATCTCGGTCAAGGATAACGGTCGCGGTCTGGATCGCAACAAACTGCGCGCGCGCGCTATTGACCAAGGGCTGCTGACGCCAGACGCCACGCCGTCCGAGGCCGAGCTTTTCGCGCTCATCCTCGAGCCGGGATTCTCGACCGCTGCCAAGGTCACAGAGCTGTCGGGGCGCGGCGTTGGCATGGACGTGGTCAAGCGTACGGTCGAGGGCCTGAGAGGCCGGATCGTGATCTCTTCCGAACCGGGCCACGGCACAACCTTCACCCTGCGCCTGCCGCTCACGCTGTCGATCATCGAAGGCCTTCTCGTAGATGTGGGGGGCGATCACTACATTATTCCGATGGCCGCGGTGCAAGAAATTGTGGAATTGCCTGCCTGCGATACGGCAGACGATACGGCCTCGAGCTTTCTGCAGATCCGCGACTCTCTGGTGCCGTTCCTGCGGCTCAGAACGCTTCTGGACTGCGCCGAGGAACGCAACACGCTTCAGAATGTGATCGTTGTCTCCGCCTCCAGCATGCGCGTCGGGCTGGTGGTGGATCGCATCCTGGGCACCAATCAGACGGTCGTCAAACAGATGTCGCGCCTGCACGCCGGCGTCAAATCCATCTCTGGGGCCACCATCCTTGGGGATGGCTCGGTCGCCCTCGTGCTCGAAGTCGGCAATCTTGTCGAGCTTGCCCGGACTGACCTTAGAAAAATCGAGAAAGCAGCATGACCAAAGACCTCAACGGATCGGGCAAGACCCTCACGGTGGTTGCCCTGCGCCTTGGTGAACGGATTTTCGCCATTGAAACCAGCGCGGTTCTGGAAATCCTCTCGCCCATCCCCGTGACCAGCGTCCCCCATGGCGGCGCCTTTGCGCAAGGCGTCATCAATGTGCGCGGCGGGGTTGTTCCACTGGCTGATCTGCGTGTGATCTTCAGCATTCCCAAGCGGCCAGTCGATCAGGACACACGTATTCTGGTTCTGCAAATCCCGATCGAGAATGAGCAGATCACCGTGGGCATCACAGCCGACGAGGTGCGCGAGGTGATAACCATTGATTGCGATCGTATTGAACCCTTACCGCCCACCGGCACGATCTGGCCCGCCGATTACGTGCGGGGCCTCATACAGGGCCCCGAGGGCATCACCATTCTGCCCGACCTCAACAACATCTTTGCCGCGCATATCGCAACAGCTAACGCTCTTTGATTAAGGGAAATCATATCATGAGACTGACCATAAAAGCGAAGCTGGTCGCAACATTTCTCTTGGTTTTGGGGCTGACTGGATTTGCCATGTTCCTTGCTCTCAAGGATTTGGCGGAGTTCAACCGCAACCTGGACATTATCTCGAACGAGGCGGGGGAGCGGGTGCATTTGTCGGAAAGCCTGATCTCGGCGCAAACCCGATTTCAACGCGATACCCTTAGTTATCTCCTTGCCGAGAACTTTGCGACCAAGCGCGAGGTCAAGGCAAGTATCGAAGAAAATCTGAACGGCAAAAAGGCCTTGTTTGATCGCCTCGCGTCCATCGCCAGTGCAGAAGCACAGCCTCTCTTGGAGGAATATAGTCGGATTGAGCAAGAGCTTATGGCTGTCAATGCCAAGGCCATGTCTATGAAAGATATGCGGCAACAGCGTCAGGCGTTTCGTTACCTTCAGGCCGAAGGAAAGGAGGCGGCGCTCGCGATGCGTGAGATATTGCGTCGGATCGTCGAGCTCAACGAGGCCACGATGACCAAAATGATCGCGGAGTCCGCTGCACAATACGCCAGCTCACGCAATGTGCTTCTGGTTCTGATGTCGGCGGCCATCGTGATCGGTGTCACTGCTGCCTCTTGGGTCACGTTCTCGATCTCCAAGGGTCTGGGCAGAGCCATCGCCATCACCGGGCGGGTCGCCGCAGGCGATCTGACGCGAACTGCTACCATCCGCAGCAATGACGAAATCAGCGATCTTTTACAGTCGGTCAATGCGATGGTCCTCAAGTTGCGAGACGTCGTGGGGGATGTGTCATCGGCCATCCGCAATGTGGCCTCGGGCAGTCAGCAAATGGCCGCCACATCCGAGGAATTGTCGCAAGGGGCCACCGAGCAGGCGTCGTCCACCGAAGAGGCGTCGGCCTCGATGGAACAGATGTCCGCCAATATCAAGCAAAGCGCCGAGAACGCCGCCGAGACCGAGCGTATGGCCATCAAATCAGCAAAAGATGCCCGTGAGAGCGGCAAGGCCGTTGCCGAAGCAGTGACCTCGATGCAGGAAATCGCCAGCCGGATCATGGTGGTGCAGGAAATCGCGCGTCAGACCGACCTTCTGGCGCTCAACGCGGCGGTCGAGGCCGCGCGCGCGGGCGAACATGGGCGCGGTTTCGCGGTTGTCGCGGCAGAGGTGCGTAAACTGGCCGAACGCAGCCAGACGGCGGCGGCAGAGATCTCTGCCTTGTCGGCCACCACGGCTCGGACGGCAGAAAACGCAGGGGCAATGCTCCAGGGTCTTGTGCCCGACATCGAACGCACATCGGCCCTCGTCACCGAAATCTCGACGGCTTCGCAGGAACTGTCGTCCGGTGCCACGCAAGTCAATCTGGCGATTCAGCAACTCGATAAGGTCACGCAAGAGAACACTTCGGCGGCCGAAGAACTTTCGGCCACAGCCGAGGAACTCTCGAGCCAATCCGAGCAGTTGCAGGATGCGGTGTCCTATTTTGTCCTGTCAAACGACGCCGTCGCGCAGCCGCAGGAGAAATCCAGCCCGGCCCGCGCAGCCAAAGCTACTCTTTTCAGAACCACACGGAACCCCGGTGGCTTTTCTTTCAATCCCGGTGCGAACAAGGATGATCTCGATCATGGTTTTGCATCGCGCGACGCAGCGTGAGGATAGAACCATGAACGAGAATACCCAAGTCGTCACCTTTCAATCGAGCGGCTCGCTCTTCGCTGTTCCCGTGAACCGGGTACAGCAGATCCTGGATACTCAGCCGATTGCAGCGCTGCCCAACAGCCCTGCAGAGCTTCTGGGGCTCATTGACGTGCGCGGCGAGAGCATCGCTGTCACCGACCTCTCCGAGCTTTTGTCGCGTGGGCCGACCAAAGACACCTCCGAGACCCGCATTCTCATCCTGAGCCTGATGAACGGCCAGCAGAGGTCAACCGTAGGTCTGAAAACCGAACGCGTGATCGAGGTGACGGAACTTGACGAGGGCGCGATCAAATCCCCCGCCGACGCAGGAATCACCACATGGGATGAAAGTGTGCTGACCGGTATTGGTCGTCGCAACGGAGATTTCGTCTGTATTCTCGACCTCGAAAAGCTGTTTGGCGAGGGGGCGCGGCGCAAGACGACTGAATTCGCATCTCAACGCGCCACCGAAACTTCAGAAGGGTTCGCCCTGACATGAGCCTGTCTCGCGCCAAATCCTATCACGACCACTTTGCAGAGGTGATTTCCCGCGAAACCGGGATCAAATTGCCCTCTGGCAAGAAGGTGATGATCGAAAGCCGCCTGCGCCGCCGGGTGCAGACCCTCGGCTTTAGCTCGATTGAAGACTATTACCGTCACCTCTTTGAGGACGGCGGATTTGGCGCGGAACGTGATGATGTCATTGATCTTATCACGACCAACAAAACCGATTTCTTCCGGGAACCGGCCCATTTCCGCTGTCTCATGAATGAAATGCTGCCACAGATTCTGCGGCGCAAGCAGCGGCTCAACAAACCTGTCGATGTTAAGTTCTGGAGTGCGGCCTGTTCGGATGGGTCCGAGGCCTATACGGCGGCAATGCTCATGGAAGAGGCCGTGCGCAACGGCGCAGAGTTTCAATACGCCATCCTTGGTACGGATATTTCCACCCGCATGGTCGATGCCGCCAAGCGCGCGATTTACGCGGCTGACGCCCTTGATCCGGTCCCGTCTGCCTTGCGCGCGCGGTATACCATGCCGGGGCGGTCCGAAGATATGCGCGGGATGGCACGGATCGTGCCAGCCCTGAGAAGCAAGGCAAACTTCACGTATCTCAACCTGATGGATGAAAGCTACCCGGTGGATCAGGATGTAGACATCATTTTCCTGCGCAACGTGCTCATCTACTTTGAGCCCGAGGATCAGGCCAATGTCATCGCGCGCCTTGCCCGTCACCTGGCACCAAAGGGGTATCTGGTGGTTGGACATTCCGAATCCATGACCGTGAAACAACCCAATCTCAAACAGCTTGCCACGGCTGTGTTCCAAAAAGAGTAGACCGCGATGCTGGACAGTGCCTGCAAACCTCAGATTTCAGTCTTGATCGTGGACGATTCAGCCTCGGCGCGGGCCATGTTGATGCGGATTGTGGAAACCGATCCGACCCTGAAACTGTTCGGAACGGCGGCGGATGCGTTTATTGCCGTGTCGAAAATGCAATCTGGGCTCCCCGATGTCATGCTGCTCGACATGGAGTTGCCGCGCATGTCCGGGCTTGATTTTCTCCGCAAGATCATGGCGCAGCGCCCCATTCCGGTGGTGATCTGTTCCAGCCATGCCGAAGCCGGATCAGATCTTGCACTGACGGCCCTTGCCAGTGGCGCAGTCGAGGTTGTCTCAAAGCCGACACCGAGGACCGATGCCGATTTTCAGGAATCCGCCATCGCCATTTGTGATGCCATTCATGCCGCCGCCGAGTCCGGGCACAAAAGCGCACGCAGGGTCGCGCCCCCGCGTGAGACCGGCACCAAGCTATTGGCGGATGCCTTGATTCCGCCTGCGCGGCCCAAGAACATCGCCCACACCACGCCGATCGTCTGTATCGGCGCCTCTACCGGCGGCACAGAGGCGATCCGCTCGGTTCTGGAGGAGCTGCCGGTGACATGCCCTCCCGTCGTCATCGTGCAGCATATGCCAGCGGGGTTCACGAACGCCTTCGCGCGCCGCCTGAACGGGCTGTGCCGGGTCAATGTCAAAGAGGCGGCTGATGGCGATCTGTGCAATCCCGGAGAGGTTCTGATCGCGCCGGGTAATTTTCACATGATGCTCGTTCGGCAGGGGCGCAGCTATGGCGTCAAGATCGTGGATGGTCCCTATATCTGTCGGCACCGTCCCTCGGTTGATATCCTGTTTCGCTCTGCCGCACAGTCCGCAGGGCAAAATGCACTTGGGATCATCCTCACGGGCATGGGCGACGACGGCGCGCGCTCGTTGCGCGAAATGCGCGAAGCGGGGGCCACGACCCTTGCCCAGAACGAAGAGACCTGCGTCGTCTTTGGTATGCCGCGCGAGGCGATCCGCATGGGGGCTGCCACGCGCGTTGTTTCTCTCTCCGAGGTTCCGGGCGCAATCGCGGCCTTTGCCAATTCCCATCAGCTCCGCGCGAGGTAGCCCCGATGCATCCTACCCTGCGAACCCTTTTGTCCAACGCCTATATCGACAGCCTGAACAAGGCGACAGGCACAATCGAGACGATCTTTCTGCGGGCCGGGCAGGGGCTTGGAACGAGCGTGGAAGACCTCATGCAACTACGCACGGTGCTTGCCCGCCTTAGCGTGGTTTTGGGCCCGGAAGAGACCCAGACGCTCCGGATGTTGTGCCTGCACTCTGTCGAGCACAGTGCGGAAATCAGCGAAGATGTACAGACCTTCGTCCAGATGGCCGAAGCGCTGCGTGCGGGTATCCGTAAAATCCAGAGCAATGTCAGCCATCTGTCTGTGGTCATTCGCACCATGTCTGCCTCTGCTCCTATTTCGCGGATATTGGGGAAATCTCTCACACGGCAGGAAGCCAAGATCGATGAATTCTCTATCGAGCTGGCTCGCATTGCAGCCTCGGCCGACGAGCAACTCAAAGCGTTGCAAGCTCATATAGAGATCATCGAAGTCGAGATGGCGGATCTTGACATGATCTCTTTGAACCTCTCGCGGGACATGACCGATAGGGCCACGCCAGCGCTGGAGGGGCTCGAGGCGCAGATCCATGAAATTCAACAGGACCGGGATGAATTGGCGGCTGGCAATGCGGTGATCGAAGCCGGCATGCGGGACATCTTTGCCGAAATCTCTGCCATCGTCGGGGAACTTCAAACAGGCGATTCTGTCCGGCAACGGCTGGAGCATGTCGAGGTGATAGCGCGCGCCTCTCTCGATGCCGCTCTTGCCCAAGAGCGGCCAGAGGCAAGCGACGGGCTGAGCTATCTGGCGATTTGTCAAGCCGAGGCAAGTCGGGACGAAATCGCGCGCGATGTCGCCTCCGTTCTCAAACGCCTTGGCGGTATTCGTCGCAAATCAGAACAAGTGCTCGGGGCTGCGGAACAGGTCTATCTTGATCCCAATGACACACAAAGGAAGCGGGTTTCAACGATGATAGGCTGCGCCAACCGGCTGTCGAGCGCGCTGCAATCCAGCCAGTCGAACTTGGATGTGTTGCACCGGATTGGCCGGACCACGCAGGACCACATCGGGTCGATTCAGACGATCGCCGCAGAAATGGGCTTGCTTGATCATCATATCCGGATGCTTGGCCTCAATACATTCATCGTCTGTTGCAACATGGGGTCAGAGGCGGGCGCGCTTCAGGAACTCTCACGTCAGGTCTTGTCCCTGACCAAGATCTCCAACGAAATTTTTGAACAGATCGCCACGACAACACGTACTCTTGCCGCCACGACCATGCCCGATGTTTCACAAGCGGATGATATGATGTCCCGCACCGTGGGGTTTGCGCAGGATATTTCTGACCGGTTGAAGGCTACGGATCAGGCGGTCCGTGCGACCAAACAGGGCTGTGCCATCAAGGGTGACGCGCTCAAGATTGCGCTCCACGCAAGTGAGACATCGCTGGCGTCGCTGGTCGCCGCCAAGGTCGAACTCGATACTTTCATTTCGGGTTTCAATGAATTGATTTCAAACGAGAATGTGGAGTGTGAACTGTATGATGTACTGCCCTCAGAACAGGATCGTTTGGCCAAGCTCTATGCGATTTATACGATGGATGCCGAGCGTCTGATCCACGACAGAATTTTCGTGGGGGCGGAGACGCCTCTTGCCCTGCCCGAGAATCCCGCCCAGTCCGCCGGAGACGAACTGGCGGATATATTCTTTTGAGGGCGATGGGACGCGTGCTGCCTGAAAAGGTGCTAGAGCGTATTTTTTCCCGTGTTCGAGGCGCTCAAAACCGGTTCCCGCTTTCGCGTAATATGCGCTAGCGTGCAGTCCTGTGTTTCCCCAAAACGGGAGAACGCGCGCAGACAGTTGATGCGCGCGTTCTTGTTTTAAATCAAATACCTACATCGCAAAGCTTATGCGGGCAGGTGGATCTTGAACTGGGCGCGGATAGCCGCATCCGTCACCGGGTCAAACCGGGCCGAGGCCCGTTCCGACAGGATCTTCAACTTTTTTTCCGTGGCCTTTGCGATCAGGTCCGGCTTGCCCAACTCATCCCATTCCTTGGGTGACGAGCGATTGGCGATGCAGGGATAGAGGTAATCCGTCTGCATCCGCCCCAGTGTCTGTTCCGCCCCGAGGTAATGGCCCGGCCCGCCGATGCAGGTGGCGCGGATCACCTCAAGGCTGAGCGTATCCTCGTCCACTTCGATGCCCCGTGTGCAGCGCAGGGCCTGACCGATGAGGTCGTCCCCCAGGATCAGCGATTCAAGACAAAAGCCCAGCAAGGACGCATGCATGCCCGCCGCCTCATAGACCATGTTCAGGCCCGAGAGGCCCGCCATGACATTCGATGTCGCCTGTTCCCAGCCCGCCTGCATGTCGGGAAGCTTCGCATCCGCAATGCCCGCGGCCGCCCCGCCGGGCAGGCCGTAATACTTGTGCATCTGTGCGCAGCCCGCGGTCAGCAGCGCCTGTTCGCCCGATCCGCCCGACATCGCCCCCGTGCGCAGGTCGCTGACAAACGGCCAGGTGCCGAAAATGGCCGGGAACCCCGGTTTGATCGCGTTGACATAGACGAGGCCCGCCAGACACTCCGCCGTCGCCTGCACGATGGCCCCGGCGATGGGGGCGGGGGCGGTGGCCCCGGCCTGACCGGCCGAGAGCAGCAGCACCGGCATGCCCAAGCGGATACACTCCTCCATCACCAGACAGGATTCGGTGGCGAATTTCATCGGCGGCACGACAAAGCAGTTGGAATTGCTCACAAACGGCCGCTCGCGCCATTTATCCTCGCCGCCCGCGATCAGGTGCAGCATCTCGATCGCATCGGCAACGAATCCCGGCTCGGTAAAGGAGGTGCCCACGTGTTTCGTGGTCCCCGAACAGCAGGCATAGAGCGTGTTGAGGTCCATCTCGCGGTTGTCGACGATATCGCGGCAGACCATCGGGCGTTGCACGAAATGGATGTTGTCGAGTTGATCCGCAATGCGGGCCGCGTCATGCAGATCCTGCACCGTGCTTTCGCGGTAGCTGCGGGTGTGAACATCGACCACATGCACCGCCGCCCCTGCCGTGCCGTAATGCACGCGATTGCCCTGCAAGAGCATGTCGTGGCGCGGGTCCCGGCCAAAGAGCGTGATCTCGCGGTTGGCCTTGGCGATGGTGTCCTCGATCAACGCGCGCGGAAAACGGATCCGCCCGTCAGAGCCGAGGATCGCGCCAGCCCCCGTCAGATAGGCCACGCCCGAAGGGGGCGCATCGGCCAGCCCGATTTGTTCGAGCGCGTCGAGCACAGCCTGATGAATGCGGTCCATCTGCATTTGGCTCAGCGGGCGATAGGTGCCGCCCTCTTGCCCTGGATGCACGGGGCGCAGATTGGCAGCAAGCGGGTTGGAGCGGGCCTCGCGGCGAGCAGCGCGTCCACCGGCGCGGCGCGTAATCGTCTCGGTCATGTCTTGGGTTTCCTGAAGGAATGAAACGGGTTTGTTTGGCTGGGCTCAGGCCACCAAAGGACGCCCGCGCGCCGCACGGCCCCGTTCCGCACCAATGGTGCGGACAACGAGCGCGATCTTGCTGCGTGGGTGCATGATGTTCTCCGTCAGATCCGCAGAGAGCATCTGATTCTGCGGTATCTGTCTGTTCCAATTCCGACGCGCGTCGCAAATGCGACCTCGATCGTCGCGCTTGACGGGCGCAATGGCGGGGGATAGGACAAGCCATGAGCACCGCACCCTGCATTATCTGCTGCATTATCACCTGAGTTTTCTCAGGCGGGCCGGTCTTGTGTTTCCAAGCGATCACGAAGTTGCTAAGCCCGCCGCGGGACCGCGCGCGAGGACAAGATGACGACGATCAAGCTGCACAACACCCGAACCCGCCAGAAAGAGGATTTCGCGCCTCTCGATCCAGATAACGTGCGGATGTATGTCTGCGGCCCGACGGTCTATGACCGGGCGCATCTGGGCAATGCGCGCCCTGTGGTGGTGTTCGACGTGCTCTACCGGTTGCTGCGGCATGTCTATGGGACCGAGCACGTGACCTATGTGCGCAACTTCACCGATGTGGACGACAAGATCAACGCCCGCGCCGCCGAGTCGGGGCGCTCGATTGGGCAGATCACTGCGGAGACGACGCAATGGTTTCTCGACGACATGGCGGCCCTGGGGGCGCTCGAGCCTGACCACATGCCGCGCGCCACGCAGTATATCGCGCAGATGGTGGCGATGATCGAGGGTCTGATCGCCAAGGGCCACGCCTATGAGGCCGAGGGTCATGTGCTCTTTGCCGTCGATAGCTGGCGCGAGCATTACGGCAAGCTGTCGGGCCGCTCGGTCGATGACATGATCGCGGGCGCGCGGGTCGAGGTGGCACCGTACAAACGCAACCCGATGGATTTCGTCCTGTGGAAACCGTCGAGCGATGATCTGCCGGGGTGGGACTCGCCTTGGGGCAGGGGGCGGCCCGGCTGGCACATCGAATGCTCGGCCATGGCGCACGAGCTCTTGGGCGATAGCTTTGACATTCACGGCGGCGGCAACGACCTGATGTTCCCGCACCACGAAAACGAGATCGCGCAAAGCTGCTGCGCGCACCCCGAGGGAGAATTCGCGCGCTACTGGCTGCATAACGAGATGCTGCAGGTCGAGGGCAAGAAGATGTCCAAGAGCTTGGGCAATTTCTTTACCGTGCGGGATTTGCTGGAAGGCAAGACTGAATTCGGAAACGTGACCGGCCCCGAGATACGTATGGCGTTCCTTATGTCGCATTACAGATCGCCGATGGATTTCAGTTATAACCGATTGGAAAATGCAAGGAAGGCTCTGAATGAGATTTGTGAGAACCTTGCAAAACTGGGTTCTGGTGTCGTGAAGCGTCTTGTGTCGGGACGGCCCATCGAGGCTGTGATAGAGCATCTTAGCGATGATCTAGAAACACCTGCGGCTCTTGCGGAACTGAGGGTAAGGCTGCTCAACAAGCAAAATATCAAACTGGAAAAACATTTTTTGGAAGCGGCGGTCGGAACGCTTGAGGTTATGGGACTGGATCTCGCGCAGCACTGCACAACAACGGATTTCGCGAGGCTCTACGATGATAAACCTGAAGCCCATTCTTGTGATCAACTCGCGAATTATGAGAGCCAACTGACTGAATTGCGAACGAATGCCAAGGCGACAAAGGATTTCAGCAAAGTTGACGAGTTGAAATGTCAACTCACTAAGGTGGCCGTTGAAGTTAGAATGACTAACAAGGGTGTGTTCCTAATTCGCCAGATTAATTTCGACCCCGCCAAGCTGGAGGCGTTGAAGTGATGCGCCTGCCCGCACACCACCTTCAAGCCGCGCGGTGCCCGACCGCCGGGGGGGCGCTGCGACGGCTGTGGGGAGCAGTTTATGGTGCGAAATACTTGAACGATTGTGAGGATTGCGGCGTTGCAAAAGCGCCCGCCCGTCACGCCGGAGGCGTGCCGACTATCCACGGCGCACCTCCGGTGCGACGGGCGGTCGGGCGCTCGCGCGGCGGTGCCTGCGGCACCTTGATTTCGCGCGGGGGCATAGCATGACCCGCGAGCGCCTCTACCTCTACGACACAACCCTGCGCGACGGGCAACAGACCCAAGGGGTCAGTTTCTCGACGCCCGAGAAAATCCAGATCGCCCATGCGCTCGACCGGCTGGGCGTCGATTACATCGAGGGCGGCTGGCCGGGGGCAAACCCCACCGATAGCGCCTTTTTCGACGACGCCCCGCAAACGCGCGCCACGATGACCGCCTTTGGCATGACCAAACGCGCTGGCCGCTCCGCCGAGAATGATGAGGTCTTGGCGGCTGTGCTGAACGCGGGGACCAAGGCGGTCTGCCTTGTGGGCAAGACCCATGATTTTCACGTCACGACCGCGCTCGGCCTCAGCCTTGAGGAAAATACCGACAACATCGCCCGCTCCATAGCGCATGTCGTGGCCGAGGGGCGCGAGGCGCTGTTCGATGCCGAGCATTTCTTTGATGGCTACACCGCCAATCCCGCCTATGCGCTGGACTGCTTGCGCGCCGCACTGGACGCAGGCGCGCGGTGGGTGGTGCTCTGCGATACCAATGGCGGCACGCTGCCGCCGCAGATTGGCCGCATCGTGTCAGAGGTCATAGCGGCAGGTATCCCCGGCGACCGCCTTGGCATCCACACCCATGACGACACCGGCAATGCGGTGGCGGGCAGCCTTGCGGCGGTGGATGCGGGCGTGCGCCAGATTCAGGGTACGCTCAACGGGTTGGGCGAGCGCTGTGGCAATGCCAATCTGACCACGCTCATCCCGACCCTGCTGCTCAAGGAACCCTATGCCTGCCGCTATGAGACCGGCATCACGCGCGACGGCCTGCGGTCTCTCACCGCGATCAGCCGGCAGTTGGACGAAATCCTCAACCGTGTGCCGCTGCGCCAAGCGGCCTATGTCGGCGCCTCCGCCTTTGCCCACAAGGCGGGGCTGCATGCCAGTGCCATCCTCAAAGACCCAAGCACCTACGAGCATATCGACCCTGCGGCGGTCGGCAATGCGCGGATCATCCCGATGTCAAATCAGGCGGGGCAATCGAACCTGCGCCAGCGTCTGACCGAGGCGGGGATCGTGGTCGAACCGGGCGATCCGGCACTGGCGCGCCTGCTCGAGACGATCAAGGCGCGCGAGGAAGAGGGCTATACCTATGACAGCGCGCAGGCGAGTTTCGAAATCCTCGCGCGCAAGGAACTGGGGCAGATGCCCGAATTCTTCGAGGTCAAGCGCTACAAGGTCACGGTCGAGCGCCGCAAGAACAAGTATGACCGTATGGTCAGCCTCTCGGAGGCGGTTGTCGTGGTCAAGGTCGATGGCGACAAGAAACTGTCAGTGAGTGAATCGATGGACGATCACGGCTGCGACCGGGGGCCGGTCAACGCGCTGGCCAAGGCGCTGGCCAAGGATCTGGGCCGCTATCAGGGCCAGATCGACGACATGCGGCTGGTGGATTTCAAGGTGCGCATCACCCAAGGCGGCACCGAAGCTGCGACGCGGGTCATCATCGACAGCGAGGATGGGCAGGGGCGGCGCTGGTCCACGGTGGGGGTCAGCCCCAATATCGTTGATGCCAGTTTCGAGGCGCTGCTCGATGCGATCAACTGGAAGCTTCTGCACGGGCAGGGGGCGGCGTGAGCCAAGGGTTCGATGCCGATCTGACCGCCTGTGCCGATCTGGTACGCCGGGCCGATCCTGACCGCTTTCTGGCCGCAATGGCGGCGCCGGTCGCGGCGCGTGCCGTGCTCTTCCCGATATATGCTTTCAATGTCGAGGTGGCGCGCGCGCCGTGGGTCACGCAAGAGCCGATGATCGCCGAGATGCGCCTGCAATGGTGGGCCGATGCGTTGGAGGAGATTGCGGCCGGTGGCCTTGTGAGGCGGCACGAGGTGGTGACGCCTTTGGCGCATGTGTTGGGCGCGCCCGGTGCCGCGCTGCTGGCGGATCTGGTCGAGGCACGACGCTGGGACATCGCGCGTGATCCGTTCGAGGATGCGGCTGATTTCACGCAGTACATCGAGACCACGTCGGGCAATCTGATGCAGGCGGCGGCAAGCGCACTGGGTCCCGTTGCGCCAAAGGTTGCGCTTGATGCTGGCTATGCGCTGGGTCTCGCCAATTGGTTCCGCGCCATTCCAGCGCTCGAGGCGGCGGGGCGCAAGCCCTTGGTCGATGGTCGGCCCGAGGCTGTGCAGGCCTTGGCCAAGGATGGGTTGATGCGGCTGCGCCGCGCGCGGGCGGAGCGCAGGCAGGTGTCGCACAGGGCAGGGGCTGCGTTCTTGCCGCTCTGGCTGGCGGGGGCGCTGCTTCGGCAGGCAGAGCGTGATCCGCGCGCGGTGGCTGAGGGACGGCTAGGGGTGGCACCGGCGCGCGCGCAACTCAGCCTGCTGGCGCGCACGCTCGCGGGGCGTTGGTAGGCGGATCACCGGAGCAGATTATGCACCTGCGACAGAATGGCGGTAACAGAGGGGCTGTCGCGATTGGCGCGGGTCAAGACCAAAAGGCCGATCATCAGCCCTTGCAAGACCTTGGCGGTTTCTGAAATTTCAGCACTGCTGCGAATGCGATCCTCGAACTGGCTGAGGCAGTCGGCAAAAAACGCCTCGACCTCGGCCATGCTGTCCTCGATGACGCGGGCGATTTCATCGTCATGCGGGGCAAGTTCCATGGCTGAATTGACCATGAGGCACCCACCAGGCATGGTGTCATTGCCTTGGGCAATGGCGTCAAACGTAGCCAAGATCGCGTCTCTCGGGTTTCTGTCCTTTCGCAACTGCGTGAGAAATCCGACGCGGTAGCTTTGATCGTAATGTTTCAGCGCACGTAAAAAGAGCTCTCGCTTGTTGCCGAACCCGGAATAGAGGCTGCCGCGATTGAGGCCCGTCACCGCGACCAGATCGGCCATAGAGGTGCCTTGATAGCCATTTTCCCAGAAGGCGCGCATCGCGGCTTCTAGCACCTCTGCTTCTTCGTAGCATTTTTCCCAGGGCATCGTTGGGTCATTTCAGCCAAAGGGCATAAACAAAAATCACTCGTCACGATAAATTCTACCACTTCCCCGACATCTTGAACAAGGGTGAGTAATGGGCCCTTGCCCAAGATGCCGGGTACTATCGTAGCGTCCCGCACTGCCTAGCGGGGCGACACCTGTTCGTGAGTGATGGCGCAAATCGCCTGCTACGACTTGATCCGGTTTTGAATGATCGGTCAAATAACATTTTAGTGGGCGATATGTGACAAATCTAAAGCGTGTGTCGACCTGAGGATGGCAACCCCGGCGTGCCGGCCTCTTCGGGATGTGTTGCGAGATAGCGCTCTTTGATGGTCTGCGACGTGCCCCGGCTGTTGTCATGGCTCCAACCCGGCGGCATGACGCAATACATCAGTCGCTCGCGCCAGGTCAGCCCCGGTTGCGTCGCATCGCGCCAGATGCCGATCCATTCGTGAAAGGCTACGCGCAGCGGGTTGAACGTGCCGAGGTTGTGGACAAGCCCGTAATCCACCTTTTCCCGCTCCAGTTCCGGCACGAAGGTGCCAAACATCCTGTCCCAGATGATAAAGACTCCGGCATAATTGCAATCGAGATAGCGCGGGTTGCGCCCATGGTGCACCCGGTGATGGCTGGGCGTGTTCATCACCGCCTCGAACCAGCGCGGCAGGCGGCCAATCGCCTCGGTGTGAATCCAGAATTGATAGATAAGGTTGAGCCCCCCCACGAAAAGCACCATGGCGGGATGAAAGCCCAAGAGGATCAGCGGCGCGCGCACGATCATCATAAAGGTAAAGGTGCCGGTCCATGTCTGGCGCAGCGCTGTTGTCAGGTTGTAATGCTGCGAAGAGTGGTGATTGACGTGGCTTGCCCAGACCCAGCGGATGCGGTGCCCGAACCGATGCACCCAGTAGTATCGCAGGTCATCGAGCACAAAGCAGAGCGCGATCACCCAGATCGAATGGCCCAAATCGAGCGGTGTGACCTGCCACAGCACCATGAAAAAGCCATAGGCGACAAAGCCTAGCACGATGCCCTCGGCCACATTGCCCGCCCCGAGCAAGAGCGAGGTCAGCGCGTCGCGGGTCTCATACCGCCCGCCGCGCCCCTTGATCACGATCCAAAGCAGTTCCGCGAGGATCGCCGCGATAAAGAGCGGCACCGCCCAATTCACGACGTCGGGATAGATCAGCGTATCACTCATACGCGGGCCTCCAATAGGGCGCACCAGCTTGCGGCTTCGTCGGGCGCGAGTGTCAGGCGGATGCGCGGGGCGGTATAGTCAGGCAGATCGAGCGTGAGACCGGTTTTGCGCTGCCTGATCCGCGCGCCATTCAGGTAACGGGCGGTGGTATCGGCCCCCATTGGCCAGACCACGCCGCGCCCCTGTGCGGTCTCGATCAGGGCGGCGCTGTGATCGTGACAGAGAATGACGCGAATGGGGGTGTCCTCGGGAAATTCCCGCAGCCATGCCGCCCGCGCCGCCGCCGCATCCGAGAGCGTCGCCCGGCGCGAGAGGCCCAAGACATGCAGCAGCACCGCGATGCCCGCGATGCCCAAAACGACCATCGGCAACAGGATGCTCAGTGGCATGGGTCCTCTCCCTTGGCAGGCATTAGCCCAAGGTGCCGGAGATTCGTCAAAGGTGGCGTTACGTCACCACCGCGCGCCGCCGCCCTTCCCGCCAGAGGAGCAAGCCTGCGCCGCCGAGGATCACAACTGCGCCAAGGATGGATATGGCATCGGGCCAGACACCAAACACCAGCCCGTCATAAAGCCCGGCAAAGATCAGGGCGGTGTAAAAGAATGGCGCCACATAGCTCGCATCCCCTCGCGCCATGGCATTGATGAACGCCGTCTGCGCAAGCGCCATCAGACCGCCAAGGGCTGCAAGGGCGGCCCATTGCGCCGGCGTGGGCGTGGCCCAGACCCAGACCACCGCCAGCGTCGCGATGCTCAGCCCAATGGCGTTGTTCACAAGCAGGATCTGCCACGGCCCTTCCCGCCCCGACAGACGCTTGATGAAGATAAGCTCCGCCCCAAGGCATAGCGCTGCCCCAAGCGCCAGAAGTGCGCCGGTCTCCACCACCCCGCTGCCGGGGCGCATCAGGATCGCGGCCCCTGTCAGGGCAATGCCCGCTGCCGTCCACCGCACCGGACCCACCCGCTCTCCCAAAAGCGGGATGGCGAGGATCATGCCGAACACCGGGTTGAGAAAACTGATCGCGGTGGCGTCCGACAGCGGGATAAAGGCGGCAGCTGCGAACATCAGCGTGACCCCACCCCAGCCCAGGGCCGAGCGTTTGGCATGGGTGCCCAGATCGGGACGGATGAACCGGGGACGCACCAGCGCGCTCATCCCCGCGATGGCCACAAGCGCGAAGAGAAACCGCCCATGGCTGATCTGAAACGGGCTCAGCGCCGGCCCAAGCGCGTCTGTTCCAAGCGCCTTGGCCAAGAGCGTGGTGCCCGCCAACAAGGCGGCGGCGAGCACGGTCAGCAGGGCGGCAAGACCCGGATTGGAGGCGCGGGGTACGAACATCGCCGCAGCATTGCCCTCAGATTGCGCCCGCCGCAAGTCGCAAGGTTGGCGGGAGGGATCAATAATTTTTACATCCCTCACAACAAAAACGACAGGATGTCGTCGTTTGCCAATCACGCGTCCTGCATCCGTGGTCAGTCTTACGAAAAATCGGAACGACTCCATGCACCAACGCCGCATTCCCGAATGGCTCCGCCATGCCCCAACACCTTCTGTGCGCGGCTTTGCCTCGCTTGCTGGGACAGAGGCCATGGCGCGCGGCATCCTGATTTCTGTGATGCCGCTCGAGATGTATCGCGCGCTCCGCGACGCGGCGCTCGTCTCCGAGATTTACTTCATGGTGGGGCTGCTGTCGCTGGCAACGGGCCTCATGGTGCCTTTCGCCTCTCGGTTCATGCCGCGCCGCTGGATCTATGTGACCGGCTGCGCGATGTTCGCGGGCGGGGCCGCCATGGGGGCGCAGGGCGGGGCGCTGGGCATGATCGCGGCGCTGGCGCTGATTACGGCGGCCACGGTCACGGTCTTTGTCTGTTTCAACGCCTATGTGCTCGATTTCATTTCGAAATCCGATCTGGGCCGCTGCGAGACCTCGCGCATGTTCTACAGCGCGCTGGGCTGGACGGTGGGGCCCTTCCTTGGCGTCACGCTCTTGGGGCTATGGCGGCCCTTGCCGTTTCTCATCGCGGGGCTGGCGGCGCTGAGCATGATGGCGCTTTTTCTCTACATGCGGCTTGGCAATGGCAAGCTGATCACGCGCGCGCGCCGCCCGGCCCCCAATCCGCTGGCATGGATGCCCCGGTTCTTTGCACAGCCCCGGTTGGTGGCGGGGTGGATCTTCGCGGTCATTCGCTCCTGCGGCTGGTGGGCCTATGTGGTCTATTTGCCGATCTTCGCGGTCCAGCAGGGCTTGGGTGAAGACTTGGGCGGCATGTTGCTCTCGGCCTCGAACGGCATGCTCTTTCTGACGCCCCTCATGCTGCGCTGGATGCAGCGCCGCTCCATCCGCCACGCGGTGCGGGCGGGCTTTCTGGTCTCCGGGCTGCTCTTCCTCTTTGCTGCGGCCTTCAGCAGCCTGCCATGGCTGACGGTTGCCAGTCTCGCTGTGGCGTCGGTCTTTCTGGTGCTGCTCGACGTGTCGGCGGGTCTGCCCTTTCTCATGGCGGTCAAACCGTCGGAACGCACCGAGATGTCGGCGATCTACGCCAGTTTCCGCGATGTCTCGGGCATCCTCACGCCGGGGGCGGCATGGCTCGTGCTTCTGGTGGCGCCGTTGCCGGGGATTTTCGCGGTCACGGGGCTGGGTCTGATGGGGTGCTGGCATCTGGCGCGGCGGTTGCATCCGCGCCTCGGGGCCGCGCGCGTGGCGATGGAGCCGGGGGGACATCTAGACATTTCTCTTCCCATGCCGCGCAAAACTGGCTAGAGCGTCTCCATGATCACACGGACCAAACATCCCGCTCTGCGACGTCGACGCGCCCGCGTCTGACGACCCGTTCCGTTTTGATCCCTGCGCGTTGCCGCGCGTGACCCCTAAATCCTCCAAATGATTGACTTGGCTCTGCCCTTGCGGCACTCAATGGGCCTGTTTGATAAGGAAACCGCCATGATCCCTTCGATCCTGCCAACCTATAACCGCGCGCCGCTCTCTTTCGTCAAAGGCGAAGGGACCTGGTTGATCGAGGCGGACGGGCGACGTTTTCTCGATCTGGGCGCGGGCATTGCCGTCAACGCGCTGGGCCATGCGCACCCCAAGCTGGTGGCGGCGCTGACCGAACAGGCCGGGGCGCTCTGGCATACCTCGAACCTCTACCAGATCCCGAAACAACAGGAGCTCGCCGACCGGTTGGTGGCGGCGAGTTTTGCCGACACGGTCTTTTTCACCAATTCCGGCACCGAAGCCTGTGAACTGGCGGTCAAGATGGCGCGCAAGCACTTCTACGATGCAGGCCAGCCCGACCGCACGGACATCATCACCTTCGAGGGGTCCTTTCACGGCCGGTCCTCGGCGGGGATTGCCGCCGCCGGATCGGAAAAGATGACCAAGGGCTTTGGCCCGCTCCTGCCCGGTTTCAAACATGTCGCCTGGGGCGATCACGAGGGGCTGCATGCCGCGATTGACGATCATACCGCCGCCATCCTGATCGAGCCGGTGCAGGGCGAGGGCGGCATCCGCCCGCTGCCAGATCAATGTCTCAAGGGGCTGCGCGCCCTCTGCGATGAACGCGGCATCCTGCTTATCCTTGATGAGGTGCAATGTGGTGTGGGGCGCACGGGGCGGCTCTTTGCCCATGAATGGGCGGGGGTGACACCTGACATCATGATGGTCGCCAAGGGCATCGGCGGCGGCTTTCCTCTCGGCGCGGTGCTGGCGACAGAGCATGCCGCCTCCGGCATGACGGCGGGCACCCATGGTTCGACCTATGGGGGCAACCCTCTGGGCTGTGCCGTGGGCTGCGCGGTGATGTCCGAAGTCGCCACGCCCGAGTTTCTGGCCGAGGTGAACCGCAAGGCCGCGCTCATGCGCCAACGGCTCGAAGGGCTGGTGGCGGCGAATCCGGCCGTGTTCGAGGGGGTGCGGGGCATGGGCCTCATGCTGGGGCTCAAGTGCAAGCTGCCTAATACCGAGGTGGTGCAGGCCGGTTACGCCGCCCTTGTCGCCACGGTTCCGGCGGCTGACAATGTGGTGCGCCTGCTGCCGCCACTTACCATAACCGACGAAGAAATCGCGGAGGCCGTGACACGCCTTGATGCGGCGGCAACGGCGCTGGAAACGGCCTGATTTCATCGTTCCCGAAATACTCCGGGGGTGTGGGGGCTGACCCCCACGGACCCTCCCATCGAAAAGCGATACGACCATGACCCATTTCCTCGATATCCACAAAACTTCTGAAACCGACCTTCGGGCGATCATTGATCAGGCCCGCCTCATGAAAGAGGCACGGCAGGGCCGTCCGCGCGGCACGCCCGATGACGAACAGCCGCTGGCCGGTCGCATGGTTGCGCTCATCTTCGAAAAACCCTCGACCCGCACCCGCGTCTCGTTTGACATGGGCGTCCGGCAGATGGGCGGGCAGAGCATGGTGCTGTCAGGCGCCGACATGCAGTTGGGCCATGGCGAGACCATCGCCGACACCGCCCGCGTCATGAGCCGCTATGTCGATCTCATCATGATCCGCACCTTTGACGAATCCGTCCTGCTGGAAATGGCGGAACATGCCGATGTGCCGGTGATCAACGGTCTCACCGACCGCACCCACCCCTGTCAGATCATGGCCGACATCCTGACCTACGAAGAACATCGCGGCCCGATCAAGGGCAAGAAGGTCGTGTGGTCGGGGGATGGCAACAATGTCTGTGCGTCCTTCCTGCATGCCGCCGGGCAATTCGGATTCGACCTGACGTTTACCGGCCCGATGCAGCTTGACCCGGAGCCCGAGTTCATCGGCCTTGCGCGCAAGGCGGGCAGCACGATCACCATCGAACGCGATCCGTTCAAGGCGGTGGACGGGGCCGATCTCGTCGTCACCGATACCTGGGTCAGCATGCATGACAGCCAATCCACCAAAGAGCGGCGGCACAACATGCTGCGGCCCTATCAGGTCAATGACAAGCTGATGGCGGCGGCCAAACACGATGCGCTCTTCATGCATTGCCTGCCTGCGCATCGCGGCGAAGAAGTGACGTCAGAGGTGATGGACGGGCCGCAATCGGTCATTTTCGACGAGGCCGAAAACCGTTTGCACGCGCAAAAGGCCGTGATGCGCTGGTGTCTCGGCGTCTGACGGCAACACATCTGGACGCAGCGCGCTTGCAAACCCTTAGCCAAAGCGCTTAGCCTGATCCAAGGCTGTTAGCGATAGCAGGGAGGGGCAAGTGGCGCAGATTGGCATCTATGGGCTGGGCACCATGGGCAGCGCCTTGGCGCTGAACATCGCCGAACATGGCTTTGACGTGGCGGTGACCAATCGCGAGGCGGACTGGATCGCGCCCTTCCTCGACGAGGCGGGCGATCTGGCGTCGCGGCTGCACCCCCACGAACGGTTGGAGGATTTCGTCGCGGCGCTGAAATCGCCTCGGATCATCCTCTTCATGATCCCCTCTGGCGCGCCGATGGACGCCATGCTGGCGCAGATCACGCCGCTGCTCAGCCCCGGTGATACGGTGATCGACGGGGGCAATGCCGATTTCCACGACACCCGCCGCCGCGCAGAGGACCTTGCGAAACGCGATCTGCATTTCGTGGGTCTGGGGGTGTCGGGCGGCGAGGCGGGGGCGCGTCACGGCCCCTCGATGATGATGGGGGGCAGTGATCACAGCTGGGCGCAGCTGCACCCGATCCTGACCGCCATTGCCGCCCGCCATGACGGCGTGCCCTGCGTCGCGCATCTGGGGCCGGATGGGGCGGGGCATTTCGTCAAGACGGTGCACAATGGCATCGAATATGCCGATATGCAGGTCATCGCCGAAATCTACAGCCTCTTGCGCAATGGCGCGGCCCTGCCACCCTCCGAGATTGGCGCGCTCTTCGCCACTTGGGACAGGGGGCCGCTCAAATCTTATCTGGTCGAGATCACGGCCCGGCTCTTGACCTATACCGATCCCGAGACCGGCCATCCGATGGTCGATGTGATCAAGGATGCGGCGGGGCAAAAGGGCACCGGGCGCTGGACCGTGATCGAGGCGCTGCGTCTGGGGCAATCGGCCAGCATGATCGAGGCGGCGGTGGGCGCGCGGGGCTGGTCCTCGGAAAAGGCCGCGCGGCAGCGCGCCGAGGCGATCCTTGGCGGGGCGGTGGGCGTATTTGACGACGCCCCCGAGGTTCTGGCCGAGGCGTTCCTGGCCGCGCGCCTGCTGGCCTATGCGCAGGGGTTTCGCATTCTGGCGGCGGCATCCGAGGAATATGCCTGGGCGCTGGATCTGGCGACCATCGCCCGTATCTGGCGGGCGGGGTGCATCATTCGCTCTGCCCTGCTGGATGACATCGCGGCGGCCTTCGATCAGGACCTGCCGCATGGCGAATTGATCCTTGCCCCGGAAATCGCGCAGACGCTGGCGCGCTGCATCCCCGCGTTGCGACAGGTGGTGTGCAGCGCGGTGCATGGCGGGCACCCGGTGCCGGCGCTTTCGGCCGGGCTGGCGTGGTATGACAGCATGCGTTTGGGCCATGGCAGCGCCAATATCATTCAGGCACAGCGCGACATGTTCGGGCGTCACGGGTTCGAGCGTTTGGGGCGTGCGGGTCTGCACCATGGCCCTTGGTGGGACTGAGGCCACGCAGAGTTTCGGAGAGTTGGAGCAGGACAAAGATGGATCAGGGATCGGACTGGCCCCAGGGCTATGGCCGCCGCGTGTTGGCGTCGGTGGACAGCACCAATGCGGAAGCGGCACGTATTGCGCCGAATCTGGCGGGGCCGGAATGGATATTGGCGCATCAGCAGACGGCGGCGCGCGGACGGCGGGGGCGGGCCTGGGCCAATCCGGCGGGCAATTTCGCGGCCACCCTCGTGATGCGCCCGACCGAGAGCCCGGACCGCGTGGCGCTGCGCTCTTTCGTGGCGTCGCTGGCGCTCTTTGATGCGCTGGTTGCGGCAACGGGCCGGGCCGAGGTCTTTGCCCTCAAATGGCCCAACGATGTGCTTCTGAACGGTGGCAAGCTGGCGGGGATCTTGCTCGAAAGCGCCGGGGCAGGCGGCAGCCTCAGCCATTTCGCCATAGGCATCGGGGTGAACCTCTCGCGCGCGCCCGAGGTGTCGGAGGTAGAGCAAGGCGCGCTGCGTCCCGTTTCGCTCTTGTCCGAAACGGGCATCGCGATCGACCCCGAGGCGTTTCTGGACCTCTTGGCCTCGGCCTATGCACGAGCAGAGGCACAGTTCGTGACCTTCGGCTTTGCCCCCATCCGCACCGCATGGCTGGCACGGGCGGCACGGCTGGGCGAGGTCATCACCGCGCGCACTACCCGCGAGGTATACGAGGGCCGGTTCGAGACGGTGGACGAGGCGGGCAATCTTGTTCTATTGACCGCCCAAGGGCGACAGGCGATTGCCGCCGCCGAGGTGTTCTTTTGACCATACGGGACCGGGCGCATGCTTTTGGCGATTGACTGCGGCAATACCAACACGGTGTTTTCCATCTGGGACGGGCAGAAATTCCTCTGCACCCTGCGCACCGCCACGGACCATCAACGCACCGCCGATCAGTATTTCGTCTGGTTCAAGACCCTGCTGCATCACCATGGCATCAAGGCCGATATCACCGGGGTGATCATCTCCTCGACCGTGCCGCGCGTGGTGTTCAATCTGCGAGTCTTTTCGGATCGCTATTTCAATTGCCGCCCGCTGGTGGTGGGCAAGCCCGAGTGCCGCCTGCCGGTCGATGTGCGGGTGGATGCGGGCACGCAGGTCGGACCTGACCGGCTGGTCAACACGGTCGCGGGGTTTGATCTCTATGGCGGCGACCTCATCGTGGTGGATTTCGGCACCGCCACCACCTTTGACGTGGTCGCGAGCGATGGGGCCTATATCGGCGGGGTGATTGCGCCGGGGGTGAATCTGTCGCTGCAAGCGCTACATGAAGCGGCAGCGGCCCTACCGCATATCGACGTGACCAAACCAGAGCGGGTTATCGGCACGAATACCGTCGATTGCATGCAGTCGGGCGTATTCTGGGGTTATGTCGGGCTGATCAATGGGCTATGTGACCGGATAAAGGCCGAGCGTGGCCGCACCATGAAGGTGATCGCAACGGGTGGGCTGGCACCTCTCTTCCAGCAGGGAACGGACATGTTCGACGTGTTCGAAGACAATCTGACAATGCACGGCCTGACCGTGATTGACGCGTATAACAAGGAGGGCTGACGCCCCATGAGCAGCGAACGACTTATCTACCTGCCCCTCGGTGGGGCGGGTGAAATCGGTATGAACGCCTATGTCTATGGCTATGGCAAACCCGGCAAGGAGCGGCTGATCCTCGTCGATCTGGGCGTGACCTTTCCCGATATGGATGGCACGCCGGGGGTTGATCTGATCCTGCCGGACATCTCCTGGCTCGAGGCCCGCAAGGGGCAGTTGGAGGCGATCTTCATCACCCACGCCCATGAGGATCACGTCGGTGCCGTGGCGCATTACTACGCGCGCCTTGGCGCGCCGATCCACGCGCGCGCCTTTACCGCCAATATCGCCCGCCGCAAGATGCAAGAGCATGGCAATCCCGAAAAGGCGGTGCACACCGCCTCCGCTTGGCCCAATACCGTCAAGGCGGGGCCGTTTACCGTGGGCTTCGTGCCAATCTCGCATTCCATTCCCGAAAGCTCCGGTCTGGTGATCGACAGCGCAGGTGGGCGGATCGTGCATACCGGCGATTTCAAGATCGACGTCAACCCGGTGGTGGGCGAACCCTTTGATCGTGATCTCTGGGCCAGCCTCTCCGAACCGGGCGTCAAGGCGCTGGTCTGCGATTCCACCAATGTCTTCAGCCATCACGAGGGCCGCTCCGAGAGCACCGTGGGCGGGCCGATCACCGATCTGGTCGCGGCTTCCAAGGGGCTCTTTGTCTGCACCACATTTGCCAGCAACGTCGCCCGCGTGAAATCGCTGGCCGAGGCGGGCGTGCGGGCCGGGCGCTCGGTCTGCCTCATGGGCCGTGCCATGCAGCGCATGGTCGAGGCGGCGCAGGAAACCGGCGTTCTCACCGGATTTCCCAAGACAATCAGCCCGGAAGAAGCCGGGAATGTCCCACGCGACAGCCTGATGCTGATCGTCACCGGCTCTCAGGGTGAGCGGCGCGCCGCCAGTGCGCAACTGGCCAATGGCAAATACAACGGCATCACCCTCAAGGATGGCGATACCTTTCTCTTCTCCTCCAAGACCATTCCGGGCAATGAGCGTGGCGTGATCCGCATCATCAACCAGTTTTCGGAAATGGGCGTCGATGTGATCGAGGGCGATGATCGCTATCACGTCTCGGGCCATGCTAACCGGCCCGATCTCGACGAGATGCACAAGCTGATCAAGCCGCAGATGGTGATCCCGATGCACGGCGAGCACCGGCATCTGCGCGAGCATGTCAAGCTGGCCAATTCCAATCGGCTCAAGGGAGTGCTGGCGGTCAACGGCATGATGATCGACCTCAGCGGCAATGCGCCCAAGGTGGTCGAGTATGTCGAGACAGGCCGCACCTATCTGGATGGATCGGTGCAGGTGGGCGCTATGGATGGCGTGGTGCGCGACCGGATCCGCATGGCGCTGAACGGGCATGTCATGGTCAATGTCATTCTGGACGAGGACGATGAGCCCTTGGGCGATCCTTGGGTAGAGGTCATGGGCCTTGCCGAGACCGGGCGCTCCAACGCACCCCTGGTCGATGTGCTGGAAGAAGACCTGTCGCAGTTCATGGGCCGGGCCGGGGCCAAGACCCTGACCGACGATGACAAGCTGGAAGAGGGGCTGCGCCGCGTCGCGCGGCAGAGCACGCAGACCGAAATCGGCAAGCGGCCCGAGGTGACGGTGGTCATCAGCCGCCTGACCGCCTGAAGGGGACGGGCGCGTATGCGGATCGGCTATGTCATAGCGAAAGGGCGCGGGGAAACCGATCTCTTGCTGCATGACGTGGCGCGCGCAGCACAGGCGCGGGGTTTGCGCCTGTGTGGTACGGTGCAGGTCAACACCAATTGCGGAGATGACCGGCCCTGCGACATGGATGTCGAGGTGCTGCCCGACGGGCCGGTGATCCGCATCTCGCAAAGCCTGGGACCCGGCGCGCGTGGCTGTCGGCTGGATCCGTCCGCGCTTGAATTGGCGGTGGCCGCCGCCGAGGCGCGGCTGTCCGAAGGCTGCGATCTGGTGATCGTCAACAAATTCGGCAAGCATGAGGCCGAGGGGCGCGGCTTTCGCACGCTGATCGCCGAGGCGCTCAGTCGGGATGTGCCGGTTCTGGTGGGGGCCAACCGGCTCAATGCGCCGCATCTTGACGCCTTTTCCGGGGGTGTGGCCGAGGCGCTCAACCCGGAGTTTGCGCAGATCCTCGATTGGCTCGATCACGCGGTGCCCGCCACGCACCCGTGACCCAGAACGCAATTGACCGGGCGGGGGGCATCTGTCATGCAGCAGGTTCAGTCAGCATGAGGCAAGGACGATGAAGGTCATCATCTGCGGCGCCGGTCAGGTGGGCTGGCAGATCGCGCGGCATCTGTCGGGAGAGCGCAACGACGTCACGGTCGTGGACAACAATCCCGATCTGGTGCGTCGCGCCACTGATACACTCGACGTGCAGGGCATTACCGGCTTTGCCTCTTATCCCGATGTGCTGGACAGGGCAGGGGCGCGGGACGCCGACATGATCATTGCCGCGACCTATTCGGACGAGGTCAACATGGTCACCTGCCAGGTGGCCCATTCGGTCTTTGGCATCAGCCGCAAGATCGCGCGCCTGCGCAGCCAATCCTATCTCGACGCGATTTATTCGGACCTCTACCGCCGCGATCACATGCCCATCGACGTCGTGATCAGCCCCGAACGCGAGGTGGCGCAAGCGGCGCTGCAACGGCTTGCCTCGCCCGCGGCCTTCGATACCGAGCTTTTCATGAGCGGGCAGGCGCAGCTCATGGGTATCCGCTTGGAAGAGGATTGCCCGGTGCTCAACACGCCCCTGCGGCAGTTGAGCGATCTATTCTCGACCCTGCGGGTGGTGGTGCTGGCGGTGCGACGCGAGGGGCGATTGTTTGCGCCGGAAGCGGGGGATCAGCTCTTTGCCGGGGACGAATGTTACCTCTTCGCCCCCATCGAGGATGTGCCTCGGACGCTCGAAGTGTTCGGCAAGTCGCAAAAGAAACAAGAGCGTGTGGTCATCATCGGCGGCGGCAATATCGGCCTTGCGGTGGCCCAAGCGCTGGAGACGCGGCCCGGTGGGCGTATCCGGGCCAAGGTGATCGAGAAAAGCCGCTCTCAGGCGGAGCGCGCTGCGGATGCGCTGGAACGGACCATCGTGCTCAATGGGGACGGCCTTAATTCCGCGCTGCTGGCGGAAGCAGGGATTGCCCGTGCCGATGCGGTGCTGGTTGTGACCGACGATGACAAAACCAACATGCTGGCCGCCGTGCGTGCCAAATCCGAGGGCTGCCCCTTTGCTGTGGCGCTGATCAACGACCCCACGATGGTGCCGCTGCTCGAACCCTTGGGGATTGACGCCTATATCAATCCGCGTGCCACCACGGTCAGCTCGATTTTGCGTCATATTCGTCACGGCAAGGTGCGCGGCGTCTATTCCATCGGGGATGCCGAGGGCGAGGTGATCGAGGCTGAGGTGATGTCGACCTCATCCATCGCCGGGGCGGCGATCCGCGATATCGACTTTCCCGAAGGCGTGCTTGTGGGGGCAGTGCGCAAAGGCGGCAAGATACATAAACCCGCAGGCGGTCTCAGGGTCGAGGCGGGCGATGTGATCGTGATCTTTGCAATGGCGGCGGATGTGGCGGCGGTCGAACAGCTGTTGCAGGTCTCGATCGACTTTTTCTGATCCGATGATCGCCCGACTGCTGACATTCCCACTCATCCTCATCCTCGCCGGGATTGCCGCATTGATGATGTATCTGCCCGCGATTGACGCGGGCATGCGCGGCTTTAGCGGTGTGGGCAAGGCCTTTGCGTTTTCCGGCACCATCGGTCTTGCGCTGGTGATCACGATTGGGCTTGCGTTGTCGGGGCGATCCAACCAGCGGATGAGTGACACGCAAAACCTGATGTCGCTCTTGCTGGCCTATGTGCTCTTGCCGGTGTTTCTGGCCATTCCGTTTTACACTGGCGTGCGGAACACCACCTTTATCAATGCATATTTCGAGATGGTGTCGAGCTTCACCACCACCGGGGCCACACTCTTTGGTGCGCAGGGGCGGTTGGTCGATAGCCTGCATCTGTGGCGCGCTCTGGTGGGCTGGGGCGGGGGGCTGCTGCTCTGGATCTCGGCCTCGGCGGTTCTGGCCCCGCTCAACCTTGGCGGCTTTGAGGTAACGGCGCGGGGCGAGCCGGGACAGGACGAGACGGTCCTGAGCCGGTTCGAGCGTGCAACCCCCGCCAAACGGCTGGCACAATCGACGCGGGTTCTGGCCCCGGTCTATATTGGCCTCACGGGCGCACTCTGGATCTGCCTCTTGATCGGCGGAGAGCGGGCCTTTGTTGCCGCCGTTCACGCGATGTCGACCATGGCCACGAGCGGGATTTCTTCCATTGGCGGGTTGCAGAACGGTGCGTCGGGCTTTGCCGGGGAATTCGCGGTGTTCCTGTTTTTCTTCTTTGCCCTGTCGCGGCTTACCTTCTCGTCGGACACGATCACCTCGGTGCGCCCCGGCGTGCGCAACGATCCTGAATTCCGGCTGGGGGTCTTGCTGCTCGTTGGGGTGCCTCTCATCCTGTTCCTGCGGCACTGGATTGCCACCTTGGGGGTCGAGGATACGTCGGATTGGCGACTGGCACTCCGGGCATTGTGGGGGGCGGTGTTTACCGTTCTGTCGTTCCTCTCCACCACCGGTTTCGAGAGCGCGGATTGGCAGGAGGCGCGGGATTGGTCAGGTCTCGGCACGCCCGGTCTGATCCTCTTGGGGCTCTCGCTGGTGGGGGGCGGGGTGGCCACTACGGCGGGCGGGGTCAAGCTGCTCAGGGTCTATGCGCTCTATCTGCATGCCCGGCGTGAAACAGAGCGGCTGGTGCATCCCTCGTCTGTGGGGCGTGCGACCGGCCTTGGGCGGCGCATCCGGCGGCAAGGGGCCTTTATTGCATGGATTTTCTTCATGCTCTTTGCCATGTCCCTGACCTTTGTCACCGCGCTCTTGGCCTTTGCCGGGCAAGGGTTCGACTCTGCGCTGATTCTGGCGATTTCCGGGCTTTCGACAACCGGGCCGCTGATCCTGACAGCAAGCGACACGCCCATTCGCCTTCTGGAACTCAGCGATGCAGCCAAGATGATCTATGCCATGGCCATGGTGCTCGGGCGGCTTGAAACGCTGGCCCTGATTGCCTTGCTCAACCCCTCTATCTGGCGGGATTAGCGCTATTTTGTAATCCCTGCCGCAGATTGGAACGATTTTATTTTTGGGCTGGAAAGTCTTGCACGGGCAAGACATACTCTGATCTGTATGCAAGACCCCTCGTGCCGGTTCGCGGTGCGCGCAATAAAAAAAGGCAGGAAGACGCATGGCTTCTGATCGACAAAATTTACAGGACGCATTTCTCAACCAGGTCCGCAAGACCAAGATTCCTGTGACGGTCTTTCTGATCAACGGGGTCAAATTGCAGGGCGTGATCACGTGGTTTGACAATTTCTGCATCCTGCTGCGCCGGGATGGACAATCGCAGCTTGTGTACAAGCATGCGGTGTCAACCATCATGCCGTCGCAGCCGGTCAACCTCTACGATGGTGACGACGCCAATTGATGGACCATGAGCGCCCGATAACCCGGGCTTGGGTCATCCACCCCGAAATCGACGGTGCCAATCGCGCCCGTGATCCCGCCCTGGCCTTGGAAGAGGCGGTGGCGCTGGCGCATGCTCTGCCCGATATCGAGGTGGTGGGCGCCGACCTCGTGCGCCTGCGCAAGCCGGATGCGGGGCGTCTTTTTGGCAAGGGCAAGCTGGAAGAGCTGCATCAGGCGATGGAGGCCGCCGAGGTCGAGCTGGTTCTTGTGGACGGGCCGGTCACGCCCGTGCAACAGCGCAACCTCGAAAAGGCTTGGGGCGTCAAGCTTCTGGATCGCACCGGGTTGATTCTCGAGATTTTCAGTGACCGTGCCGCGACCCGCGAAGGCGTGTTGCAGGTCGAAATGGCGGCGCTCAGCTATCAGCGCACGCGGCTCGTGCGCGCCTGGACCCACCTCGAGCGGCAGCGGGGCGGGCTTGGTTTTGTGGGGGGACCCGGTGAAACCCAGATCGAGGCGGACCGCCGTGCAATCGACGATCAGCTCGTGCGACTGCGGCGTCAGCTGGAAAAAGTATCCAAGACCCGAACCCTGCACCGCGCCGCGCGCGCAAAGGTGCCGTTTCCGGTGGTGGCCCTCGTCGGCTATACCAACGCGGGCAAATCCACGCTTTTCAATCGCCTGACCGGGGCGGATGTCATGGCCAAGGACATGCTCTTTGCCACGCTCGATCCGACGATGCGCCGCGTCAACCTGCCCGAAGGCGGGCCAGAGGTGATCCTGTCCGACACCGTGGGCTTTATCAGCGATCTGCCGACCGAATTGGTCGCGGCGTTCCGGGCGACACTGGAAGAGGTGCTTTCTGCGGATCTGATCTGTCATGTGCGCGACATTTCGCATCCCGAGAGCGTGTCGCAGGCGCGCGATGTGGCGAGCATCCTCGAAAGCCTCGGGGTCAGCGACAAGACCCCCCAAATCGAAATCTGGAACAAGATCGACCGCTTGCCAGAGGACGCGCGCGCCGCCGCCGTGACCCAAGCGGCGCGCCAAGACGATGTCATCGCGATTTCCGCGATTTCGGGGCAGGGGCTGAGTGAACTGATCGCGGCCATAGGCGACAAACTGTCCGACGCAACCCACCTGACGCAACTGCACTTGCGCTTTGCCGAGGGGCGCAAACGGGCCTGGCTCTTCGAGAAAGAGCTGGTCGAAGCCGAGACACAGACCGAAGATGGCTTTGATCTGACCGTGCGCTGGACCGCGCGACAAGAGGCGCGCTTTCGCGCCTTGTGATGGCGGATTTGATGGGTGCGGGGGCGCGCGCCGGTCCTTGGGGGCCGATGGGAAAAATCTAGCTTTTGCCGTGAATGACAGCATTTAGGTACCCCGTCGCCCTAGTCTGCCCCTTGAGAACGCCTCGTGCCAAGTTTCGCCTTGATAGACCACGCGGGATTGGGGATACCTCGTTTGATTTACTGCGGGGTTGAAGAGATATCCTATGATTACTCCGGTTCTTCTTTGTGGCGGGTCTGGCACGCGGCTTTGGCCTCTGTCGCGCAAGTCCTATCCGAAACAATTCGTGGCACTTTTGGGCGATGTGACGCTGTTCCAGGCCTCGGCGCAGCGGTTGTCGGGTCCGGGTTTCACGGCGCCGATGGTTCTGACCAATGCCGATTTCCGCTTTATCGTGGGCGAGCAACTGGATGATATCGGGATCACCCCGGGGGCGGTTCTGATCGAGCCATCGGGGCGCAATACGGCCCCTGCGGTTCTGGCGGCAGCGCTCTGGCAGGCGCGCCAGGACCCGGAGGCGCTGATGCTTGTGGCCCCCTCGGACCATGTGGTGCCCGATCCCGAGGCGTTCCGTCAGGCGGTCGCGGCGGGCGTGGGGCCTGCGCAGGCGGGGCAGCTCGTGACCTTCGGGATCCGGCCCACCCATGCCGAAACCGGCTATGGCTATCTGGAACTGGACGGCGCGCCGGGCGATCTGGCCCCGCATCCCATCGGCCTCAAGCGGTTCGTCGAAAAGCCCGATGCCGAGGCGGCGGCGGCGATGCTGGCAGAGGGCACCTATCTCTGGAATGCGGGGATTTTCCTTTTCAAGGCGTCCACCATGCTGGATGCGTTCCGCGCCCATGCGCCGCAGCTCCTGGCGCCGGTCGAGGCCGCCGTCGACAAGACCACGCCCGATCTGGGCTTTTACCGGCTCGACCCCGAGGCGTGGAACGGGGCCGAGGATATCTCGATCGACTATGCGGTGATGGAAAAGGCCCATAACCTCACGGTCATTCCCTTTGCCGCCGGATGGTCGGATCTGGGGGGATGGGATGCGGTCTGGCGGGAAACCGGACCGGACGCGCGCGGCGTGGCGACCTCTGGCCATGCCACGGCGATTGATTGCGACAACACGCTGTTGCGCTCCGAGGAGGCCGGGCTCGAGGTGGTCGGGATCGGCCTCGAGAATATCATCACGGTGGCCATGCCCGACGCGGTTCTGGTGGCGCATGTCAGCCGGGCGCAGGATGTGAAACAGGCGGTGGCCGCCCTCAAGGCCAAGGGGCGCAAGCAGGCCGAGAGCTTTCCCAAGGATCACCGCCCCTGGGGCTGGTTCGAGAGTCTGGTGATCGGCGAGCGCTTTCAGGTCAAGCGGATCCATGTGCACCCCGGCGCGGCCCTCAGCCTGCAGAGCCATCACCACCGCTCCGAGCATTGGATCGTGGTCGAGGGCACCGCCAGGGTGACGGTGGACGCGGAGGTCAAGCTCGTGACCGAGAACCAATCGGTCTATATCCCCTTGGGTGCGGTGCACCGGATGGAAAACCCCGGCAAGGTGCCCATGGTGCTGATCGAGGTGCAGACCGGCTCTTACCTCGGGGAAGATGACATCATCCGCTATGAAGACATTTATGCGCGCGGCTGACGGGCGCGCTGCGGATTGTCGGGCTTCAAGCGGCCAAAACCGCTTTATATTAGCGGCGCGTGATGTCGAGGATCTGACCAAGACGCTGTCATTGGCCTACGCTCTACATCTTGGCGTGTTGCCGCCCCGTTGCGCGTCGTCAAGCGTTTGATCTCCAAGTACGTCTTGTGCCTCGCGACCATGCGGACCCGGCGGTTTCCCTCGGACTGTGTTGACGTGACAGGCGGGGTAATGGCCGCTCACTATCCCCTTAAGGGGCGCTACAAAGATTGGTTGAATCCTTGCGGATGATGACCATACTACCGTGAACCAACGCCGCGATTGCGCTGGAGAGTTCAACAAAAACAAGATTGGCTGGGCAAAACTGGCATGAGTGAACACCCTGTGATCAAGACCAAAGCGCGCACTTTCATTCATGTTGGGGCAGGGGCGGGCAAGCGACTTGCGGAGTTTCAGCGCCACGAACCGGATAAGATCGTGCTGGTCGAGGCAGAGCGCTCTGCCGCCGCGCGATTGACCCAGAAGAATGCGACGGCGTCACATGTGCAGGTGATACAGGCGGCATTGGGCAGGGAAGAGGGCGAAGCAGAGTTGTCTCTCTGGAATTTCGCGCGACTGAACAGCATGCAAGAGCCGACGTCCGAATTGCACGAGCTCTTTCCGGGGTTGATCCGAAAGGAACGTCAAAGCGTGCCGGTCATTACGCCCGCGCGCTTGATGTCCGAGATGGGGCCACTGAAACGGCCTCTGTCCGTTATCCTTGAGACCCCCGGCAATGAGATGATTTTTCTGGAGGCCTGCAAGGCGGATGGCGTGCTGGATCAGATCGACCAACTCGAGCTTCTTGCGGCAGAGGAGGTGTTGTACGAAGGGGCCGCCACCCGCGCTGAATTGGAGGCATGGCTGAGTGAAGAAGGCTTTGTTGTCACGCTGCGCGATGAGGAAGACGCGGATTGGACCGTGCTCCACCTTGTCGCGGATCAAAAGGCCATTGCGCTACTGCGTGCCCAGGCCCGTATCGATGCATTGAATGAGAATGTCGCATCCTTGGAGGCAACGCTGTCCGAGACGCAGGCCGCGCTGAAAGCGGCCAAGGAACGCGCAGAACAGCACGAATCGGCCTTGTCCGCGGCGGCAGAGGCAAAAGCCAAGGCTTTGGCGGAACGCGATGCGGCGTTGAAGTCGGCGACCGAAAAGACCTCTGGCTTTGAGGCCACCATGGCCAGTCTGGAGAAGCAGCGGAACAGTGCCGAGCAGAAGCGCGACGAAGCTGTGGCAACCCTTGATTTTCAAACGCGTTTTCAAGCCATGGTGCAAGTCGATCTGGAGAACTTGCGCGCGCGCTTGGAGCAGAGTGAGACACAGCGTCAACGCCAAGAAGACTTGCTGGGCAAGCTTACGGCCAAACTGTCGCTGGCGGCCGAGTATCTTCGGCATATGCCCACCAATGGGCCGGAGAGTTTGGCTGCGTCACCCTCGCCAGAACTATACTCACCCCGTGGGCGCACCGACGCCAAAAGAAAGAAAACAAAGGCTGGGAAAGGGTCAAACGCGTGACGGCGATGACCAATGCAAAATCAATCGCGGATGAGATCGAGGCGGCGCTGGACATGCTGCAGGCCTACAAGACCTCTGTGCCGACATTGCCAATCACTGACAGCTTTCCAAGCCTTTTGGAGCAATGCGAGGCAATGTGTCGGTCTTTCACGGGACCAGCGCCGATCCGGACATTGCACCATTTTGCCTGTTCCGGCGGCACCCTGATCGCGAAATGCATTGCGGCATTGCCCGGCGTTGTTCTGTTGAACGAAATTGACCCGCTCAGTCAAATGCGTTTGGCCGCCCTTAAGCGGGCTCCGCAATTCGCGCCCACTGATCTGTTCGGGGCGCTGATGCTGTCCCAACGCCAGATCAATCCGACTGCGATCGCCGCTGGTTTTCGTGAGGCAACGCAGGCAATCGTTGCCGACCTGGCACCCAAAGGACAAAGTCTGGTTATCCGGGACCATTCACATTCCCATTTCTGCACCCGGATTGATCATGATGCGCGCCCGTCGCTTTACGAAATCCTGGCCGAAGGGCGTCATCCTGTGATGTCGCTGGTCACGGTCCGGCATCCGCTCGACAGCTTCTTGTCTTTGCATACGAACGGGTGGCTGCATTTTTCGCCCCCCACGCTTGAATCCTACAGTCAGCGATACCTTGCATTTCTGGATCGTCATGCAGATTTGGACCTCGTGAAATACGAAGACTTTGTGGCTGCGCCCGAGAGCACATTGGCGAAGATTTGCCAGATTATCGACTTGCCCTATCACGCGTCGGCCTTGGAGCTGTTTTCCATCATCCGCCTGTCTGGCGATAGCGGCCGCAAGGGCCGCCAGATTGCCGAGCGGCCACGCCGTGAGGTTCCAGACGAGATCAATGCCCAACGGGGAGAGGACCGATACCGATCGTTATGCGCGCGTTTGGGTTATGAACCGTGAAGGTCACACGACTTTTCAAGCAAATGCGCAAACCCACTGCGGGGCAAGAGGTATCGGGAGATCGAAACGCGCCCCTACGACGGAGCCGAAGCCCGCTGGTGCGACTTGTAAGATTTGATAGAGAGAGGTTCTGATTTGGATTTGCGCAAGGCCAGCCGCAGGAAACCTGACCGTCTCGCCGATCTGCGCGCCCGCAGAAGCCTTGCGCCTGATTGACCCCGATGCAGAGGTCAAAAACCTCGTGGCGCGCACGCTTGATAGCTCTTTCCCTGATCGCCGGTTGAGCACGCATCTAGAAAAATGCATCGCCTTTGCACGCAAGAGGGCTTGGGCATGGCCGGGGTGCTTGCGACGGTCCACTCCCTGTGCTGTAACGCGCCCAAGATTGGCGGGATGTTTCTATTGAATGACGGAGAGATGACGGAATGAAAAAAGCGTTGATCACTGGGGTGACGGGGCAGGATGGCTCTTACCTTGCGGAGTTCCTGCTGGAAAAGGGCTATGAGGTGCATGGGATCAAGCGCCGCGCCTCGCTTTTCAACACGCAGCGGGTGGATCATATCTATCAGGACCCGCATGGCGGGCGGCAGAATTTCAAGCTGCATTACGGCGACCTGACGGACAGCTCGAACCTCACCCGCATTCTCAGCGAGGTGCAGCCTGACGAGGTCTATAACCTCGGTGCGCAATCCCATGTCGCCGTCAGTTTCGAGGCACCGGAATATACCGCCGATGTCGATGCCATCGGCACGCTGCGCCTGCTCGAGGCGATCCGCTTTCTGGGGCTGGAGAAAAAGACGCGCTTCTATCAGGCGTCCACCTCCGAGCTTTATGGTCTCGTGCAGGAAATCCCGCAGCGCGAGACGACACCCTTTCACCCGCGCAGCCCCTATGCGGTGGCCAAGATGTATGCCTATTGGATCACGGTCAATTACCGTGAGGCCTACGGCATCTATGCCTGCAACGGGATCCTCTTCAATCACGAGAGCCCCCGGCGCGGCGAGACCTTCGTGACGCGCAAGATCACGCGCGGGTTGGCCAATATCGCGCAGGGGCTCGAGGATTGCCTCTATATGGGCAATATCGATAGCTTGCGCGACTGGGGCCATGCCAAGGATTACGTCCGCATGCAGTGGATGATGCTGCAACAAGAGGTGGCGGATGATTTCGTCATCGCGACGGGGGTGCAGTATTCCGTGCGCGAGTTCATCACATGGTCGGCGCGCGAATTGGGGATCACGCTGGAATTTACCGGCACGGGCGTGGACGAGATCGCCACGGTGACGGCCGTGACCGGCGATATGGCCCCTGCGGTGGCGCCGGGGCAGGTGATCATGCGCATCGACCCGCGCTATTTCCGCCCCGCCGAAGTGGAAACACTGCTGGGCGATCCCACCAAGGCCAAGGAAAAGCTCGGCTGGGTGCCCGAGATTACGACACAAGAGATGTGCGCCGAGATGGTGGCCGAAGACCTGAAGACCGCGCAGCGGCACGCTCTGCTGAAAGTGCATGGTATGGAGTTGCCGGTGAGCGTGGAAGGGTGATGGCTTTGCCTGAAATCTCGGCAAACTATCTGGTTGGCCCAAAGCGCACGGTTTTACTCCGCAAGAGTTGGCGGCGTGTTTGATGGGCTGGAGCGTGTGCCAAACAATTTTGTCGGGGACCGGATGACGCGGGATACGTGGTTCGGGTTTGTCGAGGCTTGGCTGTGACTGGAATACGATGCAAACAGGCTTGCCGGCCAACTGAATGCAGCCCCTCCTCAGTGCGCCATCTGGGACCTTTAATTCAGGTTTGAATGTCACAAGAACGCATCGGCTTTGACCTTACAATTTTGGGCCTAAACCTTACAAACCTTACAGGAGTAACTCTATGACCCGCATCTACATCGCAGGACATCGCGGCATGGTCGGGGGGGCGATCCTCCGCCGCCTTCAGGCCCGCAAAGACGCGGGCGAGGACTTGACTCTGCTCACCCGCACCCATGCGGAAATGGACCTGACCAGCCAATTGGCGGTGCGCGAGTTCATGCAGGCCGAGCGGCCCGATGTGGTTATTCTTGCCGCCGCCAAGGTCGGCGGTATCCATGCCAACAACACCTATCCAGCTGATTTCATTTACGAAAACCTGATGATCGAGTGCAATGTAATCCACCAGGCCTTTGACGCGGGCGTGCGGCGGCTGTTGCAATTGGGCTCTAGCTGCATCTATCCCCGTGCTGTGCCCCAGCCCATGCGCGAGGACGCGCTCCTGACCGGCGTGCTCGAGCCCACCAACGAGCCCTATGCCGTGGCCAAGATCGCTGGCATCAAGCTCTGCGAGAGTTACAATCGCCAGCACGGCACCGATTACCGCTCGGTCATGCCCACCAATCTCTACGGCCCGGGCGACAACTTTCACCCTGAAAATTCCCATGTTTTACCGGCACTTATCCGTCGCTTTCACGAGGCGGCGCTGGAGGGGCGCGACGAGGTCATGATCTGGGGATCTGGCACGCCACGGCGCGAATTCCTGCATGTCGATGACATGGCCGAGGCCAGTCTCTTTGTGCTGGACCTGCCACAGGGTGTCTATGCCGCCAATACAGAGCCGATGCTGAGCCATATCAACGTGGGCTGCGGCACCGATGTTTCAATTCTGGAACTGGCGCAGATGGTGGCCGAAGTAACTGGATTTCAAGGAAAAATCTCGACCGACCCCAGCAAACCCGATGGCACGATGCGCAAGCTGATGGATGTCTCGCGGCTGGCCGACATGGGCTGGCGTGCGCGCATCGGTCTGCGCGAAGGGATTGAGGATGCCTATCGCTGGTATCTCGATCAGGCACCGGGCAGCGTGCGCGGATAGCTTAATCTGCGCCGGATCCTGCTCATCCGAAGGGGATTCGTTCAATTGAGCACCCATTCTGGTGGCGTGTTGCTCGACCGTGGTGACGCCGAGATTCCGGTAACAGGTTGAAAAAGCGACGAGATCTCAATTCACCGTCGCGGATGCTGCTCCTCCTGTCATACGCTTTCGCTCAACGGAAAGCGTTAGGTGCCTAGGCGCATATTTCCCGACCTGACCGGTCGGTTACGCAGCTGACTTCTTCAGCCCCGGACGCGTCGATCTACGCAGTGTTTGCTGTGCGTCTTCGATGTTTGAAAAGAAAAAGGACTTAGCGAGCGAGCGCTAAGTCCCTGAAATCTTTGGCTCCGGCGGTAGGGATCGAACCTACGACCAATTGATTAACAGTCAACTGCTCTACCGCTGAGCTACGCCGGAACATGTGGGCCGTATAGCAACCGGATTCGGAGAGGTCCAGAGGCTTTGTGACAAAAATTTAGGGAGAAGAGCATGTCGTTTAGGAGCGTGCGAATTTTGCGTCCGCATGCAATCTACCCACCGGCGCGACTTGGGATTTCTGCATCAAATCGATGAGATGCGCGAGCACGTTGCGGCGGGCGGCGGGCAGGAGGTTTTGGGGCGTGTCGGCATAGACGCGGGCCGTGATTTCCGTTGTGTCAAGAGGCGCTTGGGTGAGGGTCTCGAGGATTGCCGCCTCGCGTGCCTTGCGATGCGCCACCAGCCAGTCAAGGCGGGCTTTGGGTTGTTCGATCGGGGCACCGTGGCCGGGCAGGAAGCGCCGCGCTGACAGCCTTCCAAGCCGCGCGCAAGAGCGCAGAAAATCCGTCAGGTCGCCATCTGGCGGCGAGACCAGCGAGCTGGCCCAGCCCATCACAAGATCACCGGTCAACACGCTGTCGGCGATCTCGAAGCTCATGTGATTGCCAAAATGTCCCGGTGTCCAATGTGCGGTGATCTGCCAACCATCGCCTGTTATCCGCTCGCCGTCACAGAGCACCAAATCAGGGGTAAAATCCGCATCCACCCCTTCGCCACCGCCCATCAGCCCACTCTGGGCAAGGTGCTGCATCATCGCGCTGCGCCCTGCCCGGGCATCGCCATAGGCCAGCACCGGCGCGCCAGTTTCGGCCGAGAGGCGCGCAGCGAGGGGCGAGTGATCGAGATGCGCGTGGGTGACGAAGATGTGGCTCACGCTCTGGCCTGAACCTATGGCAGCCAGGATCGCCGCGAGATGGGCCGGATCATCGGGGCCTGGGTCAATCACTGCAAGGCGCCCTGTGCCGACGAGATAGGTGTTGGTCCCCCAAAACGTCATGGGGGACGGGTTTGGAGCCAGAATGCGGCGAATATCTTGCCCGAGGTCCTCAGCGATGCCGATGGGCGGGCTTTTTTCTTGGGTCGCTTGCATGGCTCTTCCTTCTGGCAGCGCGCGCAGCTAGGTTTAGCCATGTCGCTGCGTTGGCTCAAACCCTATCTTCCGCGAAGCCTCTATGCTCGGGCGGTTTTGATCCTGCTGTTGCCGGTGATCACGCTGCTGTTGGTCGTTTCGCTCGTGTTTGCCCAGAGGCTGTTTGACGACGTTACGCAGCAGATGGTCAAGACCGTGGCGCGCGAGGTGCGGCTGGTTCTGGACGAGCCCGAGGGCAGTCCGGTGGCCGCAATGCTGGAAATCGACCGGCGGCACGTGCCCGCATCCGAGATGCCAGAGGCCGATGACTATGATTGGTTTGACCTTTCGGGCAGCGTGGTCATTCGCGAATTGCGCGGCTATTTCGAGGATCTCGAGCGCGTTTCGTTGACTGACAATCAGTATGTTATGCTTTATTTTCAGAAAGATGGCTCAGTGATCGAGCTTGTATTCGACCGGCGTCGGGTCTCGGCGCGACGGCCCTATCAGGTGCTGCTCAATCTGGCCTTCTATGGCATCCTGATGACCGTTGTTTCTTATGTTTACATGCGAAAGCAGCTCAAGCCGATTACCCGCCTTGCAGAGGCGGCAGAGGCCTTTGGGCGCGGCCGGCATGTGCCTTATCGTGCGTCGGGCGCGCTCGAAGTGCGGGCGGCGGGCAATGCCTTTCTCGATATGCGGGCGCGATTGGAACGGCAGATCGAGCAGCGCACGTTGATGCTCTCGGGGGTGAGCCACGATCTGAGAACGCCACTGACCCGCCTGCGGTTGAGCCTTGCCATGCTGGAGGATGAGGAAGCGAGCCCAATGCTGCGTGACGTGGTCGAAATGGAGCGATTGCTGGAAGGGTTTCTGGCCTTTGCGCGCGGGGCGCATGAGGGTGAGCCGGAGCCGGTAGATCCGATCGCCCTTGTGCGTCAGATTGTCGAGGACTCCCAAAGGGCGCAGAACCCCGTGACCTTGATCGAAGCACGGGGCGAAGGAACTGTAGCCCTGCGCGCTGAGAATATTCGACGGGCGGTCGAAAATCTGATCAACAATGCTGTGCGCTATGGTTCGCGGGCAGAGGTTTCGGTGGTAATGACCGAAAAATCTTTGAGAATCAGGGTTGAGGATGATGGGCCTGGTATTCCGCCAGATAGCAGGGGCGATGCGATCAAGCCATTCACGCGGCTGGAACCGGCCCGAAATCAGAATCGTGGGATGGGCGTGGGCCTTGGCCTGTCCATCGTGCTTGATGTCGCGCGGGCGCATGGCGGAACGCTGCGGCTAGGAGAGAGCGCACGGCTCGGCGGACTCAGCGCGGACATCGTGATTGCGCGCTGAGCTTTCTCGAAAGAAAAATTAAATCAGGTAGTTATCCGGCGCGCCTCTCGTCAAAGCTGAGCGCGATGAAGCTGGGAAGGTGATCGCCGAGCCCCACGACACGCGGCCCGCTACCATGATCCTGACGCCCACGCCCTTCTCTTTGACGCGGCGCGTTATTGTCATTGCGGTCGCGATTGCGGTCCGGGCGGGGCTCATTTCGCTCCTGCCGAGGCTCGGGCGTGCGCTCTGTCCGGCGCTCCTGCTGGCGTTCCGGCTGTGGGGCCGCTTCGATTGCCTGTTCGGCCGATGTCTCCGGTGCCTTGTGGGCGGCGACCGGGCGCTCTTCGGGCTTGCCACGGCTCACGCTGCGGGTACGGCGGGGCTTTGCGGGACGCTCGTCGCTGCCTTGCGGCGCTTCGGTCTCCGTGGTCGAAGGGGTGAAGGTTACGGGGCTCTCGACGCGTGGAATTTCCTTTTGAAGCAAGGCTTCTACGCCGGCTAGGTTCTTTTCGTCGCGCGGGTTGCAGATCATCAGCGCCTTGCCGCTGCGCCCGGCGCGCCCGGTGCGACCGATGCGGTGGACGTAATCCTCGGCATGGCTGGGTACGTCGAAGTTGAACACATGGCTGACCGCGGGCACATCAAGGCCGCGGGCGGCCACATCAGACGCGATCAGAAAGCGCAGGGTGCCCGCACGAAAGCCGTCGAGTGTGCGCGTGCGTTGGCTCTGATCTAGGTCACCGTGAATAGGTGCCGCATCATAACCGTATTTTATCAAAGACTTAGCGACCACATCTACATCAATCTTGCGATTGCAAAAGATGATGGCATTGCTACAAGAGTCGCCTTCGCGATCGATCAGGGCGCGCAGTAGTTTGCGCTTTTCGCTGTCGGCCTTGTCTCGACGCGACGGTTTGAACATCACGACACCTTGCTCGATTGTCTCTGAGGCGGTGGCTTGGCGCGCAACTTCGACCCGTGCTGGGTTCGACAGGAAGGTGTTGGTGATCCGCTCAATCTCGGGTGCCATGGTGGCGGAGAAGAAAAGCGTCTGGCGCGTGAACGGTGTTAGGCTGAAAATTCGTTCAATATCAGGGATAAAGCCCATGTCGAGCATGCGATCGGCCTCGTCCACGACCATGATCTGCACGCCGGTCAGCAAGAGCTTGCCGCGCTCGAAATGATCGAGCAGGCGGCCGGGGGTGGCGATCAGAACATCGACGCCCTTGTCGATCAGCTTGTCCTGCTCCTTGAAGCTGACGCCACCAATGAGCAACGCCTTTGTGAGCTTCAAGTGCTTGGAATACGTATCAAAATTCTCAGCGACCTGAGCCGCTAGTTCGCGCGTGGGGCATAGAACGAGGCTGCGCGGCATGCGGGCGCGGGCGCGTCCGCGCGAGAGAAGTGAGAGCATCGGCAGGGTAAAACTGGCGGTTTTGCCTGTGCCGGTTTGGGCTATTCCGAGTACGTCGCGCCCTTCGAGCGCGTGGGGGATGGCTTCGGCCTGAATGGGGGTTGGCGTTTCGTAACCGGCCTCTTCGATGGCCTTCAACACCTTGGGATTCAGGTTCAGATCGGAAAATTTTGTCATGTGTATCCGTGGTTTACGGACACAATCCTGGCCCGTACGACTGATGCGGGTTCGGGCCCCTCATGGGCCTGTGGTTCTCCACATGGATGACCCGCTGCGCAGCACTTACCTGAGAACGCGGTCAGCGTCAATGCACAGCGGATTCTTGGCAACAATACTGGCGTAGTTTGCCAAGATTATGGTGTATTTGGAAACACTTACATGTGTTTCGGAAAGTGGCGCATGCGTTTGGTGTCAAGGTCGAGAGAGATGCGGTGTAGATGTCCGAAAGAGTCCAGCCGCTCTTGCAATTCCGGGGTGGCGGTGCAGACCTCGGTAAAGAAGCGGTTCAGGGCAGCTTGCCCGCCGTCCTCTTCGAGCATCTGAAAAAACTCATGCATATTAAAGGCATAGCCGTCGGAGTGGGGGGCGGGTTTCAACTCGGCGCGGTAGGAGCCCATGCTGAGGCGGTAGCGATAGGCGGCGAGCCAGTGATCCCATGTGGCTGCATGGTGATGGCAGAGGCGCAGTTCATGTAATTCTTCAGCTTTGTTGTCCATCTGTTTGGTTATAAACGCATTATGGATGCGCAGGTTGATGTCGGGCAGGCCGGTGCGGACAAAGACCTTGCCTGCCACATGGCTGAGAAATCCGCCATTCAGATAGGGGCCATAGGTGGGATAGATGGCGTTGGTTTGCACCCGTCTTTCGGCTTGGGAGAGGGCGCAGGACTTGTAAGTTCTGTAAGGTTCGGCGTCGATTTTGTAAGGTTCAGGGGCGAGCGCCTCGACCGGGCGGACGCGGGCGCTGATCCGGTCCGGCGCGACCTGTGACAGGCGGTCGGCAATGGTCATTTCGGACCAGAGGAATTCGTCCACGTCGATATGCGCGAGCCAATCGACCTGGGCCCGCCGGTTGAGGCAATGGGTGGCGTTGAGGGTCTGGCGGGACTGATGCTTGTCGGGACGTCCCTTGCGCGCCCGGCGGCGCCAATAGTCCTCGTTACACAGGACGACGCGACATTTGGGATGGGCGCGCAGGGCAGCCTCGGCCTCTGGGTCGGGGGCATCAAGATAGACATGCACGCGGTGCGCGCCCAAATCGAGATGATGGGCGGCAAAGTTGAGCGTGTCGCGGGTGGGGGCCTTGATCGTGGCGACCACGCCCCAGGTGGGTGATGCGTTCATGGGCGCAGGATGCGGTCAAGCCGCAGGGCGCGCAAGGGGCGTCAGTCGAACTTGCGCGAGGGGGCCAGAACGGTGGCTTCGCCGATCAGAACCTTCTTGCCATTCACCAGACACCGGCAATCGAGTTGCACGCGGCGCTTGCCGTGGTCGATGCCGATCACTTCGACCTCGGCATGAACCATGTCGCCGGGGCGGACAGGCGCGAGAAACTTGAGGGTCTGGCCCATGTAGACGGTGCCATGCCCCGGCAGTTGCTCGCCGATCACGGCAGAGATGAGGCCAGCAGTCAACATGCCATGGGCGATGCGCCCCTCGAAAATGGTGTCCTGCGCGTAGTCGTCATCGAGATGCACCGGGTTGCGGTCGGTCGAGACCTCGGCAAACAGCTCGATGTCGCGGTCGGTCACGACTTTGCGCAGATGGCGGGTCATGCCCATCTCGATGTCTTCGATGCAGATCGTGCCGCGCGGCATATTGTCCAACATTCGCCCCTCCGGTGGGTTTGGTGGGTAATTATCGGGCGATATATTGGCCCATGTTGGAATTTTATTACTTTGCGGTTGCAGAAAAATCAAGCGCTTTCTGTCAGCGGAGGAAACCGATCGTGTAGGTGGGAGAGGCGTTTTCCTTTGAAAGATAAGCAGTTAGTGCCGCCTCGTCGGGTTGGTGCGACGTTTTGGTCTCATTGGCTGCAAGCCCGCCCGAGATGAAGAGGGAATCGATATCCTCGCCCATTGCACCCGCCACATCGGTATGCACACCGTCACCGATGGCGAGGATGCGGGGCGTCTCGACATCGCGACCAAGTGACAGCAGGCGGCGGCGGGCGAGGTCATAGATGGGCGGATGCGGTTTGCCGAAATAGAGGCTTGTCCCCCCCATTTCGGTATAGAGGCGCGCGAGGGCGCCCGCGCACCATTCCCGCACCTCGCCGCGATCCACAACGATGTCGGGATTGGCGCAGAGGAGTTTCAGGCCCTTTTGCTTGGCATAGAGAAACTGTGGACGCAGGTCGGCGGGATCGGAATGGGGATCGAAAGGGCCGATGCAAACAATGCCTTCGGCCTCTTCCAGCGGAACGCGGGTGATCGGCACGGGGTTCTCGATCAGGTGAAGCGGATCGAAAAAGCGGTCATCGAAGGGTTGGCCAATGAACCAGACCTTTTCGCCGACGACGCCCTGAAACATCGCGGCGCGGGCGCTGTCGCCAGAGGTGGCGATGGTATCCCAGGCGTCGCGGGGCACGCCAAAGCCGTCGAGCTGCTTTTCCACACCGCCGCGCGCGCGGGGCGAATTGGTGACAAGTACCACGGTGCCGCCCTGCGCGCGGTAGGATTGCAGCGCTGCCACCGCATCCGGAAGGGCGCGCACGCCGTCATGCACACAGCCCCAGAGATCGACAAAGAGCGCGTCATACTTGTCGGAAATGTCGGTGAGGGCGGTGATGAGACGGGTCATTTGCGGCTCCTGTACTGGCTTTGGTGCAGATATGGCAGGGGGGCCGCAGTTTGGCCAGCGGTGGAATGGAGTATTTGGGCCAAGAAGAAGCGGGCGTGGTTCAGTGGCCGTGCGGACGCACGATGTGGTAATCGCCGCTGAGATAGGTCAGCGGTTTTTGCCCGGCATTGGTCAGCGCCGTCACGGTGCCAATGCAGATGGCGTGGCTGCCGTGGATGATCCGGTCGGTGAGGTGGCAGGAAAAGGCGGTCGCACGCGGCAGTACCGGGCCTTCGGGGCGGGGCGTGATTGGCAGACCATCAAACCTGGCGGCGGGATTGTCCGGCGAGGGGCCGGCAAAGGCGCGTGCCACCTCGACGGCATCCTCGGCCAAGACATTGACGCAGAAAGCTCCATTCTCGATCACCGCGCGGGCGATGCGGCTGTCGGTGCGCAGGCACACAAGCACCGAGGGTGGATCGGCGGAAAGCGAGGAAAAGGCGCTGACCGTGGCCCCGGCGCGGCCGGCCAGCCCGTCGGTGGTGACAACCGTCACGGTGGCCGCGACCTGCCGCATGGCGGCTAGAAAGGCGTCGCGGTCTACGCTGCGTGTGTCTGAGGTCACGGGTGCTGCTCCTGTTGGGGGCGGACCCTTTGGGTAGCCCCGAATTGTGGCGGGGTAAAGGAAATCCCGATCCGAGCGCGCAGGTAGCTTGGTTCCCGGGCGTTTCAAACGTGGTGGAGAAGAAAAAACCACGCAGGCCGGGCCTGCGTGGTCAGGGGGACGGTTGATCCGTCCTTGTGGTCTATTTCGTGATGATCTCTGGTCCCATCACCGCATTGGGCAGCGCGGTCGAGATCCATGGCACATAGGTGACGATGATCAGGAACACGAAGAGCACGGCGAGGAAGGGCAGGGCCGCACGCACCACCGCCATCATCGGCATGCCCGCCACACCGGAGGTCACGAAGAGGTTGAGGCCGACGGGGGGCGTGATCATGCCGATTTCCATGTTCACCACCATGATGATGCCAAGATGAATGGGGTCGATGCCCAGTTCGATGGCGATGGGGAACACCAGCGGCGCGACGATCACCAGAAGGCCCGACGGTTCCATGAACTGTCCGCCGATGAGCAGGATCACGTTGACCACGATGAGGAACGTGACAGGCCCGAGCCCCGCGCCGAGCATGGCGTTGGCTATATGCTGGGGGATCTGTTCCTCGGTCAGCACATGTTTGAGGATGAGCGCGTTGGCGATCACGAACATGAGCATTACGGTGAGTTTGCCCGCATCCAGCAGCGTCTTGCGGGTGTCGCGGTGGAAAAAGGCCGTGATGAGGGCCGAGGGGCGTTGATAGAGCGCCAGCGGTGCCTGACCGTCGCCGCGCGCCAGAGGACCCATGTCGCGGTAAACGAAGCTTGCCACGAGGAAGGCGTAGACGGCGGCCACGGCTGCTGCCTCGGTGGGGGTAAAGATCGCACCCGTGATGCCGGGGATGCCGTAGATCCCGACCATGATGATGACGATCAGGAAGAGGCCCCAGAACGCCTCGCGGAAGCTGTCGAGCATTTCCCCCACGCCGCGCCATTCGCCCTTGGGCATGTTCTTGAACTTGGCGATGACATAGATGGTCAGCATCAGCATCGTGCCTGCCAGAAGCCCCGGCAGCACGCCTGCGAGGAACATCCGTCCAACGGAGACATCGGTGGCACTGGCATAGACCACCATCACGATGGAGGGCGGGATCAGGATGCCGAGCGTGCCTGCGTTACAGATCACACCGGCCGCGAATTCCTTGGTATAGCCCAACTGGCGCATCGCCGCGATGACGATGGTGCCGATGGCCACCACCGTGGCGGGGGACGAGCCCGAGAGGGCCGCGAACATCATGCAGGCCAGCACGCCTGCGATGGCCATTCCGCCGGGCAGGTGCCCCACGCAGGCGATGGCAAAGCGGATGATGCGTTGCGCCACGCCGCCTGTCGACATGAAGGACGAGGCCAGCACGAAGAAGGGAATGGCCAGCAGCGTGAAATGCCCGACGAACGCGTTGAGCAGCGTGCCCGCGATGGAGGCGAGCGACGTGTCGGAGTAGATCAGCATGAAAAGAGTGGAGCTGAGCCCGAGCGAGATGGCGATCGGCACGCCGATCAGCATCAGGCCCACGACCATGGAAAAGAGCAGGACGACGTCCATCAGTTTTGTCCCCCTTGGGCGTTACGGGCTTCGGCCGCGCGCAGTTGTTCGATCTCGTCCTCGACCTCGTGGCTGGCGATCAGGCGATCGCTCTTGCCGCTCCAGATGGCGAAGGCGACCTGGGTAAAGCGCAGCACCAGAAGGAAAGCCGAGAGCGGCAGAACGAGATAGGGCACCACCTTGGGCAATTTCTCGTAAGGGTCCCCGTAGTTGATCAGGTCTTCGAGAAAGCGGAGCACGGCCAGCATGGGCACGTCCTGCACCTCGTAAAAGCTCTGGGAGCGGGCGGAGGTGTCGAAACCGGTCGGGAACCAGCGCCCGGAGGTGGGGGGCAGGTCGGCAAAGACGGCCCAGTAATCGTAGCACCCCTTGAGCAAGAGCAGCGAAAAGAAGAGGCAGGCCCCAACCGCCAGCAGCCCCACGAGCCGGCGCGCGGGGGCGGAGAGCAGGTTGATGACTGCGTCTACGCCCAGATGCGCGTGTTTCTTGACCGCGTAGGAGGCGCCCAGAAGAACCAGCCAGCCGAACATGAACACGGTCAGTTCGAGCGCCCAAAGGATATTCGTGTTGAACACATATCGGGCGATGACATTTGCGAAGGTCAGCAATGTCATCATCCCCAGGAGAGCGGCGATCACCGTCTCCTCGATATGGTCGATTAGCCCAGTCTTGTGCTGCATCGTCCCATTCCCAGATTTTTGTGATTGATTGCGGGCTGCAGGACGGGCGGTTTCCGTGGAAATCCGCCCGCTGCGCCCAATGGCCCGCCCGAACAGGGGCGGGCCGCACCGTTAAAGCCGGATCAGCTGCTGGAGTTTGCCGCTACGGCAGCGTCGATGTTTTCCTGACCCACGTCTTCTTTGAACTTGTCCCAGACGGGGTTCATCGCCTCGACCCACTTGGCGCGCTGTTCGGGGGTCAATTGGCGCACAACGCCACCGGCGTCGATGATGGCTTGTTTGGCCTCTTCGTCGACCTTGGTGGATTCGGCGTTGCGGACTTCGGTCACTTCCTTGACGATGGTCAGGAACTGGTCGCGCACATCGGCGTCAAGGCTGTCGAGGAAATCGACGCTGGTCACGACGAGATAGTCGATGATGCCGTGGTTGGTCTCGGTGGTGCCGTCCTGCACCTCGAAGAACTTTTGCCCGTAGATGTTGGACCAGGTGTTTTCCTGACCATCCACAACGCCCTGTTGCAGCGCGCCGTAGACCTCGGAGAAGGCCATTTTCTGCGGGCTGCCGCCGATGGCTTCCATCTGGGCCACGAGCACGTCAGAGGATTGCACGCGGAATTTGAGGCCATTGGCGTCCGACGGATCGAGGAGGGGTTTGTTGGCCGACATCTGCTTCATGCCGTTGTGCCAGTAGGCGAGACCCTGAAGGCCGCGCCGCTGCATCGAATCGAGCATGGCCTGGCCGGTCTCGGAGGCCTGGAAGCGGTCAACCGCCGCGACATCGGTGAAGAGGAAGGGCAGGTCGAAGAGGCGGAACTGCTTGGTGAACTTCTCGAATTTCGAGAGAGAGGGCGCGGCCAGTTGCACATCGCCCTGAAGCATCGCCTCAAGCACCTTGTCATCGTCATAGAGGGTGGAGTTGGGGAACACCTCCATGCACATCTTGCCGTTCATCTCCTCGTTGACGCGCGTTTGCAACAAGGAGGCGGCGATGCCCTTGGGGTGTTTGTCGGTGTTGGTGACGTGGCTGAACTTGACGACGATTTCGCCGTCTTCGCAGGCGGCCATTGCGGCGCCCGCGCCAACGGTCAGTGCCAATGCCGAGACGGCAGCGGTCAGGAATTTCATGTGGGTCTCCTCCCAAGTCAAACTGTTTTGGACTGCGCCCGAACCGAGCGCGGTGCAGTCAAAGTGAGAGAAAGCGGCGTTCCGCTCAAGACTTTGTGCAATCTCTGTGCGGGATGCCTGATTTGTGACGGGTTTACAGAGGCTTGCGCGGCATTTTCAGGATAGCGGGTTTGCGCCTGCTGCATGGCTTGTGCGAAATCCCGCACGGGCTTTGGCGGGCTTGTGCGGTAATTCGCACAAACCGGCGTGCGCCTAGCGGCGGTAATCCTCGGGGCGAATCCCGTAGCGGGCGAGCTTGTCGTAGAAGGTCTTGCGCGGGAGTTTGAGCGCCTCGGCGGCCTGTGCCGCGCGCCCGTTCTGCCGCCCCAGGGCCGCGATCAGGAGCGAGCGCTCGACCCGCGCCATCTGTTCGGCAAGGCCCAGTTCCGCCGCTTCGGCGGCGCTGTCGGGCATCCCCAGCACGAAGCGCATGGCCGCCGACATGAGCGAGCGGGCATTGCCGGGCCAATCCTGCGCCATGAGGGCGGCGAGATGGTCGGGGCCGATCTCGGGCGCGGACAGCCCGGCCTGTTCTGCGGCCTGCGCGACGTAGTGGCGAAACAGGACGGGAATATCCTCGGGACGCTCAGAGAGGGCGGGGATGCGCACGCGCATGACTTCGAGCCGGTAGTAGAGATCGGCGTTGAAGCGGCCCGTGCGCGCCGCCTCTTCGAGATCGGCGGTGCTGCCGGCGATGAGCCGGGTTTCAGAGCCGGATTCGATGCGGTCGAGAAGGGCGTATTGGCTGTCCATCGGCAAGGCGAGGATTTCATCTAGAAAGAGCGAGCCGCCATGCGCGGCCAAGAGGGCCGCGTCCAGCGCCGGAGGATCGAGCCGGGCGGCGGCGCGTTTGACAAAGGGGCCACTGGCGCGGGGCGACATGAGGTGAATGACCTCTGCCACCTTGGACACGCCCGCGCCGGGGGGGCCGATCACCAGCGTTTCGGTGCCCGCGCGGGCCGCCTGGCGGACGGTCTGGCGCATGTCCTCGGCCACGCGTGAGGTGCCAAAGAGCATCCGCGCTGCCGGATCGCCGGTCTCGAGCTGGGCCTTGAGGCGGCGGTTTTCGAGCACTAGCGCGCGGTTTTTCAGCGCCCGGTCGAGGACCGGGATCAGGGCATCGGGCGCGCAGGGCTTTTCTAGGAAGTCAAAGGCCCCTTGGCCCATCGCCTTGACCGCCATGGGAATATCGCCCTCGCCGGTGAGCAGGATCACGGGCAGTTCCTCGTCAAGTGCGCGGGTATGGGCCAGAAGGTGAAAGCCGTCACGTCCCGGCATGCGGATGTCCGACAGGATCACGCCCGCGAAATCGCGGGCGATATGATCCTTGGCCTCGATGAACGAGCCAGCGGCGCGCACGGTATACTCGGCCAGTTCCAGCGTCTGGCTGAGCGCCTCGCGCACGGGTCTGTCATCATCGACCACGAGGACATTGCGGATCATGCGGCACCTTTTTCCTGAGCGTCCGGGTCTTGCCATGGTTCCAGCGCCACGGTGAATTCCGCCCCGGTGCCGGTGTTGCGGCCGGTGATCTGGCCGCCAAAGCTCTGGACCAGACCGTAGGAGATCGAGAGGCCAAGGCCCATGCCCTCGCCGTCGCCCACGAGTTTGGTGGAATAGAAGGGATCGAAGATCTTTTCGGGCTCTTCGATGCCGGGGCCAGTGTCGCGCAGGCAGAGCGTGACGGGGGAACCGGGCGTGAGGCTGATGGTGAGGCGTTTGTCGGTGCTTTTGGCCATGGCATCGGCGGCATTGGTGATGAGATTGACCATGACCTGACCCAGCCGCACCTCGCCGCCGCGCACCCAGACAGGGCCGGGGGGCGGTTGCCAGTCGAGGGTGATGGAATCGTTGGCAAGGCGTGCGCCGGTCATTTCGAGCGCCGTGTCGATCACGCGGGCCATGTCGACCCGTCCCATCGGTTCGTTTTCATTGCGCACGAAGGCGCGCAGGTTGCGGATGATGCGGCTCATGCGGTGGGCCATCTCGTCGATGCGGCTGAGGTTCTCGGCGGCGCGCGCAGGCTCGCCGCGCTGAAGAAAGGCCCCGCCATTGGCGGCGAATTGGCGAATCGCCATCAATGGCTGATTGAGTTCGTGGCTGATGCCGGCGCTCATCTTGCCAAGCGCGCTGAGTTTGCCCGCCTGCACGAGTTCGGCCTGCGCGCGTTTGAGCGCTGCCTCGGCCTCTTTGCGCTCGCGAATCTCGTGGCGCAGGGCGAGGTTGGTGCGGGTGAGGGTGGCGGTGCGGTCGGCGACGCGGCTCTCGAGCAGGGCATTGGCGCGCGCCAGCGTGCGGCGGCGTTCCTGTGCGAGAAAGAGCAACGTTCCAAAAAAGAGCAGCACGCCCGCCACGGCGCCTGCCTGAAGCCCGGCGATGCGGCGGGCGGGGGCCACGTTGACGAGCGCCGCGCCCGTCATGCCGATGCGCGGCAGGCTCTGGCTGATTTGCAGCGCGCGGCGGGGCAGGTAGGGGCCAAGGTCAATCTGCCAGATGTCGTGCCCTGCCGTTTGATTGAGGCCAAAGGGGATGGGCGTGCCCCCCGGTGGAATGAGCACCGTGTCTTGCGGTACCTTGCGCCAGCCGAGGAGTTCGGAGCGGTTGGAGAGAAAGACGCGGCCCTGATCGTCCATCAGGAACACCGCCGTTTGCAGCCCGCGCCAGCCGAATTCGACCGCTTCGGCATCGGCAATGGCGATGAGCGCGCCGCGCACCTTGCCATCGGGGCCAAAGGAGGGCGCAGCAAATTGAAAGCGCCGTTCGGAGGCATCGGCGCTCATGCTGTGGCCGGTGCCGAGCGCGCCGTCCATGGCGCGGCGGAACGGGGCAGAGGTGGCCAGACCCTCGGGCAGGCGCGCGCCGGTGCCTGCCAGCAGGTCGCCATTTTGATCGACGTAATAAAGCCCCGTCGCGCCGGTGCGGTCGGCGGAGGCGGTCAAAAGCCGGCGCGCGGCGGAATCCTGATGCCGGGTGTCGGGGCGGTTGAGGGCGGTGAGTGTCGGGTGATCGGCCAGCGCCACCGCCTGATCGCGGTAGCGTTGCAGATCCGACACAAGGCCGCCCAGCACCAGCGCCATATCGGCGCTGCCGCGGCGTTCGAGATCCGAAAGCGCCGCGCGGTAGCCATAGTGCCAGAGCGCGCCGGTGATCAGCCCCACGGCCAGCAGAAAGGGGGCGATGATCACGAGAAGGGGAGACCTGGGCAACATGGTGTCAATCTATCAGCGCGCCCGCGCCCTTGGCCAGTGGCAATGGGTTTGGGGCGATGGACCGATCAGGCGCGGCCAGCATCCGAGGACAGCATGAGCGGCGAGATGCCAAGGCAGGTCAGCGCCGCCTCCCATTTGGCGGAATTGGCCGTGTCGAATACAAGGGATATATCGGCATTACAGGTGAGCCAGCCGTTTTGTGCCAATTCGGATTCGAGCTGTCCCGGCCCCCATCCCGCATAGCCAAGCGCCAGAAGCGCGCGGTCCGGGCCGCTGCCGCGCGCCAGATCCTCTAGAATGTCGAGCGTGGCAGTCATGGCGAAGTCGTCGTTTACCTCAAGCGATGTGAGGGTGGATTGATAGCCCCGGTCATGCAAAACGAATCCGCGCCCGTGTTCGACCGGGCCGCCGAAATGCACCGGTAGATTGCGGGTTTGGCCGGTTGGTGCAATCGAGAGTTGTTCCAGCAGGTCGCGCAGCCGAAGATCGCTGGTCGGTTTGTTGATGATCAACCCCATTGCGCCATCGGGCGAATGGGCGCAGAGCAGCACGACCGAATGGGCAAAGCGCGGATCCCCCATGCCGGGCATGGCGATGAGCAATTTGCCTGTCAGATCCATATCTTGAGTGGTTTGGGTCACGGGTCGTCCCTGTGCTGTTCTCCTTTGAAAATGGGGGGAGCAGGCCGAGGGTGCAAGCAATCTCTTCATCCTTTGGCAAGAATTCTCGCCGGATTGTGAGTTGGCAATTGGCGTGGAATGGCGCATGTCAGCGGCATGATACAGGTTTTGCGCACGATTTTTCTGGCCGCTCTTTCGGTTCTGGTGCCCGTTTCGGGCGTGCGGGCGCAAGAGGATATGGTCGCGGTCAGCATCGTCAACGGCTGGCAGATGGCCGATGGCAGCCATGTGGCGGCGTTGAAATTCGTGCTGGCGGACGGGTGGAAAACCTATTGGCGCGCGCCGGGCGAGGCGGGGATTCCGCCACAGTTCGATTGGCGCGGATCGCGCAATCTGGCACGGGCCGAGATCGAATGGCCGACGCCCAAGCAGACCATGACCAATGGCATGCGCACCATCGGCTATGAGCATGTGCTGGTCCTGCCGCTGCGTCTGACCCCCGAGCGTGCAGGCCAGCCGATCACGTTGAGCGTCGATATGGAAATCGGGGTATGCAGCGATATCTGCGTGCCGGTGTCACTGACGGTGACGCAGCCGCTGGATGGCGGGCAGCGGCGGCCTGATCCGCAGATTGCCGCCGCACTGGCTGCGCGCCCCTATACCCAGGCAGAGGCCGGTGTGGGACGGGTGGCGTGCAAGGTGTCGCCCATCGAGGGCGGCGGCGTGCATCTGGTGGCTGAGGTCGATGTCGCGGCGATGGGATCGCAAGAGATGGTTGTGGTCGAGACCGGCAATCCGGCTCTCTGGGTCACGCAAGCCATGAGCGCGCGGCAGGGCAACCGTCTGCGTGCCGAAGCCGAGATATTCCATGCCGAGGGGCGGGGCTTCATGCTTGATCGTGGGGGCCTGCGGCTGACCATCCTGAGCACCGGCGATGCGGTCGACATCCGGGGCTGCCCGGCGGGGTAGCGCGGGCCTTTGGCGGGTGAGGGGCCGTGCCTGCCTGTCAGGCAGACCTGCGCGGGCATCTTAGAGTATACGTTGCTCCTGATTGGGGTCACATCGGCCCGAGGCCCGGCGCTGTCTTGGCGAGAGCCCGGGTCAAGCCCGGGACGGGTGTGTTTCAGACGATACGCACCATGCGCTAGACCGAGCGGGCGCGCAGCGGTCGGCCATCGGGCAGCGAGATATTGGCCACCTGTTCGGAAATCGGATCATTGACGAGGGGATGCGCCTGAGCGCGGAAATCCTCGGGATTGCGCATTTTCTGCCAGCGGTTGCCGACATAGACCTCGAGCCCGGAAAATCCGGCCTTGTAGCCCATCTTGGGGCTGCCGGGCACCCAATAGCCCAGATAGACATAGGGCAGGTCGTTTTCGCGGGCGATGTCGATGTGGTCGAGAATCACATAGGTGCCGAGCGATGCGCTTGTGTGGTCGGGATCGTAAAAGGAATAGACCATGCTGACCCCGTCATCGAGGATATCGGTGAGGCAGACAGCGATCAGCGCGCCGGTATCGGTGTCGGTATATTCCACGACGCGGGTGCGGATGGGCGTTTCCTCGACCATGGCGGCGAATTCGAACGTGTCCATATCGGCCATGCCGCCGGTCGCGTGGCGGCTTTCGAGATAGCGGCGAAAGAGGCTGTATTGTTCCTCGGTGGCCCAAGGCGAGGTGGCGCGGCGCTTGAGGCCTGCGTTGCGACGGATCGTGCGGCGCTGGCTCTTGGAGGCGGCAAACTCGGCCACGTTGATGCGGGCCGAAAGACAGGCGGCGCAATCGGCGCAGGAGGGCCGGTAGAGCACGTTTTGCGAGCGGCGAAACCCCTGTTTCGACAGCCCGTCATTGAGGCGTTGCGCACCTTCGCCCTGAAGCGCGGTAAAAAGCTTACGCTCCATCCGGCCCGGCAGATAGGGGCAGGGTTGCGGCGCCGTCACATAGAACTGGGGCGCGATGGGAAGGGTATGCCGCATGGGTGATCCGTTGACTGTCTTAGCGGGACGATAACAACGATAAAGCGCCCCGCCAAGAGGGTTGTCACGGGGGCGTTACATGGCGGCGCGGCGGTTGATTGCAACGCAGCCCAGCACCCGGTCGGTGAGGCCCTGCGCACGGTCGCCCGTGAGCATGAGCACGATCGAGATGACCTGAAGGATCGGGATGGTCAAAGAAACGGTAAAGCCCAGCGTGTGCAGGAAGGCCTGAGACAGATCAAAGCGCGCGCCGTTCGCATCGCGGAATTCGATGGCCGCAAGCCGCATGCCCCAGGTGGCCGAGCCGTTCGCGAGGGTCACGACCCGGTAGGCAAACCCCACCACGGTCATCAGGATGGGAAAGAAGAAAATCCCGGTGAAGGCGGTCAAGGGCACGATGAGAAGGCTGAGACCGATGATCACGACCGTATCGACGACAAAGGCCAGAAGCCGCTTGAGCGGAACATCGGCATAGAACTCCGGCTGGGTGTCGGGATTGGGCAGGTGCCAGCTTGTGTCGGTCATGGTCGTTGTCCTTGTTGCGCCCTCAAGGTTGGGGGCGTGGCGCGGCTTTGCAAGGGTTCAGGCGGTGAATTCCGCGAGGGTCGCGCCAGAAATCTCCAAGAGGCGCGCAGGATCAATGCCGAAGAGGTGCCTCGGCGTGCCAGCGGCGGCCCAGACCGTTGGAAAGGTCAGAAGATGCGGATCGAAGAAAGCGCACGGCGGGGTGAGATGGCCCAAAGGGGCCACGCCGCCGATGGCAAAGCCGGTCTGCGCGCGGATGAGGGTGGCATCGGCCTTGCCCAGCGGTTCGCCCACCAGCACCGAGGCCCGCGTGTCGCAGACACGATTGGCCCCCGAGGTGACAAAGAGCAGGGCCGCGCCGCTGGTCTCGCCGCGAAACATGATGGATTTGGCGATTTGCGCGATGGTGCAGCCCACGAGGTCGGCCGCCATTTGCGCCGTGGTGGCATCCCCGATCTCTTGTGGGGTGATGTCGAGCCCCGCTGTTTGCAGGGCCAAGGTCACACGTCTGAGGCTCTTGCTCATGATCTTCTCCGATTTTTTCACAGTATTTCAGGCGCGTGGGGCATTGACCAGCCTCGCGCGGCTTGTATCACTCAGGACATGAATTTTCTTGATCGCCTCACCCGCTTGCCGCGCCCCTTTGATCCAGCCGAGGGAGAGGAGGCGCGTGCAGCTTTACCCGGTCTCGACCGCAAGCTGTCGGATCTGGTGGCCGGGGCGGCGGGGTGCAGCCCGTTTCTGAAGTCCTTGATCCTGCAAGAGGCGGCGTGGCTGGAAGGGGCGTTTGACGATCCCGAAGGGGCCTTCGCCGAGCTGGTGGGGGCTTTGAAGGAGACCCCGGCCGAGCGTCTGGGGTCCGCGCTGCGCGAGGGCAAGCGGCGGGTGGCGTTGATCACCGGGCTGGCCGATCTGGGCGGCGTCTGGCCTCTGGAAGAGGTCACGGTGCATCTGACGGAGTTTGCCGATCTGGCCTGTGATCTGGCGCTGAAAGCGGCGCTGGCGGCAGAGATCAAGCGCGGCAAGTTGCCGGGGATGACCGAGGCGGATGTGGCCACCGGCGCGGGCATGGTGGTGCTGGCGATGGGCAAGATGGGGGCGCATGAGCTGAATTACAGCTCTGACATCGACCTTATCTGCCTCTTTGACGAAACGCGGCTGGCGCGGGAGGATTTCCACGAGGCGCGCGCCGCCTATGTGCGGGCCACGCGCAAGATGTCGGCGATGCTGAATGACCGCACCGCCGAGGGCTATGTGTTTCGCACCGATCTTCGGTTGCGCCCGGATTCGGGGGTGACACCCGTCTGTATGGCGATGGCCGCCGCCGAGACCTATTACGAGAGCCTCGGGCGCACATGGGAGCGGGCGGCCTATATCAAGGCGCGGCCCTGCGCGGGGGATCTGGCGGCGGGCGAGCGGTTCTTGGCCACGCTCAAGCCCTTTGTCTGGCGCAAGCATCTGGATTTCGCCGCCATCGAGGATGCCCATAACATGCGGCTTGCCATTCGTGAGCACAAGGGTCTGGGCGGATCGCTCTGCCTTGAGGGGCACAACATGAAGCTGGGGCGCGGAGGCATCCGCGAGATCGAGTTCTTTACCCAGACCCGGCAGTTGATCGCGGGCGGGCGCGATGCCGATCTGCGGGTGCGTGGCACGGTCGCGGGGTTGGCACGGCTGGCGGAAAAGGGGTGGGTGCCCGCGGCGGCGGCAGAAACGCTGACCGGGCATTATCGCTTTCACCGCGAGGTCGAACACCGGGTGCAGATGTTGCGCGATGCGCAGACGCATTTGCTGCCCAATTCGGCAGAGGAGTTTGACCGGCTGGCGGCCTTCATGGGCCGCGACACGGCCGAGTTGCGCGCCGAGATCAAAGCGCGGCTGACCGAGGTGCATGATCTGATCGAAGGGTTTTTCCGCCCCGAGGAAGCCCCTGCGACACCAGAGGAGGCAGAGGCGCTGAATGGCGATGTGATTGCCCGCTGGCCGAGTTACCCGGCGCTGCGGTCGGATCGGGCGGTGCAGATTTTCAAGCGGCTGAAGCCGGATATTCTGGGGCGGCTCGCACGCACCGCGCATCCCAACGAGGCGCTTGTGGCCTTTGACGGGTTTCTGGCGGGTTTGCCCGCCGGGGTGCAGGTGTTTTCGCTCTTCGAGGCCAATCCGCAGTTGATTGATCTCTTGGTTGATATTGTCGGCACGGCACCCGCGCTGGCCGCACATCTGTCGCGCAATGCCGGGGTGTTTGACGCGGTGATCGCGGGGGATTTCTTTGCCGATTGGCCGGGGCAGGCAGCGCTTGAGGCGGATCTCGTGGCGCGGATGGCGGCGGAGAGCGATTACGAGCGCGCGCTCGATGCGGCGCGGCGCTGGCGAAAGGAGTGGCATTTCCGGATCGGGGTGCATCATCTGCGCGGGCTGACAGGGGCGGACCGGGCGGCAGCGCAGTACGCCGACCTGGCAGGCGCTGCGATTGCGGGCGTCTGGCCGATGGTTGTGGCGCAATTCGCCGAAAAACATGGTGCGCCGCCGGGACGCGGTGCTGTGGTGCTGGGGATGGGATCGCTGGGGGCCGGGCGGCTCAATGCCGGGTCGGATCTTGACCTCATTGTGATCTATGACGCGGGCGAGGCTGAAAGCTCGGATGGGCGCAGGCCCTTGGCCGCACGGCCCTATTATGCGCGGCTCACACAGGCGATGATCACGGCGCTGACGGCACCCATGGCCGAGGGGCGGCTCTACGAGGTGGATATGCGGCTGCGCCCATCGGGCAATCAGGGGCCGGTCGCGACAAGCTGGCCGAGTTTCCAGAGCTATCAGCAGGAGGAGGCCTGGACCTGGGAGCATCTGGCGCTGACACGGGCGCGGGTGATCACGGGCGAGGCAGGGCTGGCGCGGGATGTCGAGGCATTCCGCGAGCGGTTGATTGCCGAGAAGGGTGACCCCGAGGCGGTGCTCGAGGCGGTGGCCGAAATGCGCGCGCGCGTGGCAAGCGCCAAGGCGCCGGCCGGGCCATGGGATGCCAAGCTGGGGGCGGGGCGGCTCTTGGAATTGGAGCTGGTGTCGCAGGCGGGCAATCTGATGGCCGGGCAGGCGGCGCGCGATGTGACCTCCGGCTTTGCCGGTGGTGTCGCAATCGGCTGGCTGAGTGACGGGGATGGCGCAGCGCTCAGCGCCGCTTATGCGCTTTGCTGGCGGGTGCAGATGGTGGCGCGGTTGATCAGCGACAAGCCGCTCGAGCCCGAGCGCATGGGCGAAGGCGGTGCCGCTTTTTTGCTGCGCGAGACCGAGCAGGAGGGGCTGGCGATGTTGCAAGAGCGGCTGGAAACACTGTGTCACCGCGCGGCGCAGGTGATGGATGCGGCGCTGATGCGCCTGCCCAAGGGACGGTGAGACATGGCGCGTGATCCGATGGACCCCAAGGGGTTGATCTACGAATCCTACCGGATAGAGGGAATTTCCGAGCCGGAGTGCCGGTCGGTGTTCCTTGATTGGGCGCTGTCGCTGCCGGTGGGGCAAGAGGTGCAGAGCGCGATTGCCGAGATGGTCGCGCGCTATGATCGTGATCACGCCGATCACCCGATGACCCGCGTCTTACGGGAGGGGCTGGTCAGTGCCGCCCCGGCGCGCAGACGGGGGGGATGGCGATCCCGCCCGCGCGAGAGTGGGGATCAAGGCTGATCTTGCGTGTTCTTGCAGGGTAAGTTTCGCGTCTTGGTTGTGTTTGACACGGTAAAACACCGAGTCTGTCTAAAATGCGCCCTAATTCGGCGTCATCCATAGGTTGCGAAAAGACACACAGCCCATGGAGGAAGACATGAGCTATTTGAGACTCATCGCCGCGGCGATGTTGGGACTGGGTCTATCGGCCTGTGGCAGCGTGGATACGGCAACCCGAAATGCCCCGCTGGAGGGGCCCGCCCTGCAGGCGGCGGCAGTGCCATTGGATATTCAGCAAATTCGGGTCACTGTGCCCAAATCGCTCAAGGTATCGGAGGCCAACAGCTATTACCCCATGGGCGATATCGTCTGGCGCGAGGATGGGCGGGGCGACCGCCATGAACAGGTCAAGGCGATTTTCGAGACGGCGCTGGCGCGTGGTGTCGGTGGTGGCGTGCCGGGCGGGATGCCTGCGGTGCTCGATGTCCAAGTGACGCGGTTTCACGCGCTGAGCGAAAAGGCGCGCTATACCATCGGTGGCATGCATTCGATCCAGTTCACCGTGACCCTGCGCAACCCCGAGACGGGCGTGCCTTATGGCCCTGCGAAGCCGGTCAAAGCCAGTTTCAAGGCCTATGGCGGGCAGACGGCGATTGCTGCGGAACAGCGCGGCGAAACCCAGAAGGTGCGGATTACCGATCATCTGGCCAAGGTCATTCGGGGCGAATTGGGGCTGCCTGCGCGCGCGCCGACCGATCTGGTCGCGGCGTTGAGCGTGACCGAGTAAATCTGATCTTTTCCATGGGCTGCAATCGGCGTAAGGGGGCGGTATGACACCGCCCCCTTATCCTGTGATCCGCCTCCGCCCGAATGTCGAGCCGCGCGCCATCCGTCATGGTGCGCCTTGGGTATTCGATAATGAAATCGTGACCGACCGGCGCACCAAGGCGCTGAGCGCGGGCACCATCGCCCTCTTGGAGGATGCTGATCGCGCGCCTCTGGGTTTGGTTGCGGTCAATATGGCGTCAAAGATCATGGCCCGGATGATGGAGCGCGATGTGAGCGTCGCCATTGACCGCGCCTGGCTTGTGGCGCGCCTGACCCGTGCCCATGAAATGCGCGCGCGGCTCTATGATGCCCCCTATTACCGGCTGGTGCATGCCGAGGCAGACGGGTTGCCCGGTGTGGTGATCGACCGCTTTGACGATATTGCCGTCATTCAGCCCAATGCGGCCTGGGCCGAGGCGATGCTAGACGATCTGGTATCGGCGGTCCGAGAGGTGACGGGCGTCGGCACCGTGCTCAAGAACGCCGGGGGGCGGGCGCGGGGGCTAGAAGGGCTTGACGATCAGAGCGCGGTTCTGGCGGGAGTGGCGCCCGAGGGGCCGTTGCCGGTGCCGATGAACGGGGCCATTTACATGGCCGATCTTCTGGGCGGGCAAAAGACGGGTTTGTTCTACGACCAACGCCCCAACCATGCCTTTGCGGCAAGGTTGGCGCAGGGCGCGCGGGTGCTGGATATGTTCAGCCATGTGGGCGGGTTTTCTCTGGCCGCGCTTGCGGCGGGGGCAGAGCGTGCGCTGGCGGTGGATGGGTCGGAACCGGCGCTTAGCCTTGCTGCGCAGGGCGCGGCACGCATGGGGCGGGCCGAGCGTTTCGAGACGCGGCGCGGCGATGCCTTTGACGTGATGGAGGCGCTGGCCGCCGAGGGCGCGCAATTCGATGTGGTGATCTGCGATCCGCCTGCCTTTGCACCCAGCAAGCAAGCGATGGAAAAGGGGCTGCGTGCCTATGAGCGGGTGGCGCGGTTGGCGGCACCCTTGGTGGCACCGGGTGGGTATCTGGGGCTGTGTTCCTGTTCGCATGCGGCGGACCTGTCCAAGTTTCGGTCGGCCTGCACGCGCGGGATCGGGCGCGCTGGGCGGTCGGGGCCGCTCATCCACACCGGATTTGCCGGGCCGGATCATCCGTTGCATCCCAATCTGGCGGAATCGGGGTATCTCAAGGCGTTGTTCTATCGCCTATGAAGGTGCTCCTCGATACCTGCGTGATCTATCCCACGGTGATGCGGGAAATGATCCTGGGTGTGGCGGCCGGTGGCGCGTTCGAGCCGCTCTGGTCGGAGCGCATCCTGGCTGAATGGCTGCGCGCGGTGGTCAAGCTGGGGCCGGGGGCAGAGGCGCAGGCGGCGGGCGAGGCGGCGCTGATGGCGGCGCGCTGGCCGCGTGCGCGTGTGAGCTATCCCCCCTCGCTGGAGGCGCGGCTGTGGCTGCCTGATCCGGCGGACCGGCATGTTCTGGCGGCAGCGATTGCGGGGTCTGCGGATGGGATCCTCACCCTGAACGCCCGCGATTTTCCGCGTCATACCCTGGCCGAAGAGGGGGTGTGGCGGGCGGATCCCGATGGCTTTCTGCATGGTATATGGCAGGCGCAACCGGCGCTGGTGGCAAAGGTGGCCGAGGAGGTGCTGGAAAAGGCGCGGGCGCTGTCGACAGGAGATTGGGAGCTGCGCGCACTGTTGAAAAAGGCAAAGTTGCCGCGGCTGGCCAAGGCGCTTGCGGCCTGATCCAAGCGGCGTTAGCGGACCAAGCTGCGCATACCCTGATCGAGCCCTTCGAGGGTCATGGGGACCATGCGATCCTCGAAAATCTCGCGGATCATGGCGATGGACGGGGTATAGTCCCATTCGGCGCGCGGCACGGGGTTGATCCAGAGATGATCCGGCCATTGGCTTCGGGCGCGGGAGAGCCAGACCTGCCCTGCTTCGGCGTTCCAATGTTCATTGGCCCCGCCGGGATAGGCGATTTCATAGGGCGACATACTGGCATCGCCCACGAAGATGCATTTGTAATCCGGGCCATAGGTGCGCAGAACGTCCTGCGTCGGGGTTTGCGCGTTCCAGCGGCGGGTATTGTCGCGCCACACGCCCTCGTAGAGGCAGTTGTGGAAGTAGTAATATTCGAGGTGCTTGAATTCGGCGCGGGCGGCGCTGAACAGCTCTTCGACCACCTTGATATGCGGGTCCATCGAGCCGCCGACATCGAGAAAGAGCAGCACCTTGACCGCATTGCGCCGCTCTGGCCGGGTTTGCACGTCGAGATAGCCGTGTTCGGCGGTGGCGCGGATGGTACCGTCGAGATCGAGTTCCTCGGCAGCCCCGTCGCGCGCCCATTTGCGCAGGCGTTTGAGCGCCACCTTGATGTTGCGGGTGCCCAGTTCGACCGAATCGTCGAGGTTGCGGAATTCGCGCTTGTCCCAGACCTTGACGGCGCGGCGGTGGCGGCTTTGGTCCTGACCGATGCGCACGCCTTCGGGGTTGTAGCCATAGGCCCCGAAGGGTGAAGTGCCCGCCGTGCCGATCCATTTGGAGCCGCCCTGATGGCGGCCCTGCTGCTCTTTGAGGCGCTCTCGCAGGGTCTCCATCAGTTTCTCGAACCCGCCGAGCGCCTCGATTTCGGCGCGCTCTTCGGGCGTCAGGTGCTTTTCGGCCAGTTTCTGCAGCCATTCGGCGGGCAGGTCGACGGCATCGAGCACGTCTTGGGCGGTGATCGTCTCGAGCCCGGAAAAGCTGGTGGAAAAGGCCTGATCGAAGCGGTCGATATGGCGCTCGTCTTTGACCATGGCGCTGCGGGCGAGGTAATAGAAGGCTTCGACATCATAGGTGACAAGGCCACGGCCCATCGCCTCGAGAAAGGTCAGGTATTCGCGCAAGGAGACCGGCAGGCCCGCGCGTCTGAGGTTCTCGAAGAACGGCAGAAACATCGCGGATCAGAGCGCGTTGCGGTGGATGATCAGCGTTGCAAAGAGGCCGACAAGGGCGAAGATCAGCGCGTAGACAAAGGCATATTGCAAAATATCCGCCAGCTTGCCCTTGCGCCGCCGTGCCAGGAGCGCGCCGGTGAGCGCGCCCAATAGTGCCCCGATGATTACGATCATGCCTTACCCGTTCGGTCCTTTGAGCGGGCTGAGCGCGCCAACTTCGCGCAGTTTGGCACGCACGGCCCAATCCGCGCCATACCCGTAACGCGCCCAGCCCAGACTGTCCAGCCTGACGGCCTGCGCCTCGGAGACGCGGCCCGAGAGATCGAGCGCCTCGGCGCGCAGCATCATGAGCGTGGCCAGGAGCGCCGCGTTTTCGGCGCGCTCAGCCGTGGCCAGATGCGGGCCGATGAGCATGAGCGCATCCTCGCCGCGACCCTGCGCGATGGCATAGGCGGCCAGTTGTGCGGCGGCAAAGGCGCGGTGCAGTTCGGTGCCGGGGTTGGCCTCGTAGAAGCGTTCGGCGAGGACGAATTGTTCCTGTGCGAAATCGGGATCCGAGGCCTGGGTGATGCGGCCAAGCGCAAAATGGCTGAAGGCGCGGCGATGATCGGTCCAGCCCACGGCCTGTGCGATGCGCACCGCGTCTGCGGCGGCGGCGCGCCGCTCTAACGGGCGGGCACCCGGCCCGAGCGCGGTCTGAACGGCGTCGATCCAGGCCCGAGGGGTAGAGCCGGCAAAGCGGGGGGCAAGGCCATCCCCGGCGGGGTTGAGGCGCGAGAGGATGGCGGGCAGGCGCTCTTCCACCTCGCGGCGGGTCATGCCGGCGCGCAGTTCGGGGGCGTAGAAGACCCTGAGCACCAGCATGTCGAAGCCGGTCAGCACGGCATGCACATTGTCGTCGTTAAAGACGCTGTCGGAGAGGCGGTAGAGATCGTTGAGAGGCCCGAGCGCCTGCGCCAATTCCTCGTGCAGGCAATCGCGCACCTCTTGCGGACTGGTGTCATTGGGCACGAAAATGGCGATCTTCTCGCGTTGGCGAAGCTGGCTCCAATCCGTCGCGCGGGAATTGCGGGCGGCGCGGTATTGCGACAGGCGCGAGATATTGGGCACAACGAAACAGGCGGCCTTGGGCAGGCTGCGCTGGATGGCGTCGCGGCTGACGGCCTCGATGGTGATATTGGCGGGGCCGTCGGAGACGCGGGTGATATTGATCCCCGCCTCGGTTTGCAGACGGTGCAGCAGGCGGTTGAGGTCCGAAATGAGGGTGATCGGCGGCTCGCCGGTCACGCGCAGGGTAATCGGCCCCTCGAAGCGCGAGAAATGTTGTAACATGCGACCCGATTCAAGCTGAAAGCCAAGATCGAGGATGTCGCGCTGAATATCGCGGTTTGAGCGTTGCGGGGGCAGGGGACGGGGGACCGAAAACGCCTTCATCGGCGGCATGCCCGCCTCTTGCGGCATGGCGGCGCGGGTGGCCGGTTCGTGATAGCTATAATTGCCGGGCACACAGGCCCCCAGCATCAGGCAGATTGGAAGGATGACACGACGCATAAGACCCCCGTAACCTAAATCTAAACCAAGGAGCCCGCCGCCGCTGTGGCGCGGGTCCAGTCGCCGACGGGGGCGGGCCGGGGGCGCACAAGACCCATCGGCCCTGCGCAGCGTATCCCTGCCACGGCCTTTGCCGGGTCGGGGGTAGAATTCAATTTCATCCTGTCCCGCGTAAGGAGCATTTGCGGCAAAATTGTGGCAAATGCATCTTAGCACGGAACAGGGCGCATGCCATGGTTGAAATACGTTTTAAAACAATGACGTAAGCCTTGGTTAATTTATCTCTGACGGCGCGCCATGAAGGCGAGACGCTCAAAGAGGTGCACATCCTGCTCGTTCTTGAGCAAGGCACCATGCAGTTTCGGCAGGGCATCGGCCCCGTCGCGGCGCAGATCCTCGGGGGTCAGATCCTCGGCCAGGATCAATTTGAGCCAGTCCAGCACCTCTGAGGTGGAGGGCTTTTTCTTGAGGCCGGGTTGTTCGCGGATCTCGAAGAACTGGGTGAGAGCGGTCGAAAGGAGCGCGTCCTTGATGCCCGGATGGTGCACTTCGACGATGCGCCGCAGAGTTTCGGGATCGGGAAAGCGGATGTAGTGAAAGAAGCAGCGGCGCAGAAAGGCGTCGGGCAGCTCCTTTTCGTTATTCGAGGTGATGATGATGACGGGGCGGTGGCGCGCGCGAATGGTCTCGCCGGTTTCGTAGACATGGAATTCCATGCGGTCGAGTTCTTGCAGCAAATCGTTGGGAAACTCGATGTCGGCCTTGTCGATCTCGTCTATCAGCAGCACGACCTTTTCCTCGGACGCGAACGCCTCCCACAGCTTGCCGCGTTTGATGTAATTGGCCACGTCATGCACCCGCGCCTCGCCCAACTGGCTGTCGCGCAGACGGCTGACGGCATCGTATTCATAGAGGCCCTGTTGGGCCTTTGTTGTGGATTTGATGTTCCATTCAATGAGGCGCAGCCCGAGCGCGCCCGCCACCTGCCGGGCCAGTTCGGTTTTGCCGGTGCCCGGCTCGCCCTTGACCAGCAGGGGACGTTCCAGCGTGACGGCGGCATTGACGGCAACGGTCAGGTCTTCGGTGGCGACATAGGCCTCGGTGCCTTGGAATTTCATCGGTTTTTCAATCCTGTCAGGGGTCAGCGGCGCTGTGTTCGCGGGCAACCTAGACCGTTCGACAATTCACATCAATGCCGCGTGATTGGCTAGTGACAATCCCGGAAGTGCCGTGTAGATCACCGCGCATGGGGCGCCGAATGTCTGAGGAGTTCATTATGCCAGACACTGGCCTTGATGAGGGGATCGAGATGAAAGCGGAAGTGTTTCTGCCCGAAGACTACCAACCTGCCGAGGATGAGCCGTTCATGAACGAGCGGCAGCTGGAGTATTTCCGGCGCAAGCTGATTGCCTGGCGGTTGGAGTTGCTGGAGGGCAGCCGGGAGACGATTGAAGGGTTGCAGGATGGCACGCGGGCCATTCCCGACGTGGCCGATCGGGCCAGCGAAGAGACCGACCGCGCGCTGGAGCTGCGCACGCGTGACCGTCAGCGCAAGCTGGTGGGCAAGATTGATGCCGCGTTGCGGCGGATCGAAGATGGCGAATTCGGTTATTGCGAGATGACCGGCGAGCCGATCAGCCTCAAGCGGTTGGACGCGCGGCCCATTGCGACCATGACGCTGGAGGCGCAGGAGCGCCACGAGCGGCGCGAAAAGGTGCATCGCGACGATTGAGGTCGCGGCCCAAGACTGAAATTTACACGACAGCGCGCGCCGGGACTTTCCTCCCGGCGCGTTTCGTATCAAGAGGGGTGCCATGACACTGGATGGGCTGAACATCGCGGTCATCGGGGCCGGAATTGGCGGGCTGGCTGTGGCGCGCGCGCTCTGCCTGCGCGGTGCGGATGTGACGCTGTTGGAGCAGGCCCCCGAGATTTCCGAAGTGGGCGCGGGGTTGCAGATCAGCCCCAATGGCTTTGCCGTGTTGCGCGCGCTTGGGCTGGGGGACGCGCTGGCGGCGCGGTCGGTGCAGGCCCAGGCCGTCAGCCTGCGCGATTACCGGCGCGGCGAGGTGCTGCGGCTGGACCTGACCGGATTGGCCGACCGGGACTATCATTTCATCCACCGGGCGGACCTGATCGAGGTGCTGGCCGAGGGCGCGCGCGATGCGGGCGTCAAGCTGCGCCTGATGCAGAAGGTGAGCGCGGTCGAGAGCGGCGCGCGCCCTTGTGTGCGGATGGCCAATGACTCGCGGTTTGATGCGGATCTCGTGATCGGGGCGGATGGGCTGCATTCGGTGGTGCGGCGCGCGCTCAACGGCACGCTGGCACCGTTCTTTACCCGGCAGGTGGCGTGGCGGGCGGTGGTGCCCAATCTCTGGGCGCGTGGCCCCGAGGCGCAGGTGCATATGGGGCCGATGCGCCATGTGGTCAGCTATCCGTTGCGCGGCGGGGCGCTGCTCAATCTGGTGGCGGTGCAGGAGCGCGCCGCCTGGACCGAGGAAAGCTGGAGCCAGAGGGATGATCCGCTGGCACTGCGTGCGGCCTTTGGCGATTTCGGGCCGGAGGTGCAGGCGATGCTGGCGGCGGTCGAGGAGGTGCATCTCTGGGGGCTCTTCCGGCATCCGGTGGCGCGCGTCTGGCAGCGCGATGGGCTGGCGCTCTTGGGGGATGCGGCGCATCCCACCTTGCCCTTCATGGCGCAGGGGGCGTCGATGGCGCTGGAGGATGCCTGGGTGCTGGTCGATGCGCTGAGTGCTTCAGGCGGGTTCGCCGAGGGGCTGGCGGCCTATCAGGGGCGGCGCGAGGCTCGGGTGCGGCGGGTGGTCGAGGCGGCCAATCGCAATGCGTGGAAATACCACCTGAGTTTTCCGCCGCTTCGCTGGGCTGCGCATGGTGTGCTGCGGGCTGGGGGGGCGTTGGCCCCGGACCGGATGCTGCGGCAGTTTGATTGGCTCTATGGCCATGACGTGACGCGACAGGCGGGGTGAGGGCGGCTGCCCCCGCTTTGGCACGCTTATTTGAAGTTGCGGCTTTCCTTGATCTGCTCCCAAGCCCAGACGACCTGTTGCAGTTGCTCTTCCTGGCTGCGGTCGCCGCCGTTGATGTCGGGGTGCAGCACCTTGATCAGCGATTTATACGCCTTGCGCAATTCGGCCTTGGTCCAGGTATCCTCGGCCTCGAGAATTTCGATGGCGCGGCGTTCGGTGGGGGGCAGTTTGCGGGTGCCGCCCTTTTTCTTGCCGGGGTTCTGGGTGGCGTTGACGCCCAGCACCTGATGCGGGTCCTCGATGCCCAGACGTGCCCAGGCGCGTGCCTCGGGGTCGGTGATGCGGCGGGTTTCACGCTCCCACACCTTGTCCTTGGACATTTGCGCGTTCAATTCGGCCTCGGTGGTGCCGTCAAAGAAATTCCATTTCAGGTTATAGTCGCGCACATGCTGCTGGCAGAACCAGAAGTAATCGTCGAGCACATCGGGGGCCTTGGGCGCGCGGAATTTGCCAGCCTCTTCGCAGCCTTCGTGATCGCAGACGCGGGTCGATGTTTCGGAGGCGCCCGACATGCCCCTCCGACCGCGCGGATTCTTCTTCTTGGCCGAGGAGACGGACATATCGAAACCGAAGGGATCTGATTTGGACATGGGGCTAACCTTTGCGAGTCGGAGACGAGAGTGTATGCCAAAACGCGGGAAATTGAAGGGGCGGGGGGTAAAATATTCCCGGTCGAGACGCGCATTCGGGGCTTGACAGAGGGGCTCTGCGCGCGGCGGCGGTGGTTAGTCGATCTCGATCATATCGGATGATCGCGGCGGTTGGGGTGCCGCATCGGGGGTTGTATCGGCGGCGGCGGTCTGTTCCGTGCCGGGGACCATGACTTCGCGGCGAAAGACCGCGACAGAACGATAGACGGTATGAGTGGAGGTCAGACCCTGCCGCTCTTCGCTGGGTAAGATATCGGTGCGCAGATATTCCCAACCGGCGCGCGCCATGTCGTTGAGCAAATCCTCGACACCGAGGGCAAAGCGCGCCTCGGGGGTCTTGACGCCGGGGGCCTTGCGGCCACGGGTGGGGGCGGGCAGAACCTTGTATTCGTAAAGGGGCATGGTGGCTCCGGTCTGATGCAGGCGCCATACCTTACGCGACTGGTCCGGGGGCGCAAGCGAAACACGAAACCCCGGACCGATGGTCCGGGGTTGAGTATCGGGGCAGAACGGGAGCCGTTACTTGGGGCCCGGTCCGATCACCATGATCATCTGGCGGCCTTCCATCTTGGGCATGTTCTCGACCCGGCCCACATCCTTGATGTCTTCGGCAATCCGTTCGAGAAGCTGGCGACCCAGATCCTGATGCGCCATTTCGCGGCCACGAAAGCGCAGGGTGATCTTGACCTTGTCACCGCCTTGCAGGAATTTCACCACGCTGCGCATCTTGACGTCGTAGTCATGGGTGTCGGTGCCGGGCCGGAACTTGATTTCCTTGACCTCGATCACCTTCTGCTTTTTGCGGGCCTCTGCCTCGCGCTTTTGTTGTTCGTACTTGTACTTGCCGAAATCCATGATCTTGCAGACCGGCGGCGTGGCGCTTGGCGAGATTTCGACCAGATCAAGCCCTGCCTCTTCGGCCATTTCGAGCGCGCGTTGCGGGCTGATGAGCCCCACGTTTTCGCCGTCTGCGCCAATCAGGCGAATTTCATCACAGCGAATGCGGTCATTGATACGGGGGCCGGTTTCGCGCGTAGGGGGCGCGTTGTGGGGTCTGCGGGCTATGGCTTTGTTCCTTCGATCGTTGTTAGGGTAGGTTTAATTCGACGCTGCAAGGTAAACGCGGCGCGGCGCGCTTTCAAGCTGCAAATCGGCTGATCTGAGCCGAAAGCTGGTCAATTCCCCCTTGCGCCTTTCCTTTTATGCCCACATCTGGAAGGGAGATGGCAAGGGGCCGTGTGGCAATCGCGCGGTCCAGACAGTTTTGAGGAGATGAGTATGAAAAACCTGATTTGGATTCTCGTGGCGGCGGTTGTGCTGGGGGGTGGGTATCTGCTCTTTTCCGGCAAATCGGTGGATGAGGTGGTCGAGAGCATAAGCCCTGGTGCGACCGAGGTCGAGGCACCGGCGGCACTGGAAGATGCGGCTGCAGCGGTGGGTGATGCAGCAGAGGCGGCGGCAGATACCGCAGCCGAGGCGGTGGAAGCTGCGACCGAAGCGGCAAGCGATGCGGCCGAGGCCGTGAGCGAAACGGCGTCAGAGGCGGTCGAGGCGGCGACCGAGGTCGCAACCGGCGCGGCTGACACCGCGACCGAGGCGGCAAGCGATGCGGCCGAGGCTGTAAGCGACACGGCGTCAGAGGCGGTTGAGGCCGCAACCGAGACTGCAACCGGGGCCGCGGATACGGCGACTGAGGCGGCCCAAGCCACGCAAGAGAGCGCGGCAGAGACGGTTGAGGCTGCGCAAGAGGCTGTGAACGAGGCTGCGAGCGAGGCCACGGAGACCGGCACAGCGGCGGTCGAGGCTGCATCGGATGCTGCCGAGGGTGTCAGCGAGACGGTGAGCGACGCAGCAACTGCCGCAGAGGAAAGCGCTGCAGAAGCGGTTGAGAACGCGCAGGATACCGCCACAGAGGCCGCGGCGGATGCGGTTTCGGCCGCGGTCGATCAGCCCGCCACGGCGGCGGAAGTGGCCCCCGAGGCGCTGACGGTCGAAGGTTTTGATCTGACGCAGGTTCAGACGCTGATTGAGGGGTCCGATGTGAGCCCCCTGCAAAAGACGATGTTGGTGGAAGGCGTCAAGGCGGCGCAGGACAATCCCGAGTTGCTGAAGGCGGCGCTGGAAGCGGCGCGTGCGGCGCTTGGATACTGATCCATAGAGTGACATTAAGAAGCCCGCGCAAGGTATTGTCCTTGCGCGGGTTTTTCATGTTTGATGTGTCGTGACCTCAGTCGAGGAACGCTTTTTCCACGACATATTCCTTGGGGTCGGAATTGGCCCCTTCACGCAGCCCGTAACCTTCGAGCATGTCCTTGATTTCAAGGTTGAAGGCGAGATTGCCGCAGACCATGGCACGATCGGTTTCGGGGCTGAGGGGGGCCACGCCCAAATCGGCAAAGACCTCACCCGAGCGCATGAGGTCGGTGATGCGGCCCATCTTGGGGCTCGCCTCGCGTGTGGTGGTCGGGTAATATCGCAGCTTGTCGGCAAAGCCTTCGCCGATGAGTTCGGCCAGCATCTCGTCTTTGCGGATGTTCTCGATCAGATCCGCGCCATATTGCAATTCGCCCACTTCGCGGCAGGTATGGGTGATGATCACCTCGTCATAATCGCTATAGGTCTGCGGATCGCGCAGCAGCGAGGCAAAGGGCGCAAAGCCGGTGCCGGTTGCAAAGAACCAGATCCGCTTGCCGGGCAGGAGCGCGTCATGCACCAGCGTGCCCACGGGTTTGGGGCGCAGGATGATTTCATCCCCCACTTCGATATGTTGCAGGCGGCTGGTGAGCGGGCCGTCCTGCACCTTGATCGAGTAGAATTCCAGTTCGTCATCCCAAGAGGGCGAGGCGATGGAATAGGCGCGCAGGAGCGGCTTTTCCTTGCCGGTTTTCTCATCGGTCTGCATGAGGCCGATCATCACGAACTCGCCGGAGCGAAAGCGCAAAGAGGCGGGGCGCGTCACGCGGAAGGAAAACAGCCGGTCGGTCCAGTGTTTCACCTCTGTGACGGTCTGCGCATCGGGAATCGCAAGGGTTTTTGGCGCTTTGGCGCTCGCTTGGGTCACGGCGGTCATCTCGTTCATAGTGTGCTCTGCCGGTCGTTTAAACCGACATCCTCTTCTAATCTTTGATTCAGGTCAGGTGAAGGCGATAATCAGCCGCGCAGCCGCGCCTGATAGTCATGCGCCTGCCAATCGGCCCGGAAAAGCCAATCCGCCTCGGGCTGACGGGTGGCGAGGGCGTCAGAGATTTCCACCTCGTCAAAGCCCGAACGCCGGGCCATCGCGTATTGATCGGCAATGACATGGCCGCGGGCGCGCAGCCGTCCGGTATAGCCCATCAGCCGCAATTGCCGCGCGATGGAATAGCCGCGCCCATCGGCGGCAGAGGGGAAATCCACGCGAATGAAGGTGACAGCATCCAGCCGCCCAGCCAGAGTGGCGGGGTTGGTATCATTGGGCAGATCGAGGGCGGTCGCCTCGGGGCCCGCCTCGGCCAAGGGGGTGATGGGGGCGGTCCAGTCGTCGGGGCCAAAGCCCCGGTCGGTGACGAGTACGGTCATGCGGAAACTCCTCTTCGCACCATTTTGCCGTTCACAAAATGGATGCCACATTCGGTTTTGTCCTGATCGCGCCAGCGGCCCGATCGGGGGTCTTCGCCCGGTTTGACGGGCGTGGTGCAGGGCATGCAGCCTATGGAGGGATAGCCGCGCGCCACCAGCGGATGCCGGGGCAGGCGGTTTTCGTCCATATAGGTGCGGATATCCTCGGGCGCCCAATGCGCCAGCGGATTGACCTTGATCCGGCTTGTTTCCTCCTCGACCTCGAAGAAATCGAGCGTGGCGCGGGTGCCGGACTGATAGCGTTTGCGTCCGGTGATCCAGCCGTCAAAGCCCGCGAGCGCCTCTTGCAGGGGCACGGTCTTGCGCAGGGCGCAGCAGGCATCGGTATCGCGTTGATGCAGGGTTGCGTCAGGGTCCTGGGCCCTCAGGTCGGCCTGATCCGCACGGATGATGCGCAGATCGCTCAGATTGAGCCGCTCGGCCAGCTCCTGTTGATAGACCAGCGTTTCGGCAAAGAGCATCGCCGTGTCGATGAAGATCACCGGCGTATCGCGACGGGTGACAGAGACCATGTGCAAGAGCACGACGGATTCCGCGCCAAAGCTCGAGACAAGCGCAAGCTTGCCCGCCTGTGGATCGCGCAGCGCGTGTTCAAGCACCGACACCGCCGAGTGATGGCGGTACCGGTCGTTGAGCGCGTGAACCCGTGTGATCAGGTCACTCTGCGGCATGGGCGCGGGCCTCTTGATCGTAGAGCGCGGATTTGAAGGGGGCCATCCCGAGGCGGTTGTAGGCTTCGAGGAAGGTCTCTTCCGGTCCTTCGCGCAGGTCGAGATAGGCGAAGATCACACGCTCGATGGCGGGCACAATCTCGTCATAGGCAAAGCCCGGCCCGGTGCGGGTGCCGATGGCGGTGGTTTCGGACGGATCGCCGCCGAGGGTGATCTGATAGTTCTCCACCCCGGCACGGTCGAGGCCAAGGATGCCGATATGACCCACGTGGTGATGACCGCAGGCGTTGATGCAGCCTGAAATCTTGATCTGGAGATGGCCCACCTCATGCTCGATCTTGAGCTCTTCGAGCCGGGTGGCGATGCCTTGGGCCACGGGGATCGAGCGGGCAGTGGCGAGCGCGCAGTAATCCATGCCGGGGCAGGCGATGATATCCGAGGCGAGGCCGATGTTGCCGGTCGCCAGCCCAAGGGTTTTCAGGGCGGCATGCACGGTGGGAATGTCGGCCAAGGCCACATGCGGCAGCACGAGATTTTGCGCATGGGTGGCGCGGATGTCGTTGTGGCCATACCGCTCGGCCAGATCGGCGACGAGGCGCATTTGATCGGCAGAGGCGTCGCCCGGTGTTTCGCCATGCGCCTTGAGGCTGATGGTGACGATGCCGTGATCGGCGTGTTTGTGCGCTGTCACGTTGGTATCGGCCCAGGCGCGGAACACCGGATCGGCGTCGCGGGCGGCGTAATAGGGGGCTGCGTCGCGCTCGGACAAGGTGGGTGTGACAAAGGCCGCGTTGATGCGCGCGAGCCACTCCTGATCGACGCCCGAGAAGGCCGCGCGGCGGCGGGGGAATTCCTCCTCGACCAGCGCGCGGATTTCATCGAGGCCGTTCTCATGCACGGTGATCTTGATGCGCGCCTTGTACTTGTTGTCGCGCCGTCCGATGCGGTTGTAGGTGGCGAGCACCGCCTCGAGGTAGGGCAGAAGATCGGCACGGGGCAGGAAATCGCGCAAGAGTTTGGCCACCATCGGCGTGCGGCCCATGCCGCCGCCGACCCAGACCTCGAAGCCGCGCGCGCCGTCGCGCTCGACGATCTTGAGGCCGATGTCATGGCTCTTCATCACCGCGCGGTCGGAGTCAGAAGCGATCACGGCGATCTTGAACTTGCGCGGCAGGAACTGGAATTCGGGGTGGTCGGTGGACCATTGCCGCACCAGTTCGGCCACCTGGCGGGGGTCCTCGATTTCATCCGCGGCGGCGCCGGCGAAATGATCGGAGGTGACGTTGCGGATGGTGTTGCCGGAGGTCTGGATGGCGTGCATCCCCACCTCTGCCAGCGCGTCGAGCATATCCGGCACATCGCGCAGTTGCGGCCAGTTGTACTGGATATTGGTGCGCGTGGTGAAATGGCCATAGCCCTTGTCCCACCGCTCGGCCAGATAGGCCAGTTGGCGCAGCTTGGCGGGATCGAGCGAGCCATAGGGAATGGCCACGCGCAGCATGTAGGCGTGCAGTTGCAGGTAAAGCCCGTTCATCAGGCGCAGGGGGCGAAACTCATCCTCGGTCAGGTTGCCGGCGATGCGGCGCTCGACCTGCGCGCGGAACTGGCGGTTGCGTTCCGCGATGAACGCGGTGTCGAAATCGTTGTATTGATACATTGGTGTCTCCTGCGCGTGTCGCGTGGGTCAGGCGTGGTTCAGGCTGTCGGCCTGTTTGCCGTGAAAGAGGTTCGAGGGGCCCTTGCGGCGGAAATCCTCGCGGAAATGGGTGGGCTCGGGGCCGTTCACGCCAGGGCGCACATCGGCGAGATAGGCCCCGACGATTTCGCCCACACGGGCCTGGGCCTGAAGCAGGCGATAATCGGCATCCGCCTCGTCGGTCAGCACCTCGGCCTCGGCCAGATCGCGCGACCATGCGTCGGCGGCGGTAAGATAGACGACATCGCCCTCGATCAGGGCGTTGGCGGTGACGACCTTGGGGGTGAATTCTTGGGCCATGTCAGGCAAGCTCCTGTTTCGAATGGGTCAACTGGGCCTCGGCGGCGCGGGGCGCCAGACCGAGAAAGGTGAGCGCGGGACCGGTGATCGCGGCCTCGGCCAGATCGGCGGGCAAACGGTCGAGCGTGGTGGCCAGGATGCGTTGATCGGGGCGGCTGGCGTTTTCGATCACGGTGACGGGGGTGGCGCGGTCGGCCCCGTGCATGATCAACCGGCCCTGGATGAAGCGCGCAGATTTCTTGCCCATGTAGATCGCGGCCACCTCTCCGGGACGGGCAAGCGTGGACCAGTCGTGATCGGCAAAGCCCTTCATGTCATGGCCGGTCAGGAACCGCACCGAGGCGTTGCGGCCGCGTTGCGTGAGGCTCTGACCGATGCTGGCGACCGAGGCCGAGGCTGCGGTGATGCCCGGCACCACATGCCACGAAATCCCGGCGGCGGTCACAGCCTCGATTTCCTCGTCCAGGCGGCCAAAGACCGTGGGATCGCCCCCCTTGAGGCGCACGACCTGCGCGCCACTGGCGGCATGTTCGACGATCAGGGCGTTGATCGCCTCTTGTGACATGGATTTTCCAAAGCCTTCTTTGCCGGCGTCGATAAGGATCGCCTCGCGGCGAGCGAGTTCGAGGATTTCGGGCGTTACAAGCCGGTCGTGGATCACCACATCGGCGGTATCGAGCGCCTTGCGGGCCTTGAGGGTCAAAAGCTCGGGATCGCCTGGACCGGCGCCGACAAAGGCCACGTGACCCTCGCGCGCGTCCGCGTTCCTGTGTTTTTCAAGAATGGCGTGCAAGGCGGCCTTGACGTGCTCCTCACCGCCCTGATCCATCGCGCGGGGGCCGGCGTTGAAATAGTAATCGGCCCAGAAATCACGACGGCGGCGGCCCATGGGCAGCACATCGGCCGCCTTGCGAAAGGCCTTGCCAAGACGTGCGAGGGGGCCAAGCGTGGCGGGCAGGCGCGCCTCGAGATCGGCCTTGATGGCGCGGGCCAGAACCGGGGCCGCGCCTTCGGTCCCGATGGCCACGGTCACCGGATCACGGTCGACGATGGCGGGGGTGATGAATTGGCTGTCCTCGAGATTGTCCACGATGTTCACAAGCGCCCCGTCCGCCCGTGCGATGGCCGATGTGCGGGCATCCTCGGCGGCATCCTCGTCGGCGGCGTAGAAGAGCACGGCGCAGAGGGCGTCGCCGGGCTGCATGGCGCGACGAATGAGGTGCAGCCGACCCTCGGAAGCCCAATGCGCGATCTCGGGGGCAGGTTCGGGGGCGAAAACGGTCAGATGTGCCTCGGTCTTGAGCAACAGACGCAGTTTGGCCAAGGCAGCCTCACCGCCGCCCGAAAGAACGATGCGGCGTCCCTCGACGGCGAGAAAGATCGGGAAATGTTTCATCGGGCGGGCCTCGGGGAACGGTTTGACTCTGCCCCTAATATAGGAAATATTCCCGGTTAAGCGCCATACGTCGGCGGGAATAAGGAAGTTTGTTCCAAACTGCGTCGTGTCTGGTTGGAATGTTTCGACAAAAGGAAGAAATTGGAATGGCTGTTCGCCTCGACGATCTGGATCGGAAAATCCTTGTGCAGTTGCAGGAGGATGGGGGGCAATCTCTGGACGATATTGCCAAGAACGTGGGCAGTTCCAAGACGCCGGTGTGGAACCGGATTCGCAAGATGCGCGAGGCGGGGGTGATCCGGCAGCAGACCTATCTGCTGGACCCGGAGTCGTTGGGCTTCGAGGCGTGTTTTTTCGTGCTGATCCGCACGTCAGAGCATGACGCAGGCTGGCAGGCGGCGTTTCTGAAGGCGCTCAAGGCGCGCCCCGAAGTGCAGGAGGCGCACCGTCTGGCGGGGGATATCGACTATATCCTCAAGGTGCGGGTGGCCAATGCGCGGGCCTATGACGTGTTCTACCAAGCCCTGATTTCAGAGGTGAAGGTGCATAACGTGACGGCGCTCTTGTCGATGGAAGAGATCAAGTCGACCACGATGTTGCCGCTCTGAGATGTTTGGGGGCGCTGCCCCCGTCCCGGACCCTGTCCGGGACTCCCCCGGAGTATTTTTACTAAAAATAAGCGGGATCAGGCGTTCTCAAGCGCGGTGATGATCGGCGAAAATTCGGCGGCGGTCAGGCTTGCGCCGCCAACGAGCGCGCCATCGACATCGTCCAGCGCGAAAATCTCGGGGGCGTTGGCGGGTTTGACGGAGCCGCCGTAAAGCAGGCGAAAGCCCGTCGCAGCCTCTGAGCCGAAGCGCGCGCGCAGCTCGCTGCGCAAGAAACGATGCACCTCGGAGATTTGCGCGGGGCTGGGGGTGAGGCCGGTGCCGATGGCCCAGATGGGTTCGTAGGCGATCACGGTATTTGCGCCGGTCGCGGTATCGGGCAGGGAATGGCGCAGTTGGTCCGCGATGACATCGAGGGTTTGGGCCGCCTCGCGCTCGGCCAGGGATTCGCCCAGGCAGAGGATAGCGGTAAGATGAGCGGCATGGGCGGCGCTGATCTTGGCCGCAACAAGCGCGCTCTCTTCGCCGTGGTCCTGACGCCGTTCGGAATGGCCCAGAATGACCGCCACAGCCCCGGCATCGGCCAGCATCGGGGCGGAAATGTCGCCGGTATGCGCCCCGGACGCGGCGGAATGGCAATCCTGCGCGCCGATCATCACGGGGCTGTCGGCGCTAAGGCCAGCGGCCTGAACAAGGAGCGTTGCAGGTGGGCAGATCAGAATATCAACACCCGGCGCGGGGTGGGTGGCGATGAGGGATTGCAGCTCTGTCAGGCTGGCATTGGTGCCGTTCATTTTCCAATTGCCAGCGGCAAGCTTGCGTCTCATGCGTATAATGTCCATTTATTAGAAATACTTGCGAGGCAAAGCTCACATATTGGCGAATTTAATCGACTCGCCGCAGCCGCAGGCCTCGGTCACGTTGGGATTGTTGAAGACAAAGCCGGACTCAAGGAGCGATGTCTTGTAATCAATCTCGGTGCCAAAGAGGAACATCTGGGCCATCGGGGCAATGAGAACGCGCGCCCCGTCCTGTTCGATCACCTCGTCATGGGGGTCGATCTCGGTCACGTAGTCCATGGTGTATTCCATACCCGCGCAGCCGCCTTTCTTGACGCCGATCCTGAGGCCTTGATGACCGTCGCGCTGCATCAGCCGGGTGATCTGGGCCACGGCGGCCGGGGTCATCGAAACGGGCGGTTTGCCGGGTATGCCAAACATAAGGTCAGCCTCTCAATCCGTTGATTTCGTTACATGAACCCAAGTTCAAGGCGGGCTTCGTCGCTCATCATGTCCATCCCCCAGGGCGGTTCCCAGACGAGGTTGACATCGACCTGCTTGATGCCGGCCAGAGGCTCGATCGCGTCGGCGACCCAGCCGGGCATTTCACCTGCCACGGGGCAGCCGGGAGCGGTCAGCGTCATGGTGATCGAGACCACGTTTTCGGCGCTGATATCAATGGTGTAGATCAGGCCGAGATCGTAGATGTTGACCGGAATTTCCGGGTCATAGACGGTGCGGCAGGCCTCGACCACCTGATCGAAGAGCGGATGGTCGGTGCTCGAGGGGGCAATCAGCGGTGCCCCTTCGAGCGGCTCGGAGCTGTTCATCATGATCGTGTCCTGCGTTTATCCTGAGCAAACATATAGGGTTTATCGACGCCCGCGTCCAGAGGTTGACGATGGGCGACGTCACGCGCCTTAGTCGGCGCCGGATTTGCGGCGCCGCACGGGAACGGGGCGCACGCGGGTTTCGATCATCTCGTAGAGCGCGCCGGTGATGTTCTTGCCGCTGGCCCCTTCGATCCCCTCGAAACCGGGGGAGGAGTTGACCTCGAGCACTTTGGGGCCGGTGTCGGAGCGCAGAAGGTCCACACCCGCCATGTTGAGGTCAAAGACGCGGGCAGCGCGGATTGCGGTGTCGCGCTCGGCCTTGGTGATGCGGATCGTCTTGGCGGTCCCCCCGCGATGCAGGTTGGAGCGGAAATCGCCTTCGGCCCCGGTGCGTTTCATCGAGGCTACCACCTTGCCGCCGACCACGAGACAGCGGATGTCTTCGCCCGCCGCTTCCTTGACGAAATCCTGCACGAGGAAATTGGCCTTGAGCCCGCGAAAGGCGTCGATCACAGATTCGGCGGCCTTCTTGGTTTCGGCCAGAACGACGCCCTTGCCTTGGGTCGATTCGAGCAGTTTGACGATCAGGGGGGCTGTGCCGACAAGGCCCATGAGGTTGCCGGTGTCCTTGGGCGAAGCGGCAAAGGCGGTGTTGGGCATGCCCACCTGCGCGCGCGCCATCAGTTGATGGGCATAAAGCTTGTCCCGGCTGGAAATGATGCCAGCTGACGGGTTGACGCAAAAGGTGCCGATGGTTTCGAACTGGCGGATCACGGCGGCACCGTAGGCGGTGATCGAGGCCCCGATGCGGGGGATCACCGCGTCATAGCGGGGCAGGCGCTTGCCGTCGTAATGTACCTCGGGGGCGAGCGCGTTGATCGCCATGTAACAGCGGGTGGTGTCGATCACCTCGACGGTGTGACCGCGCGCCTCGCCTTCCTCGACGATGCGGCGGGGGGAATAGTTATCCTCGCGGCTGAGCACGGCAATGCGCAGGGCGCGCTTTGGCTGGGCGGTGCGGACGCGGGCGGTGTGATAGACGTCATAGCTGAGTTCGGGTTGCAAAAACCGGTCTGTGGCGACAATCGAGATATGATCCTTGAGCGCCTGACGGCCCAAGAGCATGCGGCTGGTCATGCTGGAGCGGTTGGTGAGGGTGATCTCGATGGGCCATGTATCGCCGCCCACCGAGAGTTTAGAGGCGATGACATAGCGCAATTCCCGCTCGCCATTCGACGAGGTCACATCGCGCCGGTCGATGATCGGGGCGGAGCAGGGGATGATCAGGTCATCGCGGCCAGGAATAGGATGTACGGTAAAGCGAACCTTGGGGCGAGAAGCGGGACCAAAGGTTTCGATATCGAAGGCATGCAGCGCCGAAGTGCGCGCGCCGGTGTCGACCTTGGCCTTTATTGCGGGCACGCCGAGATCGGGCAAGCTGACCCATTCCTCCCAGCCGAATTGCAGGGGCTGGGGGCTGTCGGGGGTATCGGTCATCGGGCGTATCCTGTTGCGTTTTGCGTGGCAAGGGTGGCGCGTGGCGCCTCTCTACTTGGGATGGCCGTGAGGATGCAAGGAAAGCGCGGTGCGTTCCTTTGCGTTACTTGTTGATATCTTCGCGGATCACGCGGCTCTGATCGTCGGGGGCGCGAAAGAGCCGCCGCAAGATCACCCAAGCCGCCAGAGAGAAGAGCGCGAAGAGGGCGAGCAGCGCCGTCAGGCCAAGGTTGAGCGGCAGGAGCACCAAGAGCGCCACGAGCGCAGCGCCGACCGCGAAACCGAGGAAAATGAAGCCCGGCACGAGAATTTCCAAGATTGCCAGCCCAAGGGCCGCCGCGAGCCAGACCCACCAGAGATGCCAGAGGACCGTTTCCATCAGCCGCGCCCCCTGAGCATGTTGAAGGCGTTGCCAAAGGCCTCGAGCGCGTTGGCGGGAACCAGGATGGTGTTGGAGGAGGGGCTGTTGCCAAGGGCATTGAGCGCCTCGACCTGTTTCAGCGCGACCTGATATTGCGCGGCCTCGAGCCCGTTGGCGGCGATGGCGGCTGCGACGACGCCGGTGGCATAGGCCTCGGCGTCGGCCTCGATGCGGCGGGCCTTGGCGGCCTGTTCGGCGGCGTAAAGCTCGGCGTCGGCCTGAAGTTCCACGGCGCGTTTATGCCCCTCGGCCTCTGTCACCTGCGCGCGGCGGGCGCGCTCGGCGTTGAGCTGTTGCAGCATCGCGGCGCGGGTGGCCTGATCGAGATTGACGTCGAGAATCTCGGCGCGGGTCACTTCGATGCCCCAGTCATCCACGGCATCCTCGACCAGCGATTTGATCGTGGTGATCAGCTGCGAGCGGTTGGATTGCACCTCGTCGAGGTCCATCTTGCCGATTTCTGCGCGCACGATGCCGGCCACGGTGGTGGCAATCGCGCCATCGACCTCGCGGATGCGGTAGACGGTCTTTTCCGGATATAGAATGCGGTAGAAGACCGAGGTTTCCACCTGCAACAGCACGTTGTCGCGGGTGATGGCATCCTGGCTTGCGTTGGGCAACTGGCGTTCGAGGATCGAAATCTTGTGCCGCACCACATCGAGAAAAGGCACGATCAGGTTGATGCCGGGGCCAAGCACCTTGTGCAGCTTGCCAAAGCGCTCGACCACATATTGCTCTGATTGGGGCACGATCTTGACCCCGCGAAAGATCACGATGATCACGAGGAGCGTGATCAGAAGCCAGACGATATTTGCAGAAATCAGTTGCAGGATGATGTCTTCGGTCATGGGAACTCTCGCAAAGGGGCGGCCAAGACGGCGTTTTACAAGGCAGGGTAAACCGCTTTAAAGGGGGGCAAAAGGGCTAATGCGATGGGACATGAAGGCATGCGGTTCGGCTTTGAGAAACTGGCACAGGATGGCGCGGCGCGGGCAGGGGTGATCCACACGCCGCGCGGTGACATCCGCACGCCTGCCTTCATGCCGGTGGGCACGGCGGCGACGGTCAAGGCGATGATGCCCGAAAGCGTGCGCGCCACCGGGGCGGATATTCTTCTGGGCAATACCTATCACCTGATGCTGCGACCCGGAGCCGAACGCATCGACCGTTTAGGCGGTTTGCACCGCTTCATGAACTGGGAGCGGCCGATCCTGACGGATTCGGGCGGTTTTCAGGTGATGAGCCTTGCCGGGTTGCGCAAGCTGACCGAGCAGGGTGTGACCTTCAAAAGCCATATCGACGGCTCCAAGCACGAGCTGACACCGGAGCGGTCGATGGAGATTCAGCGGCTGCTCGGGTCGGACATCGTGATGTGTTTCGACGAATGCCCCGCCTTGCCCGCGAGTGACAAGGCGGTGGCCGAGAGTATGCGGCTGAGCATGCGGTGGGCCGCGCGCTCGAAGGAGGCGTTTGGCGACCGGCCGGGTCATGCGCTCTTTGGCATCATGCAGGGCGGGGTGACGCCCGAATTGCGCGAAGAGAGTGCCGAGGCGCTCAAGGCGATCGGGTTTGATGGCTATGCCGTGGGCGGCCTCGCGGTGGGCGAGGGGCAGGAGGCGATGTTCGGCGTGCTGGATTATGCCACCGGATTCCTGCCCGAGGATCGTCCGCGATACCTGATGGGGGTGGGCAAGCCGGATGACATCGTGGGTGCCGTGAAGCGTGGCATCGACATGATGGATTGCGTGCTACCCAGCCGGTCGGGGCGCACGGGGCAGGTGTTTACGCGGCATGGCGTGGTCAACATCAAGAACGCGCGCCATCAGGATGATCCGCGCCCGCTGGATGAGGCCTGTACCTGTCCGGCCTGTCGGAGCTACAGCCGGGCCTATCTGCATCATGTGTTCCGGTCGCAGGAAATCATCAGCTCCATGCTGCTGACATGGCACAACCTGCATTATTTTCAGCAGATCATGGGCGAGATGCGCGCGGCGATTGCCGAGGCGCGATTTGACGCCTGGGAGGCGGCGTTTCATGCAGGCCGCGCCGAGGGCGATATCGAACCGCTCTGAGCGTGGATATGTCAATGGCCTGCGACTGTGCGGTGGTGCGGGGGCGGCTGTGGGATAGGGCGCAGGCGGCGGGCTTGTGCGGCGTCAGCGGCTGCATAGCTTATGTTCAAGCGCAATCCCCATGCACAAGGAGCATTCCCCATGAGCCACAAGTTGTTTTCCCCCACCAAGGCCGGTGATCTCGAACTCGCCAATCGGGTCGTCATGGCCCCGTTGACGCGCAACCGCGCCGATAATGAAACGGGCGAAGTCGGGGCGCTGCATGTTGATTACTATGCGCAGCGTGCCGGGGCCGGATTGATCATCACAGAGGCCGCGCAGATCAGCCCCGAGGGCAAAGGCTATGTCGGCACGCCGGGCATTTACAGCCCCGAACAGGTGGCTGCGTGGAAGAAGGTCACGGATGCGGTGCACGCCAAGGGCGGCAAGATCGTGATCCAACTCTGGCATGTGGGGCGGATCAGCCATACGTCGTTGCAGCCCGATGGGCAGGCCCCGGTCGCCCCGGTGGCGGTGGCGGCCAAGGCGCAGACCTTTACGCCCGCCGGGTTCGAGGACACGTCCACCCCGCGCGCCCTGCGCGAGGATGAGATGCCGCGCGTGGTTTCGGATTATGTCCATGCCGCCAAAGCGGCCAAGGAGGCCGGGTTTGACGGGATCGAACTGCACGCCGCCAATGGTTATCTGCTGGACCAGTTCCTGAAGGATGGGCCGAACACCCGCGAGGATGCCTATGGCGGCTCGGTGGGCAATCGGGCGCGGTTGCTCTTTGAGGTGTTGGATGGGCTGGAAACGGTCTGGGCACCGGGGCAGATTGGTATTCGCCTCTCGCCGTGGTCTGGATTCAACGATGCGACCGACAGTGATCCCGATGCCAGCTTTGGTTGGGTGGTGGAGCAACTGAACCGGCGCGGTCTTGCCTATCTGCACCTGATCGAGGGCAGCACCGGCGGCGCGCGCGAGGGCGCGTTTGATGTGCTGCGGGCCAAGTGGACGGGCGTTTATATGGCCAACAATGGCTATGATCGCGAATTGGCGCTGACGCGGGTGGCGACGGGCAAGGTCGATCTGGTGGCCTTTGGTCGACCCTATATCGCAAATCCCGATCTTGCCGAGCGGTTGGAGCAGAATGCACCTCTGAATGAGGGTGATCAGGCCACCTATTATGGCGGCGGGGCTGAAGGGTATACCGATTACCCGAAGCTTGAGACCGTCTGACATGCGTCCTGCGCGCGGTCGCTTGGATCGCGCGCGGGGTTGGCCTGATAAATGCACTCGAGTGGCATGTCGCTTGGGACAAGGGGCGTGGGGGCGCGTCAGATTATACGCCCGCTAAGCCCTAAAGTTGTAAGACGCATGACCGTTGATACGAAAGCGCAGGCCGTGATGTCTGAGCTTTCAGACCATGAAACGATGCTGCTCGAGGTGGATATGCACGCAAGCGTCCCCAAATCCGGTCTGCGGACCGATGCGATTTTGGTAGATCAAGAAGTTCCCTTTGGAATTGGTGAGTTGTTCTTTTCGCGCACCGACACGCGCGGGGTGATCCGGGCGTTCAACCCCGTGTTTCTGCGCGTTGCGGGCTATGGGGCCGAGGATATGGCCGGGGCACCACATAAGATGGTGCGCCATCCCGACATGCCCAAGGGTGTGTTCTGGTTGATGTGGGACGGGTTGAAGCGGGGTCACTCGGTCGGGGCCTATGTCAAGAATAGGGCCAGGGACGGGCGCTTTTACTGGGTCTTTGCCGTGGTTTCGCCGGTTGACGGCGGGTATCTGTCGGTGCGGCTGAAACCGTCGAGCCCGCTTTTTGCCACGGTGAAAGAGGTTTACGCCCGCGCGCTCGAGCGTGAGCGGGGGCAGGCGATGACACCTGAGCAGAGCGCCCATGCCATCGAGGGCGATCTGGTCGCCGCCGGCTTTGCCAATTACGGCGCGTTTCAGATCGAGGCATTGCGCCGGGAACATGCATCGCGGGATGCGGCGCGCAATCGGGCTGTGACGCCTGCGCTGGTCGCGTCGGGGCATCTTCTTGATGTAAAGTCCGAGATCGAGCAGGAATTGCGCGTGCTCTGCGACAATCTCAAAGAGGCCGAGCTGATCACCACGAACATGAAGATCCAGGCCTGCAAGCTGCGATCCGACCGTGGGCCGATCAACGAGATTGCCAAGAATTACGAACTGATGATGCGCGATATCCGCAATCATCCCCGCGTGGTCCAGACCCTGCGCAGTGATCAGGGAACCTGGGACGTGAACGACGAGGCCAGATCGGTGTTCATGATCGCGGTGGCCGATCTTATGCAGGAGATGGTTGCGTTCTTTCGCGAGGAAGTGGCGCGCGGCGACCATGAAGGCGCCAGCGCTGAAATGGAGGTGGTAGCCGCATTGCGGGATCGCTATCGGGAGGAGGCGGATCGTGCCATGGAGGATGGCTATCGCGCCGTGCGGCAGTTGTCTGCGGATGCCGAGATGATCCGACGCATGGTCACGGGCCTGGCGATGGTGCGGGTCGTGCTGCGTGTCGAGGCGGGCATCCTGCGCGAGCGTCTTTCGGGGCTGCAATCTATCCTTGGTCAGCTCGACCGTTTCCATGACGAGGTGAGTGCCGCGCTCGAGCGTGTGCAGGACGCGGTGACGTCGCTTTTGCGCGATCGCGGTCTGGCCGGCTGAAGGGGGCTGGAAAGGGAGCATGGGGATGCAGTGTCCTCTTGTGCCCGGTCGGATCTGCGGGCAATGTTCGCCGAATCTGTTGAAACCTGACCGGGTGCGCCCCAAGTTAGGGCTAACGTAACGGAGAGGGCCGTGGTTGCCGCCGCGCGGGACCGGTGCCCTTTTGCCAAGAACAGGAAAACGAGCATGCAAGACACCCTCAACGCCTCTTATCCGGTCCTGCCGCTGCGGGATATCGTGGTGTTCCCGCACATGATCGTGCCGCTCTTTGTGGGGCGCGAGAAATCGGTGCGCGCGCTGGAAGAGGTCATGGCCGATGACAAGCAGATCCTGCTGTCGAGCCAGATTGATCCTGCCGATGACGATCCCGCCGAATCCGGCATTTACCGTGTGGGCGTGCTGGCGAATGTGCTGCAACTGCTGAAACTGCCCGATGGCACCGTAAAGGTGCTGGTCGAGGGTGTGGCGCGGGTGCGGATTACCGACTACTTGCCCAACTCCGAGTTTTTCGAGGCCAAGGCCGAATATCTGAGCGAAATCCCCGGCGATGCCACCACCATTGCGGCGCTGTTGCGCACTGTGGGGGATGAATTTGCGCGCTATGCCAAGGTCAAGAAGAACATCCCCGATGAGGCGATGGCCGCTGTGACCGAGTCCGAGGAACCGGCCAAGCTGGCCGATCTGGTGGCGGGTCATCTGGGGCTTGATGTCGGTCGCAAGCAGGAACTGCTTGAGACACTCAGCGTAAGCGAACGTCTGGAGAAGGTTTATGGCCTGATGCAGGGTGAAATGAGCGTTCTTCAGGTCGAGAAAAAGATCAAGACGCGCGTCAAATCCCAGATGGAGCGTACGCAACGCGAATATTATCTGAATGAGCAGATGAAGGCCATTCAGAAGGAATTGGGCGATGGTGAGGATGGCGCGGGCGAGATTGCCGAGCTGGAAGAGCGCATCGCCAAGACCAAGCTGAGCAAGGAAGCCGCAGAAAAGGCCGAAGCCGAGCTGAAAAAGCTCAAGAACATGAGCCCGATGAGTGCTGAGGCAACGGTGGTGCGCAACTATCTCGACTGGATGCTGAGCATTCCGTGGGGTGTGAAAAGCCGGACCAAGAAGGACCTGCACAAGGCGCAAGAGGTGCTGGATGCCGATCACTATGGTCTGGACAAGGTCAAGGAGCGGATCGTCGAGTATCTCGCGGTACAGCAGCGCAGCCAAAAGCTGAAAGGCCCGATCATGTGCCTTGTCGGCCCTCCGGGCGTGGGTAAGACGTCGTTGGGTAAATCCGTGGCACGGGCGACGGGGCGAGAGTTCATCCGAATTTCGCTGGGCGGTGTGCGCGATGAGAGCGAAATTCGCGGCCATCGCCGGACCTATATCGGGTCGATGCCCGGCAAGATCATTCAGGCGTTGAAGAAGGCCAAGACGACCAATCCGCTGATCCTGCTGGATGAGATCGACAAGATGGGTCAGGATTTCCGGGGTGATCCGGCGTCGGCGATGCTTGAGGTGCTCGATCCCGAGCAGAACTCGACCTTTGTCGATCACTATCTTGAGGTGGAATATGACCTCTCGAACGTGATGTTCCTGACCACGGCCAACAGCTATAACATGCCGGGGCCGCTATTGGACCGGATGGAGATCATTCCGCTTGCGGGCTACACCGAGGATGAAAAGCGCGAGATCGCGAAACAGCATCTGGTGGACAAGCAGGTCAAGAACAATGGTCTCAAGAAGGGCGAGTTTGCCCTGACCGATGCGGCGCTGACCGATGTGATCCGGTATTACACCCGCGAGGCGGGGGTGCGGAACCTTGAGCGCGAGATTGCCAAGCTGGCCCGCAAGGCGGTGACGCGGATCATCAAGGGAGCGGACAAGGCGATCACGGTCACGCCGGAGAACCTCGACGATTTCCTTGGGGTACGCAAATACAAGTTCGGCCTGGCGGAAGAGAGCGATCAGGTCGGCGTTGTTACCGGGCTGGCCTATACATCCGTGGGCGGTGAATTGCTCAACATCGAAGCCCTCCGCCTGCCGGGCAAGGGCCGGATGAAGACCACCGGCAAGCTGGGCGATGTGATGAAGGAGTCGATTGATGCGGCGTCAAGCTACGTCCGCTCGGTCGCGCCGGAATTGGGGATCAAGCCGCCCAAGTTCGAGAAATGGGACATTCACGTCCACGTTCCCGAAGGGGCAACGCCCAAGGACGGCCCGTCGGCCGGCCTTGCGATGGTGACCTCCATCGTGTCGGTGCTGACCGGCATCCCCATTCGCAAGGATATCGCCATGACCGGCGAGGTGACGCTGCGCGGCAATGCGCTGCCCATCGGTGGCCTCAAGGAAAAGCTGCTGGCGGCGCTGCGGGGCGGGATCAAGACCGTGCTCATTCCGCGTGAGAACGAAAAGGATCTGGCCGAGATTCCGTACAATGTGAAAGAGGGGTTGGATATTATCCCCGTCGATCACGTGCGTGACGTCCTGAAACTGGCGCTGGTGCGGGCCCCGGAGCCTGTGGAATGGGACGAAGAGGCGGAAGAGGCCGCCGCTGCCGAGGCCGCGTTGAAATCCGGCGAAGAGGGCCGGGGGGCCGTGGCGCACTGAGAAAGCTGTAAAAAAATGCCCCGGAGATGATCCGGGGCATTTTCTTGATGGGGTATCGGTATGAGTGAAGAGCGAGTTTTTCCGGTACGGCGTCGGTTGTTGCTGTGGTTTGGTTGATTCTGGCTGATACTGATTCCGGTCTACGTTGCGGTCTCGCTTGCCGAAGGGCCGCCCTATGAACGCAAAATCCTGATCGTTGCCATTTTGGGGCTGGCCATTGGACTATTCAGTCTCAAGTCCGCTTGGAACGTGCGCGAAATCCGCATCGACGCACAGCGCCTGCTGTTTCTGCCGGTCGGGGCGGAGCTGCGCTTTGCCGATATCGACGGGATGGAGGTGCCAAGCTGGATGGACCGGCATGACACGCCGCCCCGGTCTCTTGGCGGACTGCGGCTAAAGATGGTGAAGAAAGAGCGACGTATCGTTACGGGGGCGTTCTGGTGTTGGGACGAGGTCGGTAGTCTTTATTTATATGGGTGTGACAGCGATGCCATTCTTGAAATATTGAAAGACCGAATTCCGCGTGTCTGAGGTGAGCGTGCGTATCCGGAAAAGGCGGCCGAGAGGAAACCGGCCCCGCTGTTGAACGGGGCCGGTGAAATTTTTGCATAGACCAGTATTTACCCGAAGAGGAAGTTATCTGCGGTGAGGTCTGCCGCCAGAACTGCCTCGAAGGTGATGGTCTGGCCGTCCACCGAGACAACCGCGCCAGCGACCGTGTCGGTGATGTCGAGCGCGTCGAAATTGGCCACGCTGCGCAGGATCACGGTTTCGGTGGCTGCATCAAAATCGGTGATGATGTCGGCCTCGCCGCTGGTGAGCCTGTTGAAGACGAAGGTATCCACGCCCTCGCCGCCGGTCATCAGGTCATTGCCCTCACCGCCGTTGAGCGTGTCGTTGCCCCTGCCGCCATCCAGCAGGTCATCGCGACCGCCGCCTGCGAGGAAGTCATCGCCGTCGCCGCCAAACACATCGTCGTCGCCCAAGCCGCCGCCGATGGTATCATTCCCTGCGCCGCCTTCGATGAGGTCGGTCCCGAAACCGCCGCCGATGAAGTCATTGCCTTCGCCGCCGTCGATCGCGTCGGCACCTTGACCGCCGCCAAGGCGGTCGTCGCCATCTTCGCCGAGCACCCGGTCGTTCCCAGCACCGCCGTTCGCCACATCGTTGCCAGCACCGCCGTTGACGATGTCGTCACCCAAGCCAGCCCCGATGGTGTCGTTGCCAAGTCCGCCGTTCACGGTATCGTTGCCAAAGCCGCCGCCGAGGTTGTCATTGCCTGCGCCGCCGCTCACGAGGTCGTCGCCTGCGCCCGCGCCGAACCTATCGTCACCGTCGGTCCCAGCAAGCGTGTCATCGCCATCGCTGCGCCCGGTTGGGGAGCTGTCCACGCCGAGGTTGTCGAGGTTGTAGATGACCGTGTTGCCGTCGCCCTCGTAAGCGATGGCGATCTGGGCAAAGCCCGTCGCACTCTGGTCAGCCGGGATGAAAGCGATGGTTTCGGGGCTGATATTGCCGTTGGCCTCGCTGTCGATATAGCGGTCGAACACCGGGTTTGCGGGGTCGGAGATGTCGAACACCATGATGCCGCTGTCGCGCTCGAGGCCGATAAAGACATAGGGTTTGCCTTCGACAACGCCCACGGCGATGGCCTCGGGCTCGACGCCTTTGTCGTCTGAACGGTTGTCAAACTCGCCCTCGTCCTGATTGAACAGCTCGGGCCGGATTTCGGCGATGAGCTGCGAGAACTGCGACCCGCTGTCAAAGACGATCTCGCCGGCGGTGTTGTAGATGGTGAAGGAGCGCGAGCCGTAGTGGAACAGCTGGTCGTAATCGCCATCCCCATCGGTGTCGCCCAGATCGGTGCGCACGTTGAGGCGGCCAAGGTTTTCGTTCAGTTGCAGGATATCGGCATTCGGGAAGGCGGTCGGATCGAGATCGAGGCTGCCAATCCGCGCCTCTGTCGCATCGCGCGCGTCGCCCTCGTTGGCGGTGAAGATATAGGTCTCGCCGCCGATTTCGATCGAGGTGATCCCGTCGGGCTGGCGCATGCCGAAGAGGTTGTCATAGGTTTGCAGGTTGATCGCATTGTCGCGGTTCGACGCGTCGATCTCGTTGCCCGGAAGCGAGCGGTCCACGAGGCCGAAGCTGCGAATGTCGGTCACGGTGTTGGTGGTGAGGTCGATGACCGCGTAGGCATTGGCCTCTTGCAGGGAAACCCATGCAGTGACGCCATCCGGCAGGACCGTGATATATTCCGGCTCAAGGTCCTGAGAGGCGGAGTTGCCCGGCTGGATCAGAACGCCCGCCTCGCGCAAGCTGTCCTCTTGACCGTCGAAGGCCGAGAAATCGAGCGTGACGGCGGTGGCATTGGCCGCGCCACCGCTCACGTCGATGATGGACACGCCGCCCAAAGGATCGGTTCCGTCCAGTGGCTCGCCCTCATTGGCCACGAGGATGCGCGTGCCATCGGGGGTGAAGGTCAGCATGTCGGGCAGGTTGCCCACCTCGACGGTGTTGAGCAGGTTGCCGTCCAGATCGAAGATCGCGACGACGCCATTGGCCTCGGCGGGTGTGAGTGAGAGTGCTGCGGCCACAAGGCCGTTCTTGGCCGCGACCGACTGCACGCTGGCAAAGCCCGTGACCTGACCGAGGTCGAATTCGCCCAGTTTCTCGCCGGTGGCCGCGTCGAACGCGTCGATGCGGTTCTGCGCGCCGTTGGTGACATAGGCGCGGCCTGCGTCCACCGAGACCACTTCAGACCCGCCGGTGAACAGCTCGGTTTCGCCGCTCAGAAGCTCTGCCGCGATGGAGGTGCCGAGGGTCGGCGTGTTTTCGTCGAGCAGGATACGGTCGACACCGCCATTGCGCGCCAGTTGCACGATGCGCAGGTCGTTGGTGACATCCGTCTCGGCATTGGCAAAGGCGTTGTCCGCGTCCGGGAAGTTCTCGGTCATGAAATCGCCCAGGGCTTGCTGTTCGCCAAGGCGGTTCGCCTCTGCGTCACTGGTGATGGACCCCTCGGGCGTCAGGAACTGCACATCCGAGATCAGTTCCTGGAACGGATAGCCGTCGCCATTGGTGAGCATCAGGAAGTCGAGCGTGACCATGCGGATCGTCTCGGGGGCTTCGGCAGTGAAGGCACCATCGCGGAAGATCACGATGTCATCGCCGGTTTCCGGGTCGATCAGGGCTACGGTCTTGATCCGGTCGCCAGCCACGGCCACCTGCGGGCGGTCGGTGGCCGGATCGACCACATAATCGCCATTCTCATCGGTGACGAGTTCCTGAGCGGTGCCGCTTTCATCAAAGCTGACGCGGAAGCCGCCGATCTGGAAGAACCGGCCGGGGGTGTTCCCCGCCTCGGTGTCGGTATCGGCCACGCCATGCTCGAGCAGCATGAGAAAGCCTTCCTTGGTCACGGTGGCAACGGCAAGACCATTGTTGAAGCGCAGCGAATTTTGCAGGTCAAGTTGCGAGAGCACGCCGTCGCCCGCATCGGTGCCGGTGTTGGTGGAAGAGCCGATTTCGGCACGGATGCCGCCGCCGTTCTTGAACGAGACATTGACCGTGGTATCAGCATCGCGGGCAGCTGAGAGATTGGCATCGGCGGTCAGATTGCCGAGATTGCTCTCTTCTGTGCGTACGGTTTCGCGGCGACCGTCAAGGAAGACATCATGGTTACCGAATGCAATGGCATCGGCCTCGTCCACGATGACTTGGACCGCGTCGGTCAGGTCTTGCACGATGCTGGCCTTGGCCGAGCTGTCGAGCGCCTCTTGCAGGTTGGCGGCGCCTGTCACGTCCAGCACGCCCTGATCGTCGGTGGCAAAGGTGCCCGAGACATCGGCGTCGATGGACGAGGCGACGAGCACGCCATTGTCATCGAATTCCACGACCAGGCGACCCAGGTAGCTGTATTCGCCATCGGTCGAGACGATGGCCACCGGATTGCCATTCGCATCCACGGTCAAGAAGGGATAGCCTTCGGCGGCCTCGTCACCGTCGCGCAGGCGGTCATTAGCATCGGCCTGAAGCGTGTTGGAGCCGCCGGCGATGATGATGTCGACCCCGTCGAGCAGGCCCGCCAGTTCCTTTTCCAGCGAAATCTGCTGGAGATGCGAGGTGAGGATGATCTTGTTTGCACCCGCCGCGATCAGAGCGTCGATTTGCGGCTGGATGACAGCGGCGAGGGCCGCCATGTCGGTGGCCCCGCCGGTGATCTCGTTGGTGCCGCCCGTGGACGAAATGCTCTCGATGATCTGGGTGGTGGCACCGACCACGCCGATCAGCTCACCACCTTCTTCAATCAGGGTGGCGGGCGCGATGGCTGGGCCGAAATTGCCGGCGGCCTGGTCGGCCAAGGATTCCGCGAAGGCATCAGAGGTGAGAAGCTGGGTCGTGAAAAGATCGCCGAGATTGGCGTCTTCGGAAAAGTCGATGTTGGAGGTCAGGTACGGAAAGAGCGCCCCGACCCAGTTGATCGTGCCATTGCCGCCGGCCCCGTCGATCACCGCTGCAAAGGCGCTGGTCCCGGGATCGAATTCATGGTTGCCCACCGCAGAGGCATCAAAGCCCAGCACGTTCATGATCGTGATGTCGACACGACCGGGTGCCTCGCGCAGATCCAGGGTCACATCGGTCAGGTCCTGCCCGAGCACCTCGGTGTAGAACCGTTCATAAGCGTTGGTCAGGGTGGCGCGAAACGAGCGGTCCGCTGCGGTCGAGAAGAACGGGCCGGGAATGTAGTTGTCACCGGCAGAGAGCAGGATCGTGTTCTCGAACGTATCTTCGAGCGTGTCGACGATCGCGGCAAAATTCGGTGCGTTGTCCAGAGCGGCGACACCGCCCTCGAGGTCGTTGGCATGCAGAAGTTGAAGCGTATAGGCCATCCGTTGGTCCACCCAGATTGAGAAATGTTACCGGGCACGGATAGGGTCAGTTTGTGACGTGGGTTTGAGAGATTTGTAACGTCTGCGTAACGCGGTATGGCCGCATCGCGGACGTGAGCGATGATCCGTCTGATAGCTGAGGCGCATGGGTTTCGCGCTTAGTCGGCCTCTGACGCATCCGGTCTAATGCGGCTGCGCAGGCGTTGCGCCCGCGCGATTCTGTCCATCTGGTTCATTGCCCCGAGGATGTTTCCCGTCGCCGCCGTAAAAAGCGCCTCGCGCTGCGCAAAATAGGGATCTGCAAATGTCTCGAAGGCGCGGCGCGCGATGGCGGCACCTGTTTCAAGATGATGATGCCGTGCCAATGCTTGCAGCATTTCCTTGTGATATTTGGGCAATGTTCTGCGGGCGCGCATAGCGGCGTAGAACCAGGCGCTCTCCAACGTTCCGGTGCTGGCTTTGCGAAAGATATCCTTCAAGAGACCCATCGCGTCAAAGGCTTCGGGTAGGCCGTGCCCAAGCAGGGGGCTGCGTAGGTGCCGCACATTTTCCCCGGTGAAGCGCGCCGCATGACGGCGATCCTCGCTATGGAAGGGATCGTAGAACAGATAGACCTCGGAGGCCTGTCGCGATTCCGCAGCGGCATCGGTGAACAGGCCATCCCAGCTCTGCTGACGCCCTTTGCGGTGGTTGGTTTCCCACGGCACAAGATCGTCGCGCAGGGTGCTTTGCGGCGTGTAGCTGATCACACGACAACCGGGGGCCAGCGATGCGAAGGCTGCCGCGCCAAAACCGCCCATCGAAGTGCCGGTCATGACGACCAGCGCGAATTGTTGGAAAAAGCCGCGGTCACGCAGCGCCAACAACTCTTTGTGCAAGGCAGGGCACCTGAACCAGTCGGAATCACCGGCGATCACCCCCAGAAGCGAATGTCCCTCATCCGCAAAAAAACCGTGCCCCCACGCGCGCCGATCAGGCGCCTTGCGCTGCGCGGCGACGGCATTGTCAAAGGAGACGACCAACGTTGGACCTGCTGCCGTAAAGGACAGGCGGTTCTTTGGTAGCACAGTCTCGAAATCCGCGAGAAAAGCCATGGTGTTTTTATCTCTGCTCTTGGCCCATCTGTCAGGTCCGCGTCTCGGTATCACCGATCATTGCGGGCGCGTAACCTCTTTGCTCAAGTCTGCTCAAGAGTTTCGCGCTTTCCCAGCGGCACCGCAACAGGGAGTGCAGCCGTTAGCAGGCCCATCTGCGCTTTAATTTTGCAGTTAAATCACCTTGGGGGATAATGGCGGAGAGACAGGGATTCGAACCCTGGGTGGAGTTGCCCCCACAACGGTTTTCGAGACCGCCCCGTTCGACCACTCCGGCACCTCTCCGCGGGGGTCTGGTGGAGCAAGCGTTTATTTGCCTTTGGCGGGGGGGGCAAGGGGGATTTGCATTGTTTCGCGGGATAATTTGCCTAGGTTGGAACAGGTCTGGCTGAAACAATGTGGAAAGGATGGCGTGTGATGGGCGGGGTTCGCTTGCGGTCACAGTCGCGCGGTATCGCGTTGGCGGTGCTGGCGCTTTTGATGGTCGTGCTGGTCGCCGCGCCCCTCCGTGCGGCGGACCGGGCGCGGCTGGAAGCATTTCTGGAGGTGACGGGCTTTGGCGTGGCGCTGGATAGCATCGCGCTCTCGGCCTCTGGCGCGCCAGAGATGCTGGGGCTGTCGGCCAGCGATTTCGGCCAGGGCTGGACCACGCTGGCCGAAGAGGTGTTTGACACCGACCGGATGCGTGAGATGGGGCTGAGCATTCTGGAGCAGGCGCTGGACGACGAGATGTTGGGCCATGCCGCAGAATTCTATGCGTCGGACCTTGGGCAGCGTCTGGTTGCGGTCGAAAACGCGGCGCATCTGCATGAGGATGCCGCCGCCAAGCGGGCCGAGGGGGAGACGCTCTTGGCGCAGATGCCACAAGATCGGGTCGAGGTGTTGCGGGCCATGAACGCAGCGGTGGACAGTGCGGGCACCGGGGTGCAAGCGGTGCAGGAAATTCAGGTGCGGTTTCTGCTGGCGGCCTCTTATGCCGGGGTGCTGGAGAGTGAGATTGACGAAGGCATGCTGCGTGCCCTTCTGGCGGAGGGCGAAGACGAATTGCGCGAGAGCCTGCGCGCCTCGGCGCTGGCCAGTGCCGCCTATACCTATCAGAGCCTGCCCATCGAGGATTTGCGCGCCTATGTGGCCGCTCTTGAGCATCCGACCATGGCGCGGGTCTACGAATTAATGAATGCCGTGCAATACGAGATCATGGCCAACCGGTTCGAGGTTCTGGCCGCAAGGATGCGGGGGCTGACCCCGGCGCAGGAGTTGTGAGGATGCGGGCGGTTCTCTTTGCCTGCGCAGCGCTGCTTCTGGCGGCGCTGCCGTTGCGCGCGGGCGAGATCGACCGGCTTATGACCGCGCTGCACTTTGAAGAGACCGTCGAGATCATGCGCGCGGAGGGGCTGCGCTATGGTGGCGATGTGGGCGACGAGATGCTGAGCACGGTCGAGCGCGCCCGTTGGGATCGAGTGGTCGGTCGGGTCTATGACGTTGAGCGGATGTTGGCACAGGTGCAAAGCCGTTTCGCGCGGGCGATGGAGGGGGCCGACACCGACACTTTGCTCGGGTTCTTCGAGGGGCAGGGGGCCGAGGTGGTGGCCCTGGAAATCGCCGGGCGCCGGGCGCTCTTGGACGATGGCACCGAGGCTGCGGCAGAGGCGCGCTATGCCGAGTTGGCGGCGGCCGATGCGCCGATTGTGCGCCATGTGGCAACCCTCATTGACGATAGCGATCTGATCGAGCGCAATGTCGCGGGGGCGCTCAATGCCAACCTTGGATTCTATCGCGGCCTGGCCGATGGTGGCGGTCTGGACCTGAGCGAAGAGGAAATGCTGGCGGAAATCTGGGCGCAGGAACCCGAGATGCGCGAAGAAACGCGCGATTGGATGCAGGCCTATCTGACCATGGCTTATCAACCGCTGGCGCAAGAGGTGCTTGAGGCTTATATCGCGCTCTACAGAAGCCCGGAGGGCCAACAGTTGAACCGCGCGTTGTTCGCGGCCTTTGATGCGATGTATGAAGAGTTGTCGTATCAATTGGGTCTGGCCACCGCCTTGACGATGGAAGGCGAGGATTTATGAGGGTTTTGGCGCGGTTTTGGCGGGCTGGCCCTTGACTCGGGGGGCAGAGTTTGGCAATAGCGCGCAACCCGGCGGGATGATCTTGCCGGGTTTGTCTTTGATATACACCCCTAAAAGGGGGCGCAGTTCGAGGTGGCCCAAGGGCCGAGAACGCCCGGAGTATCCGGGGACCACAGAGCGCGGAGAGAAAAGGAAGAGCCCATGTTTGCGGTCCTCAAGACCGGTGGCAAGCAATACAAGGTGTCGTCGGGCGACATGCTTCGTGTTGAGAAAATTGCAGCCGATGCCGGTGAAAAAGTTCAGTTCAACGATATCCTGATGCTGGGTGGCGATGCCCCCGTCATCGGTGCGCCCTTTGTGGCGGGCGCGGCCGTGCAGGCCGAGGTCGTTGATCAAATCAAGGGTGACAAGGTTATCAACTTTGTCAAACGCCGCCGTAAGCACGGCTCGCAGCGCACCCGTGGTCATCGTCAGAAGCTGACGCTGGTACGTGTCACCGAGATTCTGGCCAGCGGTGCAGAAGCAACAGGCGTCAAGGCGGCTGTCGGCTCTGGTTCGGTGGCGACCGTGGTCGAGGCGAAACCCGCCAAGAAATCCAGCGCCAAGCCCGCAGCGGGTGGCGATGACCTTAAGCGGCTGTCGGGGGTTGGTCCCGCGCTTGAGAGAAAGCTTCTTGAGGCGGGTGTGACCACCTTTGCTCAAGTGGCAGCATGGACCGAGGCCGATGTGGCCGCCATGGACGAGAAACTGTCGTTCAAAGGCCGGATCGAGCGTGAAGGCTGGATCGAACAGGCCAAAGAGCTGGCTAAAGGCTAAGGAGAGACCAAATGGCACATAAAAAAGCAGGCGGTTCATCCCGTAACGGGCGCGACTCTGATGGTCGTCGCCTTGGCGTCAAGAAATACGGTGGCGAAGCCGTGATTTCCGGCAACATCCTCGTGCGTCAGCGCGGCAACAAGTTTTGGCCGGGTCTGAACGTGGGTGAAGGCAAGGATCACACCCTCTTTGCCGTGGCCGAAGGTGCTGTGAAATTCCACAAGGGCCTCAAGGGCCGCACCTTTGTTTCGGTTCTGCCAGTGGCGGAGGCCGCTGAATAAGCCGTCCTTAGGGTTTTGACACTAGAGGGGATCGGCGAGACCGCCGGTCCCCTTTTCGCTTTTGCGAGCCGGAGGAGGTCCGTGAGGTGACGAGGCTGCACAATCGCGCGACCGTGCCGTTGTGCTTTGGCAGAGAGTGGCCATCTCTTGCCATGAGTTTGGCGCTGATCGGAGGAGCAGGCGCATGAAATACGAGACGATTGTGAACCAGCCGGTGATTGTGGCGGAACGGTTTGATTTGCGACCCTTGCGGGTGTCGGATGCGGGGTTGATCGGGATGAATGCGGGGGACGTGCGCGTCGCGCGTTTTACCCGCAGCATTCCGCACCCGTTGCCGCCGGGCGCCACCGAGGCGTTGATCGCCCGGGCGCAGGCCGAAGGCCGGTCCGAGGATATCTGGGCCATCGACGGCACCAAGGCGGGCGGGTCCGAGGTGATGGGCCTCATCAGCCTTGAGCGGGTAGATGACGGCCAATCCGAGATCGCCTATTGGGTGGCCCCGGCCTATTGGAATACAGGCGTTGCGTCGGCGGCGGTCGAGGCACTGTTGGCGGCCAATCCGCACAGGGCACGGACGATCTTTGCCTCGGTGTTTCAGGACAATGCCGCTTCGGCGCGGGTCTTGACGAATTGCGGGTTTCAGTATCTTGGGGATGCCGAGGCATTCAGCGTTGCACGCGGTGCCAAGGTTCCGACTTGGACCTATAGCAAAAAGATGATCTGAGGCTCAGATAGGGGCCTTTGCGATAAGGACGGCATATGAAATTTCTTGATCTCGCAAAGGTTTATATCCGCTCTGGCGGCGGCGGCGCGGGCAGCGTCAGCTTTCGCCGTGAGAAATTCATCGAATTCGGCGGCCCCGATGGCGGGGATGGCGGTAATGGCGGCTCGGTCTGGGCTGAGGCGGTGGATGGGCTGAATACGCTGATTGATTTCCGCTATCAGCAGCATTTCTTTGCGAAGAGCGGCACGCCCGGCATGGGGCGTCAACGCACTGGGGCAAGCGGCGAGGACATCGTGTTGCGCGTGCCGGTGGGTACGGAAATCCTCGATGAGGATATGGAAACCGTGATTGCCGATATGACCGTGTTGGGGCAACGTGTGCTCTTGGCGCAGGGCGGCAATGGTGGCTGGGGCAACCTGCATTTCAAGACCTCGACCAATCAGGCGCCGCGCCGGGCCAATCCGGGGCAAGAAGGGGTGGAGCGCACGATCTGGTTGCGGCTCAAGCTGATTGCCGATGTGGGCCTCTTGGGGCTGCCAAACGCCGGCAAATCGACTTTTCTTGCCGCAACATCAAACGCGCGGCCCAAGATCGCGGATTATCCGTTTACCACCCTGCATCCCAACCTGGGGGTCGTGGGCGTGGATAATGTCGAATTCGTGGTGGCGGATATTCCCGGCCTGATCGAAGGCGCGTCCGAGGGGCGTGGCCTTGGCGATTTGTTTCTTGGGCATGTGGAACGCTGCGCGGTGCTGTTGCATCTGGTCGATGGCAGTTCGGGCGATATCGAGGGCGATTATCAGACCATCATCACCGAGCTTGAGGCTTATGGCGGCGGTCTGGCAGAGAAGCCGCGCGTGACTGTGCTCAACAAGATCGACACCTTGGATGATGAAGAGCGCGACTTCCTGCGCGAAGAGTTGGAGGCGGTCTGCGGCACGCCCGTGATGCTCATGTCTGCCGTGTCGGGCGAGGGGGTGACAGAGGTGCTGCGCGCATTGCGTGAACGCATCGACGCGGACCGCCTGCGCCACAAGGTGCGCGACGAGGACGAAGAAGACGCACCGTGGCAACCGTAACCGACGCGAAACGACTGGTAATCAAGATCGGCTCGGCCCTGCTGGTGGACCGGGTCACGGGCAGCTTGCGGGCCGAATGGCTGAGCGCGCTGATCGAAGATGTCGTGTGGTTGCGGGAGAATGGCACCGACGTAATTCTTGTGTCTTCGGGGTCCATCGCCCTGGGGCGGCGGGTGCTGAACCTCCCGCAGAGCGTGCTCACGCTTGAACAATCTCAGGCGGCGGCGGCAGTGGGGCAAATTCGCCTCGCAGGGGCCTATGACGCGGCCCTGGCCGCGCATGGGCTGACGGCGGCGCAGGTCCTGGTGACGCTCGAGGACAGCACAGACCGGCGGCGCTATCTCAATTCCCGCGCCACGTTGGAGCAGCTTTTGCGCTTGGGCGCGGTGCCCATCGTCAATGAGAATGACACCGTCGCCACCGATGAAATCCGCTATGGCGACAATGACCGGCTGGCGGCGCAGGTGGCGGTGACGGCGGGGGCGGATCAACTGATCCTGCTCAGCGATGTGGACGGGTTTTACTCTGCAAATCCGGCGCAAGACCCCACCGCGCGACGCTTTGACGTGGTCGCGGCCATCACGCCCGAGATCGAGGCGATGGCGGGCGATGCCGTTTCTGGCCTGAGCAAGGGCGGTATGAAGACCAAGCTGATGGCCGCCAAGACCGCCACGGCGGGGGGCTGTGTGATGGCGATCACGCAAGGCGACGTGTTGCACCCGGTGCGCGCGCTGGATGAGGGGGCCGCGGCAACGTGGTTTCTGGCCCAAGGCGACCCGCAGCAAAAGCGCAAGGCCTGGATTGCGGCGATGAAGCCCAAGGGGCGTGTCACGGTCGATGCGGGGGCAGCACGCGCGCTGTCGACGGGCAGCAGCCTGCTTGCGGCGGGGGTGACAGAGGTGGAGGGCCGCTTTGGCCGGGGTGATCCGGTCGAGGTGGCCGATGAGGCGGGCCGCGTCTTGGGGCAGGGGCTGACCCGCTATGACGCGGCGGATGCGGAGCGGATCAAGCGGCTGCGCTCGGATCAGATCGAGGCGGTGCTGGGCTATCCGGCGCGCGGACCTTTGATGCATCGCGACGATATGGCATTCTGACACGCGGGAGGGCAGCGGATGAAGGATCAGGCAGAGATTACGGCGCTGATGGCCGAAATTGGCGCGCGCGCCCGTGCGGCGGCGGCCGATCTGGCGGTTGCAGATGCCGCGACCAAGCGCGCGGCGCTGGAGGCGGCGGCCGATGCGGTCTGGGACGGCCGGGCCGAGATCATGGCGGCCAACGCGCGCGATCTGGAGTATGGGCGCGACAAGGGGCTGTCCGAGGCGATGATGGACCGTCTGGCGCTCGACGAGGCGCGGATCAAGGGGATCGTGGACGGATTGCGCGCCGTGGCGGCGCAGGATGATCCGGTAGGCGAGGTTCTGGCGGAATGGGACCAGCCCACGGGCCTGCATATCCGCCGGGTTCGCACGCCTTTGGGCGTGGTCGGCGTGATTTATGAAAGCCGTCCCAATGTGACGGCGGATGCCGGGGCGCTCTGCGTGAAATCAGGAAATGCGGTGATCCTGCGCGGCGGGTCGGAGAGCTTTCATTCCTCGGGCGCGATCCATGCGTGCCTCGTGGCGGGGCTGCGCGCGGCAGGGCTGCCGGAGGATGCGATTCAGCTTGTGCCGACGCGGGACCGGGCCGCGGTGCAAGAGATGCTGACCATGACCGACACGATTGACGTGATCATCCCGCGTGGCGGCAAGGGCCTTGTGGGTCTTGTGCAGCGCGAGGCGCGGGTGCCCGTCTTTGCCCATCTTGAAGGCATCGTGCATATTTTCCTGGATGCGGCGGCGGACCCGGCCAAGGCGCTGCGCGTGGTGCTGAATGCCAAGACCCGGCGCACGGGGATTTGCGGCGCTGCGGAATGTCTGCTCATTCATCGCGATATTGTCGAGACCATTGGTCAGGGTGTGATCCGCGCGCTGATCGACGCCGGGGTCGAAGTGCGCGCCGACGCGGCCCTGCAGGGGATCGCGGGCACGGTTGCGGCCTCCGAAGACGATTGGGGGCGCGAATATCTCGACAGTATCATCGCCGTCAGGGTTGTGGACAGCCTGGATGACGCCATCGCGCATATTCGGCGCTATGGGTCCAAGCACACCGATTGCATCGTGACCGAGGATGATGCGGCGGCGGCGCGGTTTTTTGCCCGGCTCGACAGTGCCATCCTGATGCGCAACGCCTCAACCCAGTTCGCCGATGGCGGCGAATTCGGTATGGGGGCGGAAATCGGGATTGCCACCGGCAAGATGCACGCGCGCGGCCCTGTAGGGGCGGCGCAACTGACCAGTTTCAAATATCTGGTTGAGGCAGATGGCGCCGTGAGAGCGTGACGCAGAACTCTGTCTCGCTGAGCCTGCGTTGAATGGTCAGGCCCTGTGCCGCGAGACAGTGATGCAGGAGCAGGAAATGCACCTGTGCGGGGCTGACCTTTGGCCATGGCCCGCCTGCGTCGAGCGCTTGCCAGAGGTCAGGGTTCGGGGCAAGGCGCGGGGCGGTGGCCGTGACCTGCCACCCGCCGGAGGTTTCGCCAAGCACGATATGACCGCCCTGGGGCAGCGCCTGCTCGACGCAAAGCAGACCAAGCAGCAGAATCTGCGCCGTGGGGCGCGGCAAGTTGCCGGTGATCTGAAGCGCAAGGGCGATGCGCCCCCCCTCGTGCAAGATGCCAAGGATATCGCGCAACTCGTCGGCCCGCGTGGCCTGATCCGCCTCGGCCTGACCAAAAGCCAGCCGAAAAAATCGCACGCGGGCCAATGCCTGGCTTGCCGAAGCCGTGACAAGTGCCATTTCCGGCCCCGTCGAAGCCCCGGCAAGGCCCATCAATTCGAGGCCATTGTCGATCGCGCCCAAGGGGCTGACGAGGTCATGGCAGATGCGAGAGGCTATCAAAGCGCCAATAGCATGGGTATGTTGGGGCATTGGACACTCCGGGGTGAGATGCGGCATGACGGATATGAATTCGATACTTGAGCCGGGAATGCTGGTGCGGCATCCGCAGAGGCCGGATTGGGGAACGGGGCAGGTACAATCCAACATCGGCGGGCGTATCACCGTCAATTTTCGTGAAGAGGGTAAAGTGGTGATTGATGGCACGCGCGTCGAACTGATACCTCTTCTTGATCCCTGATCCGGGTTAGCAAAAGGTTAACAACCGTCGGGCAGTGCGACCAGCGGTATCGTTGCACTTGGCCGTGCTCTTGCCTAAAAGGCGGCGCAGACCCGAGAGGCAAGGCCGATGACCGCAAGCGCCCCCAAGTTCCGTGTGAAGCTGGCCGAAACGCCCGAGGAATTGCGCGCGGCGCAACGTCTGCGCTACGAGGTTTTCGTCGAGGAATTGGGCGGCGACGGGCGGTTGGTGGATCACGCCGCGCGGCTGGAATGTGATCGGTTCGATCCGTTCTTTGATCATCTGCTGTTGCTGGACGATGCGAATAATGGCGCAGTTGTCGGGGTTTACCGCCTGCTTCGCGATGATCAGGCGGCGCGCGCGGGGCAATTCTATTCCGAGGATGAATATGACCTGAGCGCGCTCAAGGCCAGTAGGCGGCGGTTGATGGAGTTGGGGCGTTCTTGCCTCGCGAAATCCTATCGCGGGGGGCCGGGCATGTATCATCTGTGGAACGGTCTGGGCCGTTATGTGACGGATCATGGCATCGAGATCCTGTTCGGCGTGGCTAGTTTTCATGGCACCGACATCGCGGAACTTGCCCCTTCTCTCAGTCTGTTGCATGAGCGGCATCTGGCGCCAGAGGGCTTGCGTGTGCGGGCGCGGGAGGGGCATTTTCAACGCATGGACCTGATCGCCGCCGGGGATCTGGATCGGCCCGCGGCAATGCGCCAGGTGCCTGCGCTGATCAAGGCCTATCTGCGATTGGGGGGATTTGTTGGCGATGGGGCCTTTGTGGATCATCAGTTCAACACCACCGATGTCTGCCTGATTCTGGATACCGATCGGTTGAGTGAAAAGCAAAAATCAACGTATCAGCAAGGCATTACACCTTGAAGTTCAGGTGGGACTCCGACGTACCACCCGCTGATTTCACGCTGACACCCGGCGGTTGGTTGCGTGCGGGAATGCGTGGGCTGTGCATGGCGCTGGTGATTCTCCTGGGCGTGGTTGTCTCGGTCGCCTTGCGGCTGATCGAGCGACCCTTGCATGGGCTACACCGGCCCTGGACACCCTATGTGACGCAATGGGTCTGTTGGGCGGTGTTTCGCGTCTTGGGTATGGGCCATGAGGTCAAGGGCACGCCGATGCGAACGCCGGGTGCGGTAGTGGCCAATCATGCCTCGTGGCTGGATATTATCGCGCTAAATGCGCGCAAGCGCGTGTATTTTGTGTCGAAATCCGAGGTTGCGGGCTGGCCTGGCATTGGTCATCTGGCACGGCTGGTGGGCACGGTGTTCATCACCCGCAATCCCAAAGAGGCCAAGGCGCAGACCGAGGTTTTCGAGTCGCGCCTTCTGGCGGGTCACAAGCTCTTGTTCTTTCCCGAAGGCAGTTCGACCGATGGGATGCGCGTTATCCCATTTAAATCAACGCTTTTTCAGGCATTCTTCAGTCAGAAACTGGCGCATGCGATCCATGTTCAGCCGGTTTCGGTGATCTATGAATCCCCCAAGGGACAAGATCCGAGATTCTATGGCTGGTGGGGCGATATGGATTTTGGCACGCATTTGCTGCGTGTTCTTGCGGTGCGGCGTCAGGGCCGGGTGCGGGTGGTCTACCACGCCCCGGCGCCGGTGGATGCCTTTGCGGACCGCAAGGCGCTGGCCGCTTGGGCCGAGACGCAGGTGCGCGCGGGCATGCCCGAGACGCGGCGCGGGTGGTAACGTCGCGGTTCAGCCAATCGCGGCAATAAAGCGGCCAAGGGCCTGAACCGGATCCTCTTCTCGCCAGATTTCCTCGCCAAAGGCCAGAAAGTCCGTCATCGGGGCCAGCTTTGCCACAAGTGCCAGATCAAGCGCACCTTCGGCCACCACCGGCAATTCGATCACCTTGGACCACCAGTCGAACACATCCATATCGACATGCGCGCCGTCGTCGAGCGGGCTATCCCCAACAGGACCAAAGCTGATGTAATCGGCACCTGCCTCGCCTGCGTTCATGCCGTCATGGCGCGACGTGCCGCAAAAGCAGCCGACGATGGCATCCTCACCCAGTTCCTTGCGCGCTGCGCGCACCGAACGACCAGCGTCGGGCAGGTGCACGCCGTCGAGGCCATGCCGCTCGACCAGCATCAGATGGCTCTCGATCACGAGCGCCACGTCGCGGGCGTGTGTCACCTCGCGGCAGGCATCGGCCGCGCGTGAGATGCGATCCTCGTCACGGCTGGCCAGGGCAAGCCGCACACAGGCGACCGGATGATGATCGAGCACGCGGGCTAATGTGTCGGGAAAGACGCTCAGCTCGAACTCGGGCGGGGTGATGAGGTAAATCTGCGGCTGCTCGGTCTCGGCCATTGGGGCGCTCCTGATGGATTTTTGCCCCTATAACGCGGAAATGCGGCTTTGACCATTGGGCAGACCCGGCTTCTTCTTGGGTTGCATGCGCCGACTGTCTGGGGAACAGCGGGGCGCAATTGCCCCTAGCAACCCCTAAGGTGGGTCTCTATCTTGAGGGCAAAGGGAAAAGGGGCGGTTCTTGGCAGTAGCAGGCATGGCAGAGGGCGTGGTGCGCGGCATCGAGGGCTTGGGTGACCGCGTGAGCCAAGCGTTCTTCGAACCGGTCATCCGCGTCGGGGTGACGGGCCTCGCGCGGGCGGGCAAGACGGTGTTCATCACCTCACTCATCGCCAATCTGATGGACCGGGGGCGGATGCCGGGGCTCTTGGCCCAGGGCGACGGGCGGATTCTTGCGGCCTATCTGCAACCACAGCCCGATGTGACGCTGCCGCGCTTTGACTACGAGGCGCATCTGGCGGCCTTGATCGGGCCTGAGCCGCACTGGCCCGAGAGTACGCGGACGGTGTCGGAATTGCGGCTGTCGTTACGGGTACGGCCAGCAGGGCTTTTGGCGGGGGTCACAGGGCCACGGGTGGTCCATCTCGATATCGTGGATTACCCGGGCGAATGGCTGCTTGATCTGGCGTTGCTGGACAAGAGCTATGATCAATGGGCGTCCGAAGTTTTGACACGGATTGCCCCGCGCGCCGAAGCGGCTGGCTATCTGGCCGAGGTGGCCAATGTGGATGCGGCGGCGCGGTTGGACGAGCCGGTCACACAGGCGCTGGCCGCAGGGTTTACCGCCTATTTGCAGGCGGCGCGGGCCGCCGGATTCTATGATTGCACGCCGGGGCGTTTCATTCTGCCCGGTGATCTGGCAGGCTCGCCCGTTGTGACATTCGCGCCGCTACCCGAAGGCAAGGCGGGGCGCGGCAGCCTGCGCGCCGAGATGGCACGGCGCTATGACGCTTACAAGCGCGAGGTGGTCAAACCCTTCTTTCGCGACCATTTTGCCAAGATCGACCGACAGGTGGTTCTGGTTGATGCGCTCGATGCAATTCACAAGGGGCCGCAGGCGGTCGAGGATATGCGCCGGGCCATGGCGGAAATTCTGGGCGCGTTCCGGCCCGGCCGCAACGCGTTCCTGACGCAATTGCTGCTTGGACGGCGGGTGGAACGTATCCTCTTTGCCGCGACCAAGGCGGACCATCTGCATCATGCGCAGCACGGGCGGTTGACGGGGATCATGGCCGCGCTCTTGCGCGAGGCGCGCGACCGGGCGGAGTTTGCCGGGGCTAAGACAGAGGCAATGGCCTTGGCCGCGTTGCGCGCCACGGTCGAGGAACGGGTGAGCCACAACGGCGAGATGCTCGATTGTGTGCGCGGGCGGTTGCTCGATACCGGGCGACAGGCGGCGTTCTATCCCGGCGATCTGCCCGAGGACCCCGGTCAATTGCTATCCCCGGCGCGGGCGGGGGCGACCGAGTGGCTGGGGCAGGATTACCGTGTCATGCGCTTTGCGCCAGCGCCGCTCAACCTGAGGCCCGGTGAGGGGCCGCCACATATCCGGCTGGATCGCGCCGCGCAATTCCTGATCGGGGACAAGCTATGAGAACGGCGCGCGGGCAGCTTTGGCATCTGCCGCAACTGGCTATGATCCTGTGGGGGTTTACCCGTGCGACGCCGTGGTTGCCGCAGGTGCGCAGCCATTGGGACGACCTTCGCGCGCTCTTCAAGGTAATCCGCTGGGGTTGGGTGAGGGTGATCCGCAAGCAGGGTCGCGTGGCCGGATTCGTGGTCCGCGACGGCGATATTCTGCATGCGCTCTACGTGCATCCGCTGCGGCAGGGACAGGGATTGGGCCGGGCGCTCTTGGCCGAGGCCAAGGCCGAAGCAGGTGTATTGCGCCTCTGGGTGCTCGAGGCGAATGCAGCCGCGCGCGCGTTTTATGCCCGGCAAGGCTTTGTCGAGGCCGCGCGCAGCATGGGTATGGGCAATGACGAGGGGCTGCCGGATGTCCTGATGGTCTGGCACGGCAAAGGAGAGAGCGCGTGAGCGGCAACAAGGCAAAGGGGCCGGTTCTGATCGAGATGGACGCGCAGGCCGCCGAGGGGCCAGACCGCGCGCCGCCGGTGCCCGATCTGATGGATCGGCCCGACGGACGGGCCATGCGGACGGTGATCTCGCGCGGGGCGACGGGGCCGTCATGGCTGGGGCGGCTTTTCTGGGGCTTGGCGCTTGGCTTGATGGGGGCGGCGCTTTCGGTTGCGGCGTGGGATTTTGCGGCAGGCTTGATCGCGCGTGTTCCGGTGCTGGGCTACGGCGTGGCGGCGATGGGCGCGGGTCTCTTGATTGTGGCGGCGATCATCGGGTTGCGCGAACTGGCCGGATTTGCCCGATTGGGTCGGCTCGATACCCTGCGGCGCGAGGCCGGGGCCGCGCGTGCCACCGAAGATCTGGAGGCGGCACGTCGGGTGGTGGCGCGGCTGCGCACGCTTTACGCCAAGCGTCCCGAAACGGCCTGGGGGCTGGAACGGCTTGCAGAGCGGCAGGAGGAGCAATTCGACGTCGAGGCGCTGCTCGGATTGGCGGAAGTCGAGATTCTGGCCCCTCTCGATGCGCAGGCCTTGCGCGAAGTGGAGGTCGCGGCGCGGCAGGTGGCGATGGTCACGGCGCTGGTGCCGCTTGCCTTGGCCGATGTCGTGGGGGCGTTTGTCGCAAATCTGCGCATGATCCGGGCGGTGGCTGAGATCTATGGAGGGCGCGCGGGTGTCCTGGGCAGTTGGCGTCTGGCGCGGGCGGTGATGGCCCATCTTTTGGCCACGGGGGCCGTGGCGGTGGGTGATGACCTGATCAGCAGCGTGGCTGGCGGCGGCGTGCTCTCCAAGGTGTCGCGTCGGTTCGGCGAAGGCGTGGTGAACGGCGCGTTGACGGCGCGGGTGGGGGTGGCCGCGATCGAGGTGTGCCGCCCGCTGCCGTTTCAGCGCGGTCGGAGACCCTCGGTGACAGGGGTGGTACGCCGGGCGCTGACCGGGCTCTTTGGGCAGGGGTGATCCATGGACGCAATCGCCGTTTTGTTCGGGCTTGGACTACTGGTGCTCTTGGTGATCGGAGTGCCTTATCTCTTGGTTTCGCATGGGCGTCTCAAGGCGCGGGTTGCGCGACTTGAGGCAGGGCTAGGACAGGCGAGACCAGAGGCAGAGGCAGAGGCAGAGGCAGAGGCAGAGGCAGAGGCAGAGGCAGAGGTTGCGCCTGTGGTCGTTGAACGGGATGGGCCCTGGGCCGTTTCCCCGGTGGTTGCGCCTGAGGCAAGTCAAGACCTCGCACCGCCGCGCGCCTTTGTGCTGCGCGCCGACCGGATGTCGGCGCTGATGGCTTGGGTTCGCGGCAATTGGGCGTTGGCGGTGGCGGGCGTGTCGCTGGCCTTGGCTGGCGTTTTCATGGTGCAATACGGCGTCGAGCAAGGTCTGCTCACGCCGTTTTGGCGGGTAATCGGTGCGCTGGTGCTTGGGGCCACTTTGATCGCAGCGGGTGAGCGGCTGCGGCGGCGCTATGGCGATGAGGCGGCGGGCGCGGTCACCGGGTTGCCTTCGGTTTTGTCCGGTGCGGGGGTGATCGCGCTCTTTGCGGGTGTTCTGGCTGCGCGGGGACTCTATGATCTGATCGGGCCGGGTGTGGCATTGGCAGGCCTGGTGGGCGTTGGTGCGGCGGCTGTGATCCTTGGCTGGTTCCACGGGCCGGTTCTGACGGCGCTCGGTCTTATTGGCGCGGGGGTAGCCCCGTTCATGGTGGGCGGGCAGTCGGACACGCCCGGCGTCTTTTACGGGTATTTCGCGGTCTTGGCAGCGGTCGGGCTGGCGGTGGATGCCGCGCGGCGATGGGCCTGGATTTCGGTTCTGGCCTTGGCAATCACTATCAGTGGCGCGACGCTGCTCTATTTGGCGCAGGCGGGCGCGCTGCTTTATTTTGCGTTTTGGGCGATGTTGGTGGTGTTGACGGTGCTGGTTCCCGAGGCGCGGCTGGTGCCGCAGCACGCGGGCAATACGCTGTTGCGCCGGGTGCTGGCAGGAGGGAGCTATCCTGATTTTCCGGTGCGTCTTGTGTGGGGGGTGGTGGCTCTGGCGAGCCTTGCCGCTCTCTGGTTGGCACAGGAGGCGCGCGAGGCACTGGTGGTTTGGGGCGCGCTGAGCCTGCTGGCGGGGATGCTGGCGGCGCTGGTTCTTGGCACGCGACGGGCCGCGGCGCTGGAAGATGTGCCGGTGGTTCCGGCCGTGGCGACGCTTCTGCTGGCGGCGCTCGAAGGATTTGGACAGGGGCCGGTTTGGTCGGCGTTCATGGCCGGGGCCGAGCGATTGCCAGAAGCCAAGATGCCGCTTGATGCGAGCGTGATCCTGACGGGCGGGGCGGTGGTCTCGATCCTTTGTGCGTTTCGAGCGAGATATGCGGCGGGCGCGGTGCCGGTGATCCTCTGGAGCCTCGGCGCGGCGGTTATGGCACCGGGGCTTGCGCTGATCCTTGAGCTGTTCTGGACCCCCGCAGCTGTTCTGGGGGCCTATGCGTGGGCCTTGCAGGTGATGGCCTTGGCGGCGCTGATGGTTGTGTTCGCGGTGCGGGCGCGCAGGCCGGAGGGGGCAGTCGCCGTGGCGCTGTTTGCGGCGGCGGCCTTGGTGCTGATCACGCTGGCCCTCTTTGTGATGCTGAGCAAGGCGGCGCTGACGCTGGCGCTTGGGCTGATGATTCTGAGCACGGCGGTGATTGACCGACGGTTCAATCTGCCACTGCTTGGGGGGCTGGCGCAGGTGGGCGTCGCGGTGATCGGCTACCGGCTGGTGATTGATCCGGGTCTGGACTGGGCGGTGCGCGAGGCGGGATGGGGCGATGTGCTCCTGTCGCATCTGGGGCCGCTGGCCCTGCTGGCGGCGGCATGGGGCGTGATGGCGGCGCGCGCCGGGGGTGCCACGCGGGCGGTAATCGAAAGCGCAGTCTGGAGCATTACGGCGATCTTCCTCAGCGCTGTCTTGCAGCGATGGCTGGGCGGACCGGGGGCGATGGGACATGCGGGGCTTGGTCTGACGGCGGTGGTGTGGCTTGCGTCCAGCATGGTGCAGCTCTGGCGGTTGCGCGCGGGTGGGCGCGTGGTGCGGTGGCTGCGGCTGGCGCTTGGCTCTGTCATGGGGGCGGTGGCGCTGGTGACGCTGGTGGCGCAGGCGGTGCTGACCAATCCGCTGGTGCCGCTGCTCTGGCGCAAGGAGTTTGTGAGCGGGCCTCTGATCCTCGACACATTGGCTGCGGCCTATCTGCCATTGGCGCTGGTCTTTGCACTGGCGGCATGGAAACTGGATCACCTGCGGCGTTTGCCACGGCAGGCCTTTGGTCTTGCGGGCGCGGGCTATGGCGCGTGGTATCTCGGGCTTGAGATTCGGCGGCTTTGGCAGGGGGATGACCTGAGCGTGCCGGGGGTGAGCGACGGCGAGCTATACAGCTATACGGTTGCGCTTATTCTGGTCTCGGTCCTGTTGTTGGGCTTGGCATTGGTGCGACGGTCCGAGACCTTGCGCCGGGTGGCAATGGCCGGGGTGGCGCTGACCGTGGCCAAGGTGTTTCTGGTTGATATGGCCGGGCTGTCGGGGCTGGTGCGGGTGGCGTCTTTCCTCGGCTTGGGGCTGTCGCTGGCGGGGCTTGCCTGGCTCAACCGGCGCATTGCCGAGCATATGGGGCGCGATCCGGGCTAGTGTTGCGCGGCGCGCCACGCCGCCCAAGCCTCGGGCGTGTCGAGGTCGGTTGTTGCATGTCGATCTGGAAGCGTCACGGGCGTCACGGGGTGTTTGCGCAAGAGGTCGCGCGCACCGGTGTCGCCGGTGATGCGGGTTAACTCAGGTAACAGGCGGGCCGGCAGGATGACCGGGTGGCCGGGCGTGCCATGCGCGTCGCAGGCGCGAAAGATGGTTTCACAATCGTTGGCTTGCAGCATGAGGCTCATGTCGCTCGCGGTCAGGTCCGGCAGGTCGGGAAGGAGTATTATAAGGGCAGCCACCTCTTGCGCTATGGCCCACTCGGCCCCCGCACGCAGCGAGGCGGACATGCCGGTCGCGGCGTCGGGCACGGCTAAAAGGGTGACACGCAGCCCGTCCAGAGCGGCGCGGCGGGTGCCGGACTCAGGCGGCAGGGTCACCGCTATGGGGCAGCCGGTGGCAAGGGCAAGGGTCACGCGGTCGCGCAAGAGCGGCTGACCGCGCACCGTTTCCAAGAGTTTGTCTCTGCCCCGCATTCGCGACGAGGCCCCGGCTGCGGGAATAAGAATCGCCACGCTGCCCATCAGCGGATCAGGTTCATCCGCAAGTTGAGCTTGCGTCGGTATTCCTGCGGCAGATGGCGGTTGAGGTGGCGGTTGATCAGGCCAAAGGCGCTGATCACCACCAGTGTGAGCAGGATGAAATAGCCCGCAAGGATCGGGTAGGGCACGAACGGGTTAAAGGTCTTGTCCGCGAAATACTTGGCATAATACAGCGCATCGCCGCGCTGTTGCCAGACCGGAAAGCCCGAGAAAAAGACGAGCGTCGTGGCGTGAAAGAGAAAGATCGCCTCATTCGTGTAAGCAGGCCATGCGAGCCGCAGCATGGTGGGCCAGATGATCCGGCGAAAGCGTGGCCATCCAGAAAAGCCATAGGCATCCGCCGCCTCAACATCCCCCTTGGGTATAGAGCGGAGCGCGCCATAGAAAATCTCGCCGGAATAGGCGGCGGTGTTGAGGAAAAGCACGATCAGGGCACCGAGCCAAGCCGAGGTCAGGATATCAAAGAAGGGGGAGACCGATTTGAGCGATAGAAAGAAGAAATAGGCAAAGAAGAACTGGATGAAGAGCGGCGAGCCGCGAAAGACAAAGATGAACCATTCCGAAAGTTTACGGATCACGCGGTTACGAGAGCCTTTGCCAAGTGCCACGGCGGTCGCGAGGATGAAGCCGCTGACGAGGGCGAACAAGCCGAAATAGATATTCCAGATCAGGCCGGAGCCGATCAGAGTGACCTGCTGGCAGAGGGTGAAGTCGCTCTGCGGCAAGAGGCGCTCACCGATGCCGATGGCGCGCAGCCCATAGGCCTGAATGGTCTCAAGACAGCTCATGCCGCTTTCCTTTGCGCTTCGCCGCCGGTCGTGGCCTGCCCTAGTGTAAGACGCTGCATGAGGCGTTCCAGCACCACCTCTGATACGCGCGTGAATCCGAGATAGAACACCATGAGCCCCAGAAAGTACCACATCCGCCAGTCGCCATGCGGATAGTCGGTAAATCGGGGATTGGCGGTGGCGCCAAGCTCGCGTGCCCAATAGACGATATCTTCGACCCCGAGCAGAAAGAGCAACGGCGTCGCCTTGATCAGCACCATCCAGAGATTGCCAAGACCGGGCAGGGCGTAGACCCACATCTGCGGCACCATGATCCGCCAGAAGGCCTGACGACGGGTCATGCCATAGGCCTCGGCGGTTTCCATCTGGGCACGGGGCACCGCGCGCATGGCCCCAAAGAGCACATTCGCGGCAAAGGCCCCGAAGACAATGGCAAAGGTCAGCACTGCAAGGGTGAAGCCGTAGGTTTCATGCACCCATTGTGGGGCAGAACCGAGCGGCAGTTTCGCGGCCTGACAGACCACGAAATCGTTGCCTTGCCGGATCGGTTGATCCCAATCAGGGCAGAGAATTTGATGCCGTGTCCATTCAAATGCCTGATCGAGTGCGATGACGAAAAAGAGGAAGAACGCGATGTCGGGCACGCCGCGCACGACGGCAATATAGGCCTTGCCGAACCAGCGCAGGGGGGCCAAGTGCGCCCGTGCTGCCATTGCCCCGCCAAAGCCAAAGGCAAGCGCCGCCGGCGCGGTGATCGCCAGCAGCAACAGCACCGTGCCAACTGCATAGTAGAGTTGCAGGTGCTTGGCCGTGGTGAGATAGCATGTGATCCATGCTAGCCCGTCAAGGCTGGCTGGATCGGAGCAAAAGGCAAACATCGCATTCAGCCTTGTTGGAGGGGGCGGGGCCGCATCGGACCCCGCCTGTCGGTCAACCTCAGAAGGTCAGGCCGATTTCCCATTTCTCGATCAGGGCGTTCAGGCTGCCATCGTCCTTCATCGACTGGATTGCGGCATCAAACTTGGCCTTGAGTTCGGTGTCGCTCTCGCGCAGGCCAAGGCCGATACCGCCGCCGATCATCACCAACTCTTCCAGAAGTTCCAGCCCTGCGTCCTCTTCCGCTACGGGCAGAAGGAAGGCACGGTCCGCCAGCACGGCGTCAGCTTCGCCATTGCGGACGGCGGCGATGGATTCCTCGGGTGTTGCATACTCGACCAGCGTCGCCCCGCTGCTGGCCACGTAGGAGGCTTGGATCGTGCCCGACTGCGCGGCAATCACGCCGGATTTCACATCGACATCCGCCGAGGGGGCAAGATAGGCCGAGGGGTCGGGCAGGGTATAGTTCTGTGTGAAATCAATCACTTGATCGCGCTCGTCGGTGATCGACATGCCTGCAATGATCACGTCATAGTTCCCGGATACGAGGTTCGGGATGATGCTGTCCCAGTCATTCGTGACCCATTCGCAGGTCAGTTCGGCGCGTTTGCAAAGCTCATCGCCCAACTCGCGCTCGAACCCGTCAACCTCGCCTTTGTCGTTGATGAAGTTGTACGGAGGATAGGCACCTTCGGTGCCAAGCCGCACGGTGTCGGCCATGGCAAAGCCTGTGGTGAGGGCCAGAGCAGCGGTGGTGAGTAGCAGTTTCTTCATGATTTTCTCCCTTTTGAGTGGTGGTCTTGCCTCAGCCGCCGCTGGTGGAGCTGAGGAATTGTTGCAGGCGTGTCGATTTCGGCGCGCCAAAGAGTGTATCGGGCGGGCCCTGTTCCTCGATCAGCCCTTGGTGCAGGAACACGACATGGTCGCTGACATCGGCGGCCATTTTCATGTCATGGGTGACGATCATCATGGTGCGGCCTTCGTTGGCAAGGTCCTTGATGACGCGGATCACCTCTTGTTCCAGTTCCGGGTCAAGCGCCGAGGTGGGTTCGTCGAAGAGAAGTGCTTCGGGCTCCATACAGAGGGCGCGGGCGATGGCCGCGCGTTGTTGCTGGCCACCGGACAACTGGGCGGGGTAGACATCGCATTTGTCGCCTATGCCCACCTTATCAAGATATTTGCGTGCGGCACCCTCGACCTCGTGCCGGTCGCGGCCAAGCACGGTCACGGGGGCCTCCATCACGTTTTGCAGGATCGTGAGATGCGCCCAGAGATTGAATTGCTGAAACACCATGCTGAGGTTGGTTCGAATGCGCAGCACCTGTTTGGGATCAGCCGGATGGCGCGCCAAGCCAGTGCCTTTCCACTGAACCGGCTCGCCCTTGAAGAGGATGTCGCCCTGCTGGCTGTCCTCAAGCAGATTGGCACAGCGCAGGATGGTCGATTTTCCCGAGCCCGAAGAGCCGATCAGCGAGACCACATCGCCACGATGGGCGGCAATATCGACCCCCTTGATCACCTCAAGCGCGCCATACGCCTTGTGCAGGTTGCGGATCTCGATAACCGGGGGCGTGTCGGACAAGGGCAGCTTCCGTTTCGGTGAGTTTTGACGGCTTTGTGACAATAGGGCCGAAAAATTGGCACGATGCAACTTGCAAAACGGGCGATTGAGGGGCTGTTTGTGCGAATTGACGTGCCGTCAGCTCAATTCGGAGGCGCAGGCAAAGGCGGCGGCGCGGGATTGGGCAGCGCCAGATAATCTGTCGCGGTGATATAGGTCACTCCCTTTAGCCCAAGGGTTGCGCGCGTGTCTGAGGGGAGCGCGTGGATTGCATGCGCCACCGCGGCGCGCATCGTGTCTGCATCGCGCCCAAGGGCGGTGATATAGGGCAGGGCTGGCTTGGGATCTGTACGGGCCAGTACGCGCAGCCCTGCCGTGAACGGGTCATGCGTCTGCATCAGATGCCAACTGAGCACGTCGATCGCCGCAATATCGGCGCCCCCCTCGGCCACGGTCAAGGCAGAAGTGCGGTGCGCGCCGGTGTGGATGGGGTTGGTGAAGGCAAAGCCACGCGCGGCGGCCCAGTTCTGCGGCGCAGCCCAACCCGATTGCGACAGGGCATCGTTATAGGCCAGGCGCGCGGTGGCAAACTCTTGCGGGTCAGTGCGGGGATCATCGGCGCGGGCGACAAAGACGCTATAGTAAAACCCCGGTGGACAGCCGGGTAAGTCCAGCACTGGGCTGCCCACTAGCGTCACGCGGCCGTGCAGTCGCGCGCGGTATGGATAGCCGCAGGTTTGCGAGAGCAGGAGATCGGGGCTGAGCCAATGATCCCAGAGATCGCCATCGCGGGTCAGGCGCTCCGGACCTGTGCCCAAGGCGTCGCGAATTCCCTGCCAGAGGGCATCATTGGCCACCGCGGTCTCGGGGCGGTCATACATCGGCAGGCTGGCGATCATCCCTGACCCATAATGCGTTGACGGGCGCGGGCACTGTCCTGATCGGTGATGCCTAAAAGGCTGGCCACCAAACGCAACAGAGCGTCTTCATCCGCCTCTCGCACCCCGTCGGCCAAGGCCACCTGCCAGAGCGCCTCGATCACGCCCAAACGATCCTCATGCGGCACGGCGTCCTTGATGGCGCGGGTAAAGCGGACGGTGTCGGGGGCCTCACTCTCGAGCGTTTCGGCCTGTTGGCGCAGGGCCTCTGCCTCGGGTTGGGGCAGGTTGTAACGCGCTGAGATGATGCGCGTGATGCGAATGATCTCGGCCGCAGCGTAATCTCCATCGGTGCGCGCGACGCGAACGAGGAGGGCACAGAGCGCCAGACGGGCATCACCGCCGGTCAGGGGCTCGGGGGCTGGTTGGATCAGCCGTTTCAGGAAATCTGCAAACATGGCTCTGGTATAGGATGCCCTGCGCGGCGCGCCAATGGGGAATCACTGGGCCTCGGCCAAGGCGCGCGCGGCATCGCTATCGGCATGGCTCAGTCCCATCGCCTCGCGCGCGGCGTCAATCACGTGCAATTCCTCTGGTTGGCTCGTGCCGTCAGACAACACCACCTCCCACAGAGCCTCGAGCGCAGCGAGGCGAGCCTCAAGGCTGACGGTCTCGCGGATGATGTGGCCAAAGCGGTCGGTATCAGGGGCGGCATGCTCGATCCGCTCTGAGAGGGCGCGCATCTTGGCCGCCTCAACTGGGCCAAGCCCGTAGATCCGCGCCAAAAGACGGTCAATTCGCTTGATCTCGGCAAGGTCGTAATGATGGTCGGATTTCGCTACGCGTACCATCAAGGCGGCCAAGGCCAGCTTGTCATCCGGCTCTGGCAGGGGACCGGGCTTTGATGCGGAAAAGACATTCAGAATACGGTTGAGCATAGGTTCAGCGTAGTCGCCAACGCTTCGTGCCCCAAGCAAAACTTTCGTGTTTGCCCAATTGGCGTCACAGTTGTTCCGCACAAAACGCACTTTCGACGCTCAAATACAGGGCATTGTTTTTTCGCTATTGTCACGGAGCCGATGATGCCGCATGCCAGTCCGTTTGATTGGTCCGCAAGCCCTGTTGCCCAGCAGATCGAGCATTTGCGCGGCCTTTCACCCGAGGCGTTTCATCGTGCGCTTGTCGCGTACGACTGGGCGCTGGCGCCCGAGCCGGTTTTAGGCTGGGCCATGGCGCAGCGGGGTATTGATTTGTGCACGGCGCTTGGTGTGTTTTTCAACGGCGATCCCGGGCGGTTCAACTATATGCCCAAGGCGCATGTTCCAGAGGCTTATCGCGGTGTGGCGCGGGTTCTGGACAATATCTGTTTGCGGGTCAACAGCGGCTTTTACCTGATCTATCCCGGCAAGACCCCGTGCTGTCAGGCGCGTCTGTCGGCGTGGCTCGGTTTTCAGCAGGCGGATCGCGCCGAAGGGCGGCGGGGCCGCTGGATGCTTGACGAGCGTATTTTGGCGCCGATGTTGGAGGATGATCTGCGCCTGCCGCGCGACCAGTCCCCCAAGGACAAGCCGCGTCAGAGCCTGTGGCGCGATTTGTTGAGCCCCATCATCGGTCTGGGGGTGGATCGCGACGTTCTCAAGTACAAGGACCCGCGTTGACCCGAGACCTCAGAGCTTGCGCACCTTGAGCCGCGTGATGCGATTGTCTTTGCGGGCCATGACCTGAAACCGGAAGCCGTGAAAGATGAAAACCTGATCGACCTTGGGGATCATCTGCGCCTCATGGATCACCAAGCCTGCTACGGTATTTGCGGCCTCGTCGGGCAGGTTCCAGTCATTGGCACGGTTGAGGTCGCGGATGGTCATCGCGCCATCGACGAGAAACTGATTGTCCTCAGTCCGGCGCACGGGATGTTCGGCATCGGGGTCGAATTCATCGGTGATCTCGCCGACGATCTCTTCTAGGATATCCTCCAGCGTTATCAGGCCCTGAAGCGTGCCATATTCGTCAACCACCATGGCGAAATGGCTGCGCATACGCAGGAACTGCCGCATCTGGTCATCCAGCGTGGTGGTTTCGGGCACGAAATAGGGTTTGCGCGCGATGCTGCAAACATCGAAATTCTTGAGCGCCGCCGCGCCATCCTGCGATTCCGTCACCAGTTTGTGCATGGCGCGCAAGAGGTCCTTGGCGTGGACGACGCCAATGATGTTGTCGGGATCGTCGCGATAGAGTGGCAGGCGTGTGTGATTGCTCTTGAGGCATTGATCAAGGATTGCATCGGGGTCTGCCTCGGCGTCGATCATCTCGATCCGCGAGCGATGCAGCATGATTTCCTCGACTGCGCGTTCGCCCAGGTCAAGCGCGCCCAGGATCCGGTCGCGATCTTCTTTTTCCACCACGCCTTCGGATTGCCCCAGATAGAGCGCGCCCGCGATTTCTTCGCGCACCGCAAGAATGTGGCTGTCGGGATCGGTCTGCACGCCAAAAAGCGCCAGAACCCGGCGCACAAACCAGCGCACGGCGGTGACGATGGGGGAAAAGACCTTGATCACCCAGACGATCAGCGGCGCCGTGCGGGCTGCGGCGGCCTCGGCATTGGTGATTGCATAGGTTTTGGGCAGAACCTCGGCAAAGACCAGCACCAGAAGGGTCATCACCAAGGTAGCAAGCGCCACACCGCTTTCGCCAAAGAGGCGGGTGAAGAGCGCGGTGGCCAGCGAGGCGGCGAGAATATTCACCATGTTGTTGCCGAGCAGGACCGATCCGATCAGACGCTCGTTGTCTTCGGTGATCTTGAGAGCTGTTTCCGCTCCGCGAGAGCCCTTTTCAGCCTGCGCGCGCAGTTTTCCGCGTGAGGCGGCGGTGAGGGCGGTTTCGCTGCCCGAGAAATAGGCGGACATCACCAGAAGCAGCACGATCGCGCCACTTGTGATCCAGAATGTAAGGTCGGTTGCGCTTGACGCGGCTTCCATCTCTGTGCGGTCCCTTTTAGTTTAAAGGGTTATGGGGCGTGCGCCCCCTGCATTCAAGGGAGCATGGCCGATGCAAGTCACAGATTTGGGCGCGTTGTCTGGGCCTGTGCTGATTTTTGGCGGGCCATATTCCAATTTGCAGGCGACGCAGGCGGTTCTGGCTTGGGCATATGCCCATGAGGTCCCTCCGGAACGCATGATCTGCACGGGCGATGTCGTGGCCTATTGCGCCGAGCCCGCTGAGACAGTGGCCTTGATCCGCGCGGCGGGCTGTGTAGTGCTGGCGGGAAATTGCGAGCGGCAGTTGGCACGCAACGCGATGGACTGTGGCTGTGGGTTTGATACGGGCACGACCTGCGATCTCTTGTCTGCCGGGTGGTATCGACACGCAGACCGTGCGATTGGGGATGAGGCGCGCCGCTGGATGGAGACGCTGCCGGATCTCATCCTCTTCACCCACGCCGGTCGACGCGCGGCGGTGATACATGGTGGCCTGACGGAGATCAGCCGATTTCTCTGGTCCGTATCCAGTGATGAGGCATTTTCGGATGAAATCGAACGGATTCAAGAAGTTGCAGGCCATATTGATCTGGTTTTCGCGGGCCACTCCGGATTGCTGTTTCAGCGGCGCATCGGTGCGGTGGAGTGGATCAATGCCGGGGCAATCGGCATGCCGCCGCATGATGGTCGGGTCGAAACCGGCTTTGCTGTATTGGACGAGCACGTCACCTTTCATCGCCTCACCTATGATCATAGGGGCGCGGTGGCTGCGATGCGGGCGGCGGGGTTGGTGCAGGGCTATGATGTGGCGTTAATGACCGGCTATTGGCCATCCGAGGATGTTTTGCCTCCGGTCTTGCGCCGGGCGGCTTGTGCCAACGGGTGATGCTCCTGCACCAGTGCTTGGAGGCGGGCCTCAAGCACATGGGTATAGATCTCGGTTGTGGCGACATCGGCATGGCCAAGCAGAGTCTGGATCACGCGCAGATCGGCACCATTTGCCAAAAGATGCGTGGCAAAGGCATGGCGCAGGGTATGCGGCGTCACCTTGTCTGGATCAACATGAGCTTTGACGGATATTTCTTTGATAAGGTTGTAAAACCTGTGGCGCGTGAGATGCCCGGATGCCCCTCCTGAGGCGAAAAGATAGGGCGAGGGTTGCAAGCCTTTGGCGCGGCGCGTGCTCTCTTCGGCTTCGCGAATCACAAGCCAGTCTCCCAGGGCCGCGCGCGCGGGCGGCGAGAGGGGCACCATACGTTCCTTGCCCCCCTTGCCGCGGACCAAGATCATGCGCGGATCACCCCGCGCAGCGGCAAGGGGCAACGACACAAGTTCGCTCACCCGCATGCCCGTTGCATAGAGCAGCGCGATCAGACAGGCATTGCGGCTGCGTTCGGACGCAGTGCGCCCATGGGCCGGGGCACTGTCCAGCAGGCGGCTGACCTCGTCTTCGGTCAGAGTCTTCGGCAGGCGCTGCGCCTTGCCGGGCCCCTTGATGCGAATGGCGGGGTTATCCGTGCGCAACCGCTCGTCAAAGGCAAAGCGGTAAAGCTGGCGGATTGTGGAGAGCCTGCGCGCCCGCGTGGCCTTTGCCAGACCCTGTGCGTCGCAATGGATCAAATAGAGATCAATATCCGCCTGAGAGAGCGTTTCCAACGCAAGTTGTTGATTTGAAACCCAATTGACAAAGTCACGAAGATCCCGCGCATAGGCTAGGAGGGTGTTTTTTGCGGCTCCGAGTTCGGCGGCTTGCGCCTCGAGAAAGAGATCGACCCAATGTGTTGAAGCGTTCACCCGCGTGGCTCCAGAAGGAGGAGTTGCAGGGCGGCGCGTCGGGCAGTGTCCTCAAGGCCCAGAGCCCGCAACGTGGCAATCGCGCCCGGCAGTGCATCGCGGGCACGGTCACTGTGACCAATCTGCCGCGCGGCGGCCAGAATCGCCTCGCCTAGCCGGCCGGCGTCAATCAACGCCTGATGATCCGGTGGGGGCGTGAGGCTGGCAAAACCCGCGGCGATGGCCGCCTGAAGCGTGGTGCGCGCGGCCTCGGCAGAGGGGGCACCACGCGCGGTGTCTATCAGGAAGCGTTGATCGGGAGAAGGCGACTCCATCCGAGTGGCAGCTGTTTCATATCGCTCCGACAATAGCGTGATTTCAAAGACTTGCGACGCGATACTCTGTGGAATCTCCGCTTCGTTCAGGCGTTCTGCGAAAAGCTCTGCGAAGATGACCTCTAGTCGTTGGTCCTGCGCCGCGCGCCAGGCTCTCGGTAGCGCCTGAACAAGGTCTTGCGTGGCCCCTTCGTTCAGCGCCAGATCAAGCGCCTGAACCGCCGCAACCCGATCCCAGACCCCGCCCGAGGCCGCAGGGCGCCGGTCCGTGTAGAGCCCCAAGAGGCGCGAGGCGGGAACGGCGCCGGTGCGTGCCAGGCGTTCCGCCGCTTCGATTTCTGCCTTCCAGCCCGAATTGCCGCGCAGGTCGGCCATCGCGAAGGCGCGGGGCAGGTTATGCGTTGGCAGCGCGGTGCCGATGGCCTCAAACAGGCGGAACTGCAATGCCGTGATGGATTGGGGCGGTTCTGGCGCTTCCGTTACGTCGATCAATTCGGGATCAAGGTAGAGCGCAAGAAGGGTCGCATCGGTTTCCGAGAGCGTGTCGAGGGCGGTGGCGCTGTGATAGGTCAGGGCGGCAGTGTTCCAGTCGCCGGTGCGCGCCGCGCAGTAAATCCGCGCACCGATATCCGAGGTCAGGCGCGGTTTGCGACTAAGCATAGCGCAGGCCGGGTCCTCTTGACCCAGCAAAAGGGACAGATCAAACCATTGATCAAAAAGAGATTTTGTCATGGGGCCGGCGCGCTCGGCCATTGCCTGAGCGGGCTCGATTGCGCCAAAGTCGCGCAGGGCATGGAGGCGGGCTTGCAAGAATGCCGCCTCTGTTCCGGCATCCAGGGGGGCATTCGCCTCGGCCAGAAGCAGGGTGTAATAGAGCGCCTGAATGGCAGGCAAGGGTTCAGATTCAAGCTGGGACAGGGCCCTCAGGAGTGTTGAGTTAGTGCTTTTTTCCCAGAGGGTTACAGGCAGTCCTGTGGTGGTGCTGGGCAATAGGCCAACCGCATCGGCACGCGGCGCGTCAAGGGCAGTGACGGTTACGTTCGGCACGGTCACGGTATCGGCAGAGGGGGGTTCGGTAAGCGAGGGGCGCGGCGCGGTGGTGACAGCGACGGTGCTGGCCTGGTCCAACCAGTCGATCGCCGAGAGAGGCTGCTGCGCGAGGGCGGCACCCGTTGCGGCCAATCCGAGAAAAACTGCTGCGCTAATCCGTCTCAAGAATGATGTCCTGCCGAATCTCGGTCTGGTCAGGCGAGAAGTCCGCACCAAAAAAAGGCCCGATATAGGCATAGGCCACCAAGGCGATAAACCCTAGAATTGCCAGATAAATCAGCCATTTGATTAATCTTAGCATGTCATCCCCTGCCTGTTTTGCCTGTTCTTTTTCCCAAGTTATAACTGGCCTTTTGCGCAAGATCACGTCATTGAGTGAAAAACTTTGTGAATGGGCAAGGGAGCGCCGAAAGTGTCGGCCAAGGGGCACTGGAAATTGGGCAAGACTGTCGTGCTGGTGGGCATGATGGGCGCAGGTAAGACGGCGGTGGGCAAGGCGCTGGCGGCCCGGATTGGCGTGCCGTTTCTCGATTCGGATGCCGAGATCGAGAAGGCCGCAAACATGGCAATTTCCGAGATATTTCAAAGGGATGGCGAGACATTCTTTCGCGCGCGAGAGACCGAGGTGATTGATCGATTGCTGGATGGGCCAAGGGCGATCCTGTCCACCGGCGGTGGCGCATTCCTGGCCGAGCGCAACCGCGAACTGGTGGCGCGCAAGGGGGTGTCGGTCTGGCTCGATGCTGATCTTCCGCTGCTGTGGTCGCGGGTAAAAGGAAAGAATACCAGACCCTTGTTGCGCACAGCTCATCCATTCGAGACGCTGACGCAGATCTACAATGCCCGCGTGCCGATCTATCAATTGGCCGAGATTCGGGTGCGGGCGCGGCCGGAATACAGTGTCGAGGCGATGGCCGAGCAAGTTCTTAACGCGCTCAGCACGCGCAAGGACCTATTGGAGTGGGTGGAATGACCGAAATCGTGCATGTGGGCCTGCCGGGACGGGAGTATGATATTCATATCGGGCCGGGTCTGTTGGGGCAGGCTGGTGCGCTGATTGGGCCGCTCTTGCGACGTCCGCGCGTGGCGATCGTGACCGATGCCACAGTGGGGCCGCTGCATCTGGAGACGCTCTGCAAAGGATTGGAAATTCAGGGAATTTCCTCAGTTTCCTTGACCCTTCCGGCGGGAGAGGCGACCAAATCCTGGCCACACTTCGAGCGGGTCGTCGAATGGTTGCTGAAGGAAAAGATCGAGCGCAATGACGTGGTGATCGCCTTTGGCGGTGGCGTGATCGGCGATCTGGTGGGCTTTGCGGCGGCTGTGCTGCGGCGGGGCGTGCGGTTTGTTCAGGTTCCCACGAGTTTGCTGGCGCAAGTGGACAGTTCGGTGGGGGGCAAGACGGGGATCAACGCACCGCAAGGCAAGAACCTGATCGGGGCGTTTCACCAACCGAGCCTGGTTCTGGCCGATACCGAGGTCTTGGGCACGCTGACGGAGCGCGATTATCTGGCGGGATACGGCGAGGTCGCCAAATACGGGCTTCTTGGAGATAGTGAATTTTTTCAATGGCTTGAAAGCAATGCTTCACGCGCTGCGTCGGGCGATATGGCGGCGAGAATTCATTTGGTCAAGCGCTCGGTCGAGATGAAAGCCGAGATCGTGACGCGCGATGAGACTGAGCAGGGTGACCGGGCGTTGCTCAATCTGGGGCATACATTTTGTCATGCACTAGAGTCGGCCACACACTATGATGGGTCGCGGCTCTTGCATGGGGAAGGGGTGGCGATTGGCTGTGCGCTCGCGTTCGAGGTGTCGGCGCGGTTGGGGCTGTGCTCTCAGGAAGATCCAAGCCGGGTGCGGGCGCATTTTCGCGACATGAAGATGAAGGTCGATCTGTCTGATATATCGGGAAATTTGCCAGATGCCGATGGACTGATCGCGCTCATGGGGCAGGACAAGAAGGTGGTCGATGGCAAGCTGCGCTTTATCCTCGCGCGCGGCATTGGCGAGGCGTTCATAACCTCGGACGTGCCGCCGGAGGCTGTGCGTGACGTGCTCAAAGAGGCGCTGCGCGGGCGGGGGTGAACCTTACGGACCTTACAAAACGTAAGCTGATTTTGTAAGGTCCGGTGTCAGGATTTGCCCCTTAGTCGGACAGCTTGACGAGCGCATGGCGTTTCTTGCCCGCCGAGAGCTTCACAGTTTCTTGCACTTGCGACATGGAAATCATCCGATTTGGATCGTTGATTGCTTGATCGTTTAATTTAGCACCACCTTCCTGTATCAGACGCTTCGCATCTTTTCCCGATTTGGCCAATCCCGACTTAGTGAATAGTTGTGCGGCTGGAATGTGATAGAACTCGGGTGTGCCTGCCATAGCCTCCTTTTTAAGTTGGTTTTTCTCGGTAATACTCATACCGGCAAAGAAAGCTTCATTTGCTCCAACCCAAATAAAGTCGTCTTTTGTAAGTTCCACTGTGGGCAGATCATCGCCCACGCCACCCCTTTCGAACACCTCGCGGGCGGTCGCCTCGGCGGCGGTGGCTGCCTCGGCCCCGTGCAGGAGGGTCGTGACCTCATTGGCGAGAATGATCTTGGCGGCGTTGATCTCGGAACCTTCCAGAGCGCCAAGGCGCTCGCATTCCTCGATCGGCAATTCGGTGTAGAGTTTGAGGAAGCGCCCCGTGTCGGCGTCGGTGGTGTTGCGCCAGAACTGCCAGAATTCGTAAGGCGACAGCATGTCGGCCGAAAGCCACACGGCACCGCCTGCTGATTTGCCCATCTTGCGCCCGTCCGAGGTGGTCAGAAGCGGCGAGGTGAGGCCAAACACCTCATGGTCGATCACGCGGCGGGTGAGGTCGATGCCGTTGATGATATTGCCCCATTGATCCGAGCCGCCCATTTGCAGGACGCAGCCATGACGACGGTTCAATTCAAGGAAATCATAGGCTTGCAGGATCATGTAGTTGAATTCGAGGAACGACAGCGATTGCTCGCGGTCGAGGCGCGATTTGACGGATTCAAAGCTGAGCATCCGGTTCACCGAGAAATGCCGCCCGATGTCGCGCAGGAATTCGAGGTAGTTCAGCCCGTCGAGCCATTCGGCGTTGTTGAGCATCATGGCATCCTGCGGGCCGTCGCCATAGGCGAGGTAGCGGGCAAAGACGCGGTTCATGCCAGCGATATTTTCGTCGATCTGTGCAGGCGAGAGCAGCGGGCGTTCATCCGAGCGGAATGAGGGATCGCCCACCTTGGTGGTGCCGCCGCCCATGAGCGTGATGGGGCGATGCCCGGTCTTTTGCAGCCAACGCAGCATCATGATGTTGAGCAGGTGCCCGACATGCAGAGATTTTGCCGTGGCGTCGTAGCCGATATAGGCGGTGACGGTTCCGGCACTCAACGCCTCGTCCAGACCCTGATAATCGGTGCAGTCGGCGAGATAGCCGCGCGACATCATCACGTTCAGGAAATCGGATTTGGGGCGATAGGTCATAATGCTTGTCCCGGCTTGGTTTGCGCGGCATGTATATGCAGTCGGTGGGCAAAGGAAAAGGCCATGTTGAAGGCGGAGCGCCTCTGGGCGTTGGGGGCGATGTCGGGCACCTCTTTGGATGGGGTTGATGCGGCCATGGTCGAGACCGATGGCGAGACGATTTTTGCCTTTGGCCCAACCGCTTATCGTGGCTATTCCGCCGAGGAGCAGGCGATTTTGGCCGCCGCCTTGGGGAAGTGGCCGGGCGAGGATCTGGAAGAGGCACAGGCGCTGGTTGAACGCGCGCATCTGGAGGTTCTGAGCCAGTTCGAGGGCGCGGCGCTGGTGGGGTTTCACGGGCAGACGCTGGCGCATGAGCCGCGCGGGCGGGGCACGCATCAATTGGGCGATGGCGCGCGTTTGGCCGAGGGTCTGGGCCTGCCGGTGGTCTGGGATTTTCGCAGCGCCGATATTCGGCTGGGGGGCGAGGGCGCGCCTTTGGCCCCGTTCTTTCATTTCGCCTGTGCCAAGTGGATCGAGGCCGTGGAGCCGCTGGCGTTTCTGAACCTTGGCGGGGTCGGGAATATCACCTGGGTCGATCCGAGCTATGCGCGGCCAGAGGTGCCGGGGGCCATTCTGGCCTTTGATACCGGGCCAGCCAATGCGCCCATCAACGATCTGATGCTGGCGCGGCGCGGAGAGGCGTTTGACCGCGATGGCGCTTTGGCGCGTCAGGGTGAGGTGGCGCAGGGGGCGTTGGAGCTGTTCCTCGATGAGCCCTATTTCCTGCGGATGCCGCCCAAGTCGCTGGACCGGGACACATTCGCCGACATGATCGGATTGGTGGGCGAGTTGGGCGATGCGGATGCGGTGGCGACGCTGACCGGCATGGCGGCGGCGGCGGTGCTGCGCGGGATGGAGCATTGCCCGCGCCCGCCTGCGCGATTGCTGGTGACAGGGGGCGGGCGGCATAACGGCGTGATGATGCAGATGCTGCGCGCCGCCCTCGATTGCCCGGTGGAGCCGGTCGAGGCGGTGGGGCTCGATGGCGATATGCTGGAGGCGCAGGCCTTTGCATATCTGGCGGTGCGGGTGGCGCGGGGGCTGCCCACCTCCTGTGCCACCACGACAGGGGTGCGCGCCGCCGTGTCGGGCGGGACGATCAGCCGGGTGGAGGGGCTGTGATGCGGTATGATCTGGACGAGGGGGCGGGGGCCGGGTTGCGGCTTGGGATGATCGTGCTCAGCACCGATGAAACGGTGGAATACGAGGCGCGGATGGCGCTGGCGGGGCGGGATGTGAACCTCATGCACGCGCGTATTCCGGCGCAGGCCGATGTGACGCCCGAGGATCTGGCGCGCATGGCGCCCGAGATGACGCGCACGGCGGCGCTCTTGCCGCGCGGGTTGCAGGCGGTGGCCTATGCCTGCACCTCGGGGGCGACGATCATCGGATCGGACGAGGTGGCGCGGCTGATCCATCTGGCGCATCCCGGCGTTCCGGTCACGAACCCGCTGAGCGCCGTGATCGCGGCGCTGCATCGGTTGCAGGTGCGGCGGATTGCCATGGTCACGCCCTATGTGCGCGAGGTTAGCGGGCCGATGGCGGCGGCGCTTGGCGCGGCGGGGATCGAGGTGATCCATTCGGTTAGTTTCGGTCAAAAAGAGGATTGGACCGTGGCGCGGATTGCTGAGACAAGCACACGGCGCGCGATGCTGGAGGCGGGACGTGTGCCGGGGGTGGAGGCGGTTTTTGCCAGTTGCACCAATTTGCGCACCTTCGGCGTGATCGGGGCGGTTGAGGCGGAATTGGGCCTGCCGGTCGTCACCTCGAATCAGGCGCTCTTTTGGGATATGCTGCGCCGGGCCGGTGCCGATGCGCGGGGATGGGGGCCGGGGCGGCTCTTTGCGATGGAACATGGAAAGATCGACGCATGAAGAATGAACCGCTGAAACCCGCAACGATTGCCGCGCAGGCGGCTGGGGCCAAGGACACGGCGACAGGCGGCGTGGTGCCGGGCATCTCGTTGGCCACGACCTATACGCGGGATGCAGACTATGCGCTGCTGCGGCCTGACAACATGTATGGGCGCGATCAGAACGACACGGTGCGGCAGGCCGAAGAGGTGATCCGGCAGTTGGAGGGGGCTGCGGCGACGCTGCTCTTTCCCAGCGGCATGGCGGCGGTGGCGGCGGTGTTTCGCGCGCTGCCCAGTGGTGCGCGGGTGGTGATGCAGACCGGCATTTACTGGGGCACGCTGAAATGGGTGCGGGCCTATTGTGTGCGCCGCGCGATCCTGCTGGACGAGATTGACGCGTCGGACCCGGCGGCCCTGGCGGCGGCGTGCCGGTCTTCGGCGGACATGGTCTGGATCGAGACACCGTCGAACCCGTGGTTGAAAACGGTCGAGATCGCCACGGCGGCGGGGATGGCGCATAAGGCGGGGGCCATTCTGGTGGTCGATGGCACGGCGGCGACGCCGGTCTTGACGCGGGCGCTGGATCTGGGGGCGGATATTGTGATGCATTCGGGCACCAAGGCGCTCAACGGGCATTCGGATGTGTTGGCGGGGGTGCTGTCCTGCCGTGAGCCGGGCACTGCGATGTGGCAAGAGATCGTGACCGACCGGCATGATGCGGGCGCGGTGATGGGACCGTTCGAGGCGTGGCTCTTGATGCGGGGGATGCGCACGCTGCCGCTGCGGATGGAGCGGATGTGCGAGAATGCGCTGGCGGTCGCGCGGTATCTTGAGGGTCATGTGCAGGTCGAGGCGGTGTTTTACCCCGGATTGGAAAGCCATGCAGGCCATGCCATTGCCACGCGACAGATGTGCGGTGGCTATGGCTATCTGCTGTCCGCGGTGGTGACTGGCGGGCGCGAGCGGGCGCTGGAGGTGGCAGGGCGGTTGCAGCTTTTCCATCGGGCCACGTCGCTGGGCGGGGTCGAGAGCCTGGTGGAGCATCGCCATACGATCGAGCCGCATACGGGCATCCCCGAGGGGCTGTTGCGGTTTTCGGTGGGGATCGAGGATGCGGGCGACCTGATCGCCGATCTGGCGCAGGCGCTGGATGGGTAGGGGTGTTTGAGGTGACTGAATGGGGTCCCGGGTCAAGCCCGGGACGGGTTAGGGAATGGTGAATTGCCGGGTCAAGCCTGGCACGGTTACGGATGGGGAGCGCCCCGGCCTTGAGCCGGGGCCTTTTTTTGGGGAATGGTGAGGTCCCGGGGCAAGCCCGGGACGAGGTTAGTGCGCCGAGCGGATTGCGGTCAGCAGCGCGTGGTGCAGCGAACCGGCTGAAGAGCGGGGGCCGATCACCGAGATGTGGCGCGGGCTGTGGCAGAGGAGGAAGCAGCCCATATGCTCGATGCCTGCGCGCTGCGCCTCGCCACCCGTAAAGGCGCGGGTGTTGGCGTTGGTGAGGCGCTCAAAGACATCGGCCAGCCCGTCCCCGCTGAGATCGAAGCGGCACCATGCGCCGGTCTGGTCGGTGACGCTGGCGGCCCCTTTGGCCTCTGCCTTGGCCTGTTCGGCCAAATCCTCGTGGGTCTCAATCGGCGCTGAGAGCATCCATTGATCCGGTCCCATCCAGAAGGCCATGAGGGTCTCGCCGCCCATGCGGGCGGGGCTGGGTGCTGGGGCGCCGATGAGGGCGGTCACAAGGGCGCTTGTCTGCGTCTCGTGCCCTAGGCGGGCCGCGACGGAGGCCAAGGCGCGGTCGGTGACTTCGGTCAGGGTCACGGGGCCGTGGCTGTCGATACGGGGACGGGTCGCCCCGAGCGGGGTGATGGCGATGAGATCATGCACGGAGGCGCTCTCCTTCTGGATCGACGAAATGGGCGCTGACGACTTCGACGTCATGTTCGACACCGGTCAGGGGGGACACGAGGCGCAGGGTTTCGCCCATGCGAGTATCGCCGGATTTGAGGAAGGCCAGCGCAATGGAATGCCCCAAATTGGGCGAGTAGCAGGCGGAGGTCACATAGCCCTGATCATGGGCGGCATCGACCGGGCTGCCCTTGGTCATCAGATGCGCGCCGGCGGGCACGGGTTTGGAGCGGTCCACCGGGCGCAGGCCGACGAGGCGCAGCGCGTCCGGCGCATTGAGACCCTCGCGGCGGGAGAGCACGGCACCGATCGAGTCCTTGTTGGTCGATACCATCTTGCCCATTCCGAGATTGAGGGCGGTGGTGGTGCCGTTCAGCTCGTTGCCTGCCGCGTGGCCCTTTTCGATACGCATGACGCCGAGCGCCTCGGTGCCGTAGGCGACCACGTCGAATTCGCGCCCCGCCTCCATCAGGCGGCGGATCATGGCATCGCCGTAGCGCGTGGGCACGGAGATTTCATAGGCCAGTTCGCCCGAGAAGGAGATGCGGAAGAGCCGCGCGGGCAGGCCGCCGCAGACGGTGATCTCGCCGCAGGCCATATAGGGGAAGCCCTCGTTGGAGATGTCGAATTCGGGGTCCACCACCTTTTGCAGCAGGTTGCGGGCATTGGGGCCAGCGACGGAAAATTGCGCCCAAGCCTCGGTCGTGGAGATGAGTTGCACATCCATGTCGGGGCAGAGGCACTGGCGCACGAATTCCATGTGGCGATAGACCGTGACCGCATTGGCGGTGGTGGTTGTCACCACGAAGTGATCCTCGGCCAGGCGCGCGGCGGTGCCGTCATCCATGGCAATCCCGTCCTCGCGCAGCATGAGGCCGTAGCGAACGCGCCCGACGGGCAGCTTGGCGAAGGCGTTGCAATAGATCTTGTTGAGGAAGGCGGCGGCATCCGCCCCCTGCACGTCGATCTTGCCCAAGGTGGTCACATCGCAGATGCCGACCGACCGGCGGGTTTGCAGCACCTCGCGGTCCACGCTCTGTCGCCAATGGGTTTCGCCCGCGCGCGGGAACCATTGGGCACGCAGCCACATGCCGACCTCGACAAACACGGCACCCTGTTCCTCGGCCCAGAAATGGCTGGGGGTCTTGCGGGTGGGGCGGAAATCCTTGCCGCGCGCGCGGCCCGCAAAGGCCCCGATGGCTGTGGGGGTATAGGGCGGGCGGAACATGGTGGTGCCCACCTCGGGGATGGATTTGCCCGCCACCTCGGCCATGATCGCGAGACCGGCGGTGTTCGAGGTCTTGCCCTGATCGGTGGCCATGCCAAGCGTGGTATAGCGCTTGAGATGCTCGACGGAGACGAAATTCTCCTGATGTGCTAGTTTCACATCCTTGGCGGTCACGTCGTTCTGTTGGTCGACCCAGGCGCGCTTGGCCCCCTGCACATGCCAGAAGGGGGTGAGGGCGAGCGGCGTATCCTCGGCCTGCGGCAGGTCGGGGCGGGAGGCGCTGTGGCCAAGATCCGTGGCGATTTGCGCGGCGATGTCGGCCCCGGAGGTCAGGGCGGTGTGGTTTGAGAAACGACCGTTGGCTGCGCCCACGACAACCATGCCCTCGGGCAGGGTGCCGCCGGGGACGAAGGCGTGAATATCGGCGTCCCATGTGGGGCGGCCACGCTGATGGCAGGTGAGGCTGACGTTGGGGTTCCAGCCGCCCGAGACGCCGAGCGCGCCGCAGCGGATCGTGCGGCGGGTGCCGCGTGCATCCGTGACCTCGATCTTGGTCAGGCCAAGGCGGCCCGAGGTGTTGGTGACGGTGCCGCCCGCGATCACCTCGTACCCGTTGCCCTTGGGGGCGTCGGGGCGCGTGTCGATCACGGCGGCGACGGTGACACCCTTGGCCTTGAGGTCTAGTGCGGTGCGGTGGCCGTCGTCGTTATTGGTGAAAACGGCGATTTCCGGTGCCGGGGTGGCGGCCCAGCGGTTGGCATAGGCGCGCAGCGCGCCTGCCAGCATGATGCCGGGGCGGTCGTTGTTCTCGAACACGATGGGGCGTTCGGTGGCCCCTGCGGCGAGGATGGCGCGGCGGGAATAGATGCGCCACAGGATCTGGCGCGGCTTGCCCTCGGGGGGGACGGGCAGGTGATCGCTCACGCGTTCGAGCGCGCCGTAGATGCCGTGATCGAAAGCCCCGAGCACGGTGGTGCGGGTCATGAGGCGCACATTGGGCAGGGCGGCCAGACGTTCGGCGGCCTCGGCGGCCCAGTCGGCGCCAGATTGTTGGCCAAGCCCATAGGTTTCGGTGTTGAGGCGGCCACCGGGCAGGGAATCTTCATCCGCGAGAATGACGTTGAGACCGGATTCGCCCGCGGTCAGCGCCGCCGCCAGACCGGCGGGACCAGCACCGATGATCAGCAGGTCGCAGTGCAGATAGCCCTTGTCGTAGCTGTCGGGGTCGGCTTGCAGACTGAGCGAGCCAAGGCCCGCAGCGCGGCGGATGATGGGTTCGTAGAGTTTTTCCCAGAAGGCCGCAGGCCACATGAAGGTTTTGTAATAGAACCCGGCGGCAAAGAAATTCGACAGGCGGTCGTTGATCGCGAGCGCATCAAAGGCAAGCGAGGGCCAGCGGTTCTGCGACTGCGCGGTGAGGCCGTCGAAAAGCTCGGCGGTGGTGGCGCGGGTGTTGGGCTCGCGCCGCGCGCCGTCGCGCAATTCGACGATGGCGTTGGGTTCCTCGGAGCCTGCCGAAAGCGGGCCGCGCGGGCGGTGGTATTTGAACGAGCGGCCCATCAGGCGCACGCCGTTGGCCAGCAGGGCGGAGGCGAGGGTATCGCCGGGATGGCCCTTCATCCATTTGTCGTCGAAGCGGAAGGAAATGGTGCGGCTGCGGTCGATCAGACCGCCAGCGAGGCGATTAACTTGGGTCATTTGGAGCGTCCTTCGCGGCGGGCCACGTCACGGGCCAATTCCACCGAAGTGATTTCATGGGTGAGTGTGTTGCGGGTGACGACAAGCCAGCTTCGGTCGCCCTGTTCGTGGAACCAGAGTTCACGATGCGCGCCGGCGGGGTTGTCGCGCAGATAGCCGTAGTCGATGAACTGCTCCAGCGCGTCGGGCGCGTCGGGGTCGGGGCGGTTGATGAGGGCGGCGTCGCCCTTGTAGACGAATTCGCTGGCGTCGCGGGGGCCAAGGAGGGGGTGATTGATCAGCATGGTGCGCGCTCCCTCAATGCAGGTTGGGCTGGTTGCCCATGCCCTTTTCGTCGATCATCAGCCCCTTGGCGAAGCGATCGAAACGATAGGCGGTGGCGGTGGGATGGGGGGTGTCGGTGGCCAGCAGATGCGCGTAGACAAAGCCTGACGCGGGCGTGGCCTTGAACCCGCCATAGCACCAGCCGCCGTTGAAATAGAGGCCGCCTATATGGGTGCGGTCGATGATGGGCGAGCCGTCCATGCTCATGTCCATGATGCCGCCCCACATGCGCAGGAGGCGCGCGCGCCCGATCATCGGGAAAATCGCCATGCCGCCTTCGCAGACATCCTCGACCACGGGCAGGTTGCCGCGTTGGGCGTAGGAATTGTAGCCGTCGATGTCGCCGCCGAACACAAGCCCGCCCTTGTCGGACTGGCTGCAATAGAAATGACCGGCGCCAAAGGTGATGACGCCCGGCAGGACGGGTTTGAGACCCTCGGACACGAAGGCCTGCAATACGTGGCTCTCGATCGGAAGGCGCATGCCTGCATGCGACATGAGCCGCGAGGACGAGCCTGCGACGCAGGCGCCGACCTTTTTCGCGCCGATGAAGCCGCGCGAGGTTTCGACCCCGAGGCATGTGCCGTTCTCGATGCGGAAGCCGGTGACTTCGCAATTCTGGATGATGTCGACGCCGCGCTGGTCGGCGGCGCGGGCATAGCCCCAGGCGACGGCGTCATGGCGCACGGTGCCGCCGCGATGCTGGGCGAGGCCGCCCTTGATCGGAAAGCGGGCATCGTTGACGTTGAGAAACGGATAGCGTGCTACGATCTGCGCGGTGGTCAGAAGATCGGCATCGGCCCCGTTCAGCATCATGGCATTGCCGCGCCGGATGAAGGCGTCGCGCTGCGCGTCGGTGTGGATCAGGTTGAGAATCCCGCGCTGGCTGACCATGGCGTTGTAGTTCAGGTCCTGTTCCAGCCCTTCCCAGAGCTTGAGCGAGAATTCATAGAAGGGCTCATTCCCGTCGAGCAGGTAGTTGGAGCGGATGATGGTGGTGTTGCGCCCCACGTTGCCGCCGCCGATCCAGCCCTTTTCCAGCACGGCGATGCGCGCCTGCTTGAATTCCTTGGCCAGATAATAGGCCGTGGCAAGGCCATGCCCGCCGCCGCCGACGATGACGTAATCATAGGATGATTGCGGCGCGGCATCGCGCCATGCGGGGCCCCAGCCGCGGTGGCCGGTGAGGGCCTCTTTGATGACCTTGAATCCTGAATAGCGCATTGTATCCGACTCCTTTGCCCCAATTTCGGGGAAAAAGGGCCGCTATGGTATATCGAATTCGGTCAAAGCCGGTCTCAAATCGGACTCTGTGACAAAATGATTGAGCGCGTTGGTCGCGCGGCGGGTGATCAGTCGGCGCGGATCGCCTCGAATTCGAGAATGATGCTGACCGCATCGCCCACGAAATCGGGCAGGGCATAGGTGCTGCCGAAATCGCTGCGCAGGATCTCGGCGGTGGCGGAGATGCCCAGCGTCTCCTTGCCATGGCAACAGGGGTAGTCGGCGCGTTTGTTGAGGGTCACATCGAGGGTCACGGGCTGGGTCACGCCCCGGATCGTGAGATCGCCGGTGACGGTGCCGGTGGTCTCGGAGGTTGGGGTGCTGTCGGTGGCGGTGAAGGTGATCATCGGATGGGCGCCCGCGTCGAGAAAATCGGCGGAGCGGACGTGTTCGTCGCGCTTTTCATGGTCGGTATCGACGCTGGCGGTGCCGATGCGGGCTGTCACCTCGCCCAGTTCCTGTGTGTCGGGATCGTAGGTAAAGCTGCCTTCGATGTCTGAAAACCGGCCGAGGACCTTGGCATAGCCTGCGTGCATGATGGTGAAGGCCACGACCGCATGGTCGGGGTCGATCTGCCATGTGGCGGGTTCGGCCTGTGCGGGGGCCGCGAGGCCAAGGGCCATCGTTGCGCCGAGGGCTGTCAGTCTGAAAGCGGTCATGCGGTATCTCCCTTGTGTGGCTCAGGCGTCAGGCGGTGTTGGCTTGGATGGTCGGGTCTTGCCGCGCGGGGCGGCGATCCTCGGGGATGTCGAAAAGGCCGGTGGATTGCGACCAGCGGCTGAGGCGGGGCAGGGTGGTGAGCACCGCCACGGGGATCGAGAGGGTGAGGGCCAGCAGCACCGGCGCGCCAAAGATCAGCGCCCAAGGGGCCTGAACCCAGAACCAGAGGCAAAGCCCCGCGCCCAGCAAGGTTTGCGGCCAGAGCACGCTCGCGGCCTCATGCCATTCGAGGCGCGCGCGCGAGCGTTGTTGCGCGCTCCAGCCGATGCGCTGGCCAAAGATCAGACCGATGGCGAATTGCGTGAGCGCGACCGCCACGACCGGCGAGGTGAGCATCGAAAAGACAATCTCGACCAGCCCGCCCGCCAGCACGCGGGCGCGCCCGCCATAGGCCGCAGAGCGCGCGGGCGAGGCCAGCACTTGCGCCAGCCCCATCAGTTTGGGGCTAAGGCTGAGCGTCATCAGCACGGCAAAGAGGGTGAGACCGGCAGCGGCGGGAATGGCGTTGATCTGGTCGACGGTGCCAGCCAAGGCCGCGCCGATCAGGATGAAGGCAATCCACGCCGGAGAGCTGATATACATGAGGATCGCCAGCACCAGTTGCAGGCGGCTCACGGGTTTGAGGCCTGGCATGGACAACAGTTTGAAATACTGCAGGTTGCCATTCATCCAGCGGAGTTCGCGGCGGATGAAATCGACCAGGCTGGGGGGATTTTCCTCAAAGCTTTCGGATTCCTCGGCCAGAACGCGCACCTCGTATCCGGCGCGGCGCATGAGCACCGCCTCGACCTGATCATGGCTGAGGATCGCGCCCGAAAGCGGCCCGCGCCCGGCGAGCACCGGCAACATGCAATGGTCGCGGAAGGGGGCGGTGCGGATCACGATGTTATGCCCCCAGTTGGGGCCGCAATCGCCCTGCCACCATGCGGAACCAAGCGTATAGGAGCGCATGCCGTGGCGCATGCCGAACTGAAAGGCGCGGGTAAAGAAGCTGCGGGCGGGCAGGCCGGTGACAAGGCTTTGCAACATGCCGATTTCGGGGCTGGCCTGCATCACGCGGATCATGCGAAAGACGGTATCCGCGCCCATTTCGCTATCGGCGTCGAGTGGCAGGAAAAGATCGCTTGCGCCCTGCGGGCCATGAAGGAATTCGGCGATATTGCCGGCCTTGTAGCCGGTGTTGTCGGTGCGGCGGCGGTAGTGGATCGCGGCCATGGGGCGAGCGGCACGCCATTGCGCGATGCGCGCCTCTTCCTTGAGGGCGACGCGGGCGTCATCGGTATCGCTGAGCACATGGTAGGAAAAGCGACCCGCGTAGGGGGTGAGGGCGATTTCCTCTTCCAATCGCCGCAGGCGGGCGATGGAGGCGTCCGGGTCTTCGTTGCGCAGCGGCATGACCACGGCGACCCGGGCCGTGATCGGCTCGTCGCCGCGGATGCGGGTGAGGGCAGGTGTGACATGGGCGGCGGCGTGCGCGCCATGGCGCAGGTCGAGCGCGAGGCCAAGGATGCTGTTCCAGAGGCCGATGGAGAGCCAAGGAAGCGTGAGAAGGAAGGCGCTCAACATCGCGCCTTCGGCCCATGTGATGCCGAGCGGCAGAAAGAGCGCGAGCATGGCGGTAAAGAGTGCTGCGACCGTCACCACGTTGAGCGCAAGTACGACACGGCGGCGGTTGGCCAGCGTGGGCGCGCGGCGCAAATGCGGCGCAATCGGCGTCACGGCGGGCGCATTAGGTCGGTTTGGGGTCAAATCTGTCACGATGGCTCTCTGTGTTCGATGCGCAACCTACAGTTATGGCGGCGCGGCGGCAGGTCCAATGAAATTCTCGTGCACGCGCGGGGTTTTGCCGACGTGATCCCTAGGCTTGACGCAATCGGAGCGCGTGTTACGTCACGCCTGCCATTCAAGGAAGGAAAGCCCCATGTTTGCCGTTGAAGTTCGCGATCACATCATGATCGCCCATTCCCTGCCTGATCCCGTCTTTGGCCCCGCGCAGGGGGTGCATGGGGCGACATTCGTGGTCGATGCCGCGTTTTATACAGAGGATATTGATGCGCATGGGCTGGTGGTGGACATTGGCCTTGCGTCCGAGGCGCTGGCGCGGGTGCTTGCCCCTTTGCGCTATGGCAATCTGGACGACAAGCCCGAATTCAAGGGCAAGTTCACGACAACGGAATTCCTGTGCCATCACATCTGGACGGGACTGCGCGACATTTCCCGCGCCGAGGGTCTGGGCGATGCGGGGCGATTGGCCCGTATCCGTGTGATGCTGCACGAAAGCCATGTGGCGCGTGGCTGGTACGAGGCAGATCTCTGAGATGGGGTTTGACCCCGGATGGCTGGCGTTGCGGGAACCGGCGGATAGGGCGGCACGGGATGCGACCCTGTTGCGTCGGGCGGTGGCGCTGGCCGGGCCGGGGGGCTCGGTGCTTGACCTTGGCTGTGGCACAGGATCGACGGTGCGCGCCTTTGAGGGGGCCGGAGCCACAGGCGCGCACTGGCGGCTTTTCGACAATGACGCGGGCCTGCTCGCGCGGGCGGCGGTGCTGCATCCGGAGGCGGAAATCTGTCAGGGGGATCTGGCGGACATCGACGCCCTGCCGCTTGGGGGTGTGCGGCTGGTGACGGCCTCGGCGCTCTTTGACCTCGTGTCGCGGGACTGGGTCGCGGCATTGGCGGCGCGGTTGGCGGCGCAGGGCACAGCGCTCTATGCCGCGCTCAGCTATGACGGCGTGATGCGCTGGTCGCCCGAGGATGCGGAAGATGCGGCGATCACCGAGCAGTTCAACGCGCATCAGCGGGGCAACAAGGGGTTTGGCGCGGCCCTTGGCCCGGAGGCGGCAGAGACCGCTGCCGGGATATTCGCGTCTCTGGGTTACGAGGTGCATCTCGCGCCAAGCCCATGGCGGTTGGGGCCGGAGGTGGCGGAGATGCAGAGCCTGCTTCTCGCGGGGATTGCGCAGGCGGCGGGCGAGGCGGGATACACCGGGGCAGAGGACTGGCAGGCGCGGCGCGCGCGGGTTCTTGCCGAGGGGTGGGCCGAAATCGGCCATATCGACCTATTGGCGGTGCCGCCGGGGGATGGCCGACGGGCATGACATTTTTGAAAACCCGTCTATCTCTGCTATGCAGACCATAACGCGACCCGCCTTGGCCTGCGCAACCCTGACGATCAACCGATAGGCAACGCGAAACGGAGACCCGGATGCAGAGTGCTGAAGTCACCCCCAAGGTCTGGGAGCATATTCTTGCGGCGCGCGCGGGGCGGGCGTGCCTGTGTTGCGGGGAGTGGGCGACGGGCGAGCGCGCGGCGATGGCGCTCTATGGGTCGATGCTGGCCGCGCCCGGCACGCCGCAGGTCGTGGCGCAGATCGGGCAATCGCTGGACGGGCGGGTGGCCACGGTCACGGGCGATGCGGCGGATGTGTCAGGCCCGGACGGGCTGGCGCATCTGCACCGGATGCGCGCGCTGGTTGATGCGGTGATCGTGGGCGTCAAGACCGCCCTGCACGACGACCCGCGCCTGACCGTGCGTCTGGTGCCGGGGCAGAATCCGGCGCGGGTGGTGATTGATCCCTCGGGGCGGTTGCCGAATGACGCGCGTTTGTTCGAAGAGGACGGCACGCGGCGGATCGTCATTCAGGAGGTGGACAAGCCGCGCCCCGAGGGTGTCGAGATCATCCGCCTGCCGCGCAAGGACTGGATTTCGCCCCCTGCCATTGTCAGCGCCCTGCGCAAACTGGGGCTGCATCATCTGATGGTGGAGGGCGGGGCCATCACGATCGCGCGTTTCATCGAAGCGGATATGCTGGCGCGGCTGCATGTGGCGGTGGCGCCGCTCTTGATCGGGGCGGGGCCGCAGGGCCTGACCACGCGCCCCGTGGCGCGGCTGGCGCAGGCGCGGCGGCCCGAAACGCAGGTTTACGGGCTTGGTTCGGACGTGCTCTTTGATTGCGTGATGGGCGCGCGGGTGGCGGCGGAGGTCTGGCCGCATGCGCGCCAACCGGCCGCGCGGCTGGGGTGAGGGGCATGGCGCAAGCGGCGCGCGCGCTCTGGATCGTGGCGCCGGGGCAGGTGGAGCTGCGCCCCGTGGCGGTAGAGCCGAGGCCGGACGATGTCGTGGTCGACACGCTCTACACCGGGATCAGCCGGGGCACCGAGCGGCTGGTTTTCGAGGGCCGGGTGCCCGAGAGCGAGCACGCCACGATGCGCGCCCCATTCCAGGAGGGCGCGTTTCCCGCGCCGGTCAAATACGGCTATTGCGCCGTGGGGCGCGTGAGCACGGGGGATCGGGCGGGGCAGGTGGTCTTTGTGCTGCACCCGCATCAGACGCGCTTTGCCTGCCCCGCGCAAATGGCGGTGCCGGTGCCGGATTGCGTGCCGCCTGCGCGGGCGGTGCTGGCGGCCAATATGGAAACCGCGCTTAATATCCTGTGGGATGCGCAGGTGGCACCCGGCGACCGGGTGGCGGTGATCGGCGCGGGCACGGTGGGGGCGCTCGTGGGCTATCTTGCGGCGCGGGTGCCGGGAACGGATGTCACCTTGATTGACCGCGACGGGGCGCGGGCTGCGCTGGCCGAAGCGTTCGGGTGTCGGTTTGCGCAGCCTGAGGCGGCGCAGGGCGATGCGGATGTGGTGATCCATGCCACGGCCAGCCCCGCAGGGCTCGGCACGGCGATCAGGATTGCGGGGATCGAGGCGCGGGTTGTCGAGGCCAGCTGGTATGGCAGTGGCGAGATCGGGGTTGCCCTTGGTGGTGCGTTTCACCAGCGGCGGTTGCAGATCATCTCGTCCCAAGTGGGGCGTATCCCGGCCAGCCATGCGGCACGCTGGGATTATCGGCGGCGGATGGAGGTGGCGCTGCGGCTCTTGGCCGATCCGGTGCTGGATCGGTTGATTTCGGGCGAGACCCGGTTTGACGATCTGCCGCGCGACTACCCGGCGATCCTGGCCGCGGCGGACACCCTCTGCCATCGGGTGCGCTATGGCGCGTGAGGCGGGGCGCGCGTTGGCCTTTGCCGTGCCGGGTGATCCGGAGCTGACGACGGGGGGATATCTCTACGACCGGCGGTTGGCGGAGGCATTGGTGGCGCGGGGTATCAGGCTGCGGCATCTGCGGTTGGGGGACAGTTTTCCGCATCCCGATGCGCGCGACATGGCGGATGCGCTGGCGCACCTGGGTGCGTTGCCGCGCGACTGTCCGGCCCTGGTGGACGGGCTGGCCTATGGCGCGCTCGACCCGGACGGGGTGGCGCGTCTGGCGGCCCCGATGGTGGCGCTGGTGCATCATCCCCTCGCGCTGGAACCGGGGCTGAGCGCGCCACAGGCGCAGGCCATGGCCGCGCGGGAGCGGGCCAATCTGAGCCGGGCGCGGCATATCGTGGTGACGAGCGGGCATATCGCGGGCCTCTTGCAAGAGACCTATGGGGTGGCACCGGAACGGATCAGCGTGGCGCGGCCGGGGTTTGTGGCCCCGAACCTGCGCCCGGTGCCGGAGGTGCCACCGCTGGTCCTGTCGGTGGGGCTCTTGGCGCGGCGCAAGGGGCATGACGTGCTCTTGCGGGCCTTGGCGCGGATCACCGATCTGGACTGGCGGGCGGTGATTGTCGGGCGGTTGCACGAGCCCGAGACGGTGGCGGCGTTGCACGCGTTGCGGGCGGAAATGGGCTTGGCGGAGCGGGTCGAGATCGCGGGGGAGATTTCGCAGCCGGCGCTGGAGGCGCTGTATGGGCGCGCCACGCTCTTTGCACTGGCGACGCGTTACGAGGGCTATGGTATCGTGTTTGACGAGGCGATGGGCCATGGGCTGCCGATCATCAGCACGCTGGCGGGGGCGGTGCCGGAGACGGTGGCCCCCGGCGCGGGCATTCTGGTGCCGCCCGAGGATGACGCGGCCTTTGGCGAGGCGCTGCGGCGGATGCTGAACGAGCCTGCTTTGCGGGCAGGCTGCGCCTCGGCGGCGCGGCAGGCGGCGGCGGCTCTGGGCGATTGGGCGGCGGCGGCGCAGGTGGTGGCCGACGCGGTGCGGGTTCACACCTCGGCGGAGTAGTCGAGCACACGCTCGCGGTGTTTGCCGCGCAGGTCAGAGGGCGTCACGCCGTAGAATTTCTTAAACGCGGTGGAAAGCGTGCCGGTCGAGCCAAAGCCGGTGGCGGTGGCGATGTCGATCAGCGGCAGTTTCGTGCTCTGGATCAGGTGATGGGCGCGGCGCACACGTATCAGTTTGTAATAGTGCCCCGGCGAGGTTTCGAACACGGCGCGGAACCGACGTTCAAGGCAGCGCTGCGAAGTGTCCACCTCGTCGGCGATTTCCGCGATGGAGAGCGGATCGCTCAGATTGTCCTCCATGATGGCGAGGGCATCCGACACGGCCTTGTCGTAGAATTTGTGAAAGGCCTCGGGGGCGAAAGGCTGTGTGCTGGAGCTGGTGCGGATTTCCGGCAAGAGCAGGTGTCGGCCGATTTCGGTGATCTCGGATACGGCCAAGTCGCGGGCCAGGAGCCCGATCACAAGCTCGGCCGTCGCGGCGCGCCCGGCAGCGGTGATGATGCCGTTGGAAAACTCTGACAAATTCTCGGTCAGGCGCGGTTGATCCTGGGTTTCGCGCAGGATCACGGCATCGGCCCAATGGGTCGTGACGGCGCCGGTTTCGATCTGGGTGCGCGAAATGAAAGTGGTCGCGGCATCTGCGAGCAGGATCACCGACCGCCCGAGCCGCCGCATGCTGCGGACGCGGGCCATCCAGACGGCGGGATCGGCGGTTTTCGAGGCGATGACGATCAGGAAATCGGCCATACAGTGATCTGGAATCACCGGCTCGGCGCGCACCAGGCCGGCACCGCTGCTTTGCACGATGCCGGGACGGTCGGAGATGATGCGCCAGCCGAAATGTGCTGTGCCATGCACCTTGTTGGCGATTTGCAGGGTATGGATGATCGAGGCCAATTCCAGATCGCAGTATTTGCGCTGCACGAAAATTTCAAAGAGAACCTTTGGGTCCTCTGTTGTGACGGTGGGGCGTGGGTTCTGGCTGGTCATGGCGATTCTATAGACTGGAAGCTGTGGGATAAAAACCTTGATTGATTGTTCGGCAGGATCAAGCGCTTGTTGTGCGGGACATCGGGGCTGTTGCGTTGAGCGGCGCTCGTGTATCCTTGGGGCGAACACGAACCGGGAAACGGCGGATGAGCAGGATCATTGGCATGGGGCTGGCGCTCGCGCTGGCGATTGGGGGCGCAGGTGTGAGCGCGCAAGAGGCTGCGTTCAGCGGTCTGGCGCGGCTTGAGGCGGGCGCAAGCACCATTGCGGACACCGCACGCGGGGTCGAGATGACCCTGAGCCTGTCGCAAGGCGTGCCCTACCGTGTGTACACGCTCGATGCGCCGCCGCGCCTTGTGCTTGATTTTCAAGAGGTGGATTGGCAGGGCATCGGAGCGGGCGACCTGATTGCGGGGGAGCGCGTCAAGGGCTTACGATTTGGCCAGATCCGGCCGGGTTGGTCGCGCATGGTGGCGGATCTGGATGCGCCCTATCCGCTGGAACAGGCGGGGCTGGAGATCGACCGCGCAAGCGGGCGGGCGGCCCTGAAGGTCGTCCTTGGGGCATCAGATGCCGAGCGGTTTGCCGCAACGGCGGGCACACCCGCCTTGCCCGGCTGGGACCTGCCCGATCCCAAGGATGCGCTGGTGGCGGCCCCGGTGAAGACACCGGGCGAGGGGCCGCTGGTGGTGGTGCTTGATCCGGGCCATGGCGGGATTGATCCGGGCGCTCAGGAGGGCGCGTTGACCGAAAAGGCGCTGATGCTGCAATTCGCGCAGGAATTGCGCGATGAATTGCTGCGGGCGGGGGGATTCGAGGTGGTTCTGACGCGCGAGCGCGACGAATTCGTGAGCCTTGAGCGGCGCGTGGCGCTGGCGCATTGGGCGGGGGCGGATGTATTCATGTCGCTGCATGCCGATGCCCTGTCGGGGGCGCAGGCGCGCGGGCTGTCGGTTTATACGCTGTCCGAGAGTGCCTCGGACAAGGCCAGTGCCGCGCTCGCCGAGCGGCACAATCGCGCCGATATGCTGGCCGGTGTGGACCTGAGCGGCAAGGATGACGTGGTGGCCGATGTGCTGATGGATCTGGCGCGGGTCGAGACACAGCCGCGCACCGCGCATCTGGCACAGGCCTTGATCGAGAGCTTTGCCGCGCATGAGGTGCCGCTTTTGACGCGGCCCCTGCGGCGGGCGGGGTTTTCGGTGCTGAAGGCCCCTGATATTCCGTCGGTCCTGATTGAATTGGGGTTTCTGTCCAGCCCGCGCGATCTGGCAAGGTTGCGCGATGAAGAGGGGCGTGCACGGATTGCTGCGGCCCTGCGTGCGGCGCTGACCGCGTGGCGGGATGCGGATGCCGCGCGCGCGGGATTGGTGCGGCAATGAGGGGGGCGGATGCCTTGACCCGGCGGAATGTGGCGCGTGGGCCCGCCCATTCCCTTTTGACCCTGAGGCCCGCTATGCCTATATCGGGGCCAGCAAGCATGCGGGGGCCCTTGTGATACGTGCGATTCTCAGCCTTTTCGGCACCGTCTTTAGCCTGATCACGCTGGTCGTGGTGGTGATCGGGCTGAGCATCGGTGCCGTGCTGCATATCTATGGTCAGGATTTGCCCAGCCATGAGAGCCTTGCCAATTACACGCCGCCGACCATCAGCCGGATTTATTCGGGCGAAGGGCGGATCATCGACGAATTCGCGCGCGAGCGGCGCTTGTTCACGCCCGCTGAGGATATTCCTGATCTGGTAAAGCAGGCGTTCATTAGCGCAGAGGACAAGAATTTCTACACCCATGGCGGTTATGATGCGGTTGGCATCGCCTCGGCCATTGTGGATGCGGTCAAGTCGCGGGGGCGCAATGTGCGCGGGGCCTCGACCATCACGCAGCAGGTGATGAAGAATTTTCTCTTGTCCGGCGACCGTCAGATGGAGCGCAAGATCAAGGAGATCATCCTGGCCACGCGGATCGAAGAGACGCTCAGCAAGGATGACATTCTCGAACTCTATCTGAACGAGATTTTTCTGGGGCAGAACAGCTATGGTGTGACTGCCGCCGCGCAGACCTATTTCAACAAGACCCTGACCGAGTTGGCCCCGCATGAGGCCGCGACCATCGCCGCGATGCCAAAAGCGCCGAGTGATTATCATCCGGTGCGCGAGAAAGAGCGGCTCTTGGAGCGGCGCAATTTCGTGCTGCGCGAAATGTGGGAGAATGGCTATCTGACGCAGGCGGCCTATGAGCAGGAGCGCGAAGCGCCGCTGCGAAGCGTGCAGAATGGCGATTTCCCGCCCTTCAGCGCCGATTTGCCGCCACGTGATTATTTCACCGATGAAATCCGGCGGCAATTGAGCCTTGATTTCGGAGAAGGCGAATTCTTTAGCGGCGGTCTGTCTGTGCGGGCGACCATTGATCCCGAAATGCAGGTGCATGCCGCACGGGCGCTGCGGCGGCAGTTGGAGAATTACGACCGGGGCCAGGGACGCTGGCGCGGCACGGGCGAGAGCCTGCCCGCCGAGGTGCTGGACGATGAGGCCGCGTGGCGCGCGGCGCTGTCCGCGCTGAGCGTGGCGCGGGACATTGATCTCGACGGTGTCTGGCATCCGGCGGTGGTGCTGGGGATCGGCGATCAGGCCATGCAAGTGGGGATCGAGGGCGTCGAGGGTGTGCAGGAGGTGCCGCGCAGCGACATCAAATGGCTGCCCAAGGATTTCAAAGCGACCTTTGATCTGGGCGATGTGGTGCATGTGCGCGCCGTCACCAAGGATGGGGAATTCGTGAACTGGTCCTTGCGGCAGGTGCCCGAGGTGCAGGGCGGCTTTGTCGCGATGGATGTGAACACGGGCCGCGTGATTTCCATGCAGGGCGGGTTTTCCTATCAGGCCTCGGTGTTCAACCGGACCACGCAGGCGTTGCGGCAGCCGGGCTCGTCCTTCAAGCCGTTCGTCTATGCCGCCGCGCTTGACAGCGGCTATTCGCCCGCGACCATCGTGATCGACGCCCCGATCGAGATCAACACGCCGCAGGGTCTGTGGCGGCCGCGCAATTCGTCGAACAAGTTTTACGGCCCCACGCCCCTGCGCACCGGCATCGAGCAGTCGCGCAACCTGATGACCATCCGCCTCGCGCAGGAGGTGGGTATGGATGTTATCGCGGATTATGCCGAGCGCTTTGGTGTCTACGAGAACATGGGGCGGTTTCTGGCCAATTCGCTGGGGTCCGAGGAGACCACGCTCTATAACATGGTCGCGGCCTATGCGATGTTTGCCAATGGCGGCGAGCGGGTGCGCCCCACCTTGGTGGACCGCGTGCAGGACCGCTATGGCAAGACGGTTTATCGCCACGATCAGCGCGATTGCGTCGATTGCAATGATCCCGGCATTCCAGCCGATCGTGGCCCGCGTATCGTGTCGGATCGCGAGCGGGTGATGAATGCCGTCACGGCCTATCAGCTGACCTCGATGCTCAAGGGCGTTGTGGATCGTGGCACGGCGGCGGGGGCCATCAACCTGCCGGTGCCGGTGGCGGGCAAGACCGGCACCACCAATGACGCGCGCGATGTGTGGTTCGTGGGTTTTACCAGCAATATCGCTGCGGGTTGTTACATCGGCCATGACCAGCCGCGCGGCCTTGGCCGGTCGGCCTATGGCTCGTCGCTCTGTGGGCCGGTGTTTCAGGACTTCATGGAGGAAGCGATCAAGAAATATGGTGGCGGTCCGTTTGAAGTGCCGCCCGGCGGACATTTCCTAAAGATCGACCGGTTCACCGGTGCGCGCCTTTCAGATGATGCGACCGGCGACAATGTGGTGGCCGAATATTTCCGTGATGGTGAAGAGCCAGTGTTTGGTGTGACCTATGATGGGGGTTTTGCCATGGGCAATGACCTTGATCTCTTTGCCGCGGGCGAGCGCGAGCAGGTGCAGGAGGTCACGACCTCGACTGGTGAAAAAGCGCGGGTGGGGGGCAAGGCCAGCTTTGGGTCGATGAGTTCGGGTGGCTTGTACTAGGGCTCTCTTGCCCGGCCCGGCGCGCTGCGCTATCACCCGCACCTGACCAGACAAGGACATTCCGATGCGCGCAGAAACCCAGAACCTCGTGGCCGAGATCCAAAAGTCGTTGGAGCTGTTGCGGCAGCGGCTGGGGTGGGAGACCGCCCGGCACCGTCTGGAGGAATTCAATGCCCGGGTCGAAGATCCGACGCTCTGGGATGATCCTGCGCGGGCACAGGCGCTGATGCGTGAGCGGCAGGCGCTTGTCGATGCGCTTGAGACCCATGACAGCCTCAAGCAGGAGTTGGAGGATCATCTGGGTCTGATCGAGTTGGGCGAAGCCGAAGGCGACACCGAGGTTGTGGCCGAGGCTGAGGCCGCGATCAAGGCGCTGGCCAAGGTGGCCGCCGCCAAGGAGTTGGAGGCGCTGCTCGATGGCGAGGCGGATTCCAACGATACCTTTCTGGAGATCAACGCAGGGGCCGGGGGCACGGAAAGCTGTGACTGGGCGTCGATGCTGGCGCGGATGTATGTGCGTTGGGCGGAAAAGCGCGGCTACACTGTCGAACTGCAATCGGAATCGGCGGGCGATGAGGCGGGGATCAAATCCGCCGCCTACAAGATCAGCGGGCACAATGCCTATGGTTGGCTGAAGTCCGAATCGGGTGTGCACCGGCTGGTGCGGATTTCGCCCTTTGATTCGGCAGCCAAGCGGCACACGTCGTTCTCGTCGGTTTGGGTCTATCCGGTGGTGGATGACAATATCGAGATCGAGGTCAACCCGTCGGATATTCGCATCGATACCTATCGCAGCTCTGGTGCGGGCGGGCAGCACGTGAACACCACCGACTCGGCGGTGCGGATCACGCACATGCCTACGGGCATCGTGGTCACGAGCAGCCAGAAATCGCAGCACCAGAACCGCGACATCGCCATGAAAGCGCTGAAATCGCGGCTCTACCAGTTGGAACTGGACCGGCGCAACGCGGCGATCAACGAAGCGCATGACGCCAAGGGCGATGCCGGCTGGGGCAATCAGATCCGGTCATATGTGTTGCAGCCCTATCAGATGGTCAAAGACCTGCGCACCGGGGTCGAGACATCGGATACCAAGGGGGTACTTGATGGCGATCTGGACGAATTCATGGCTGCCACGCTGGCGATGAATGTCAGCGGCAAGAGCCGCGCCGAGGCGCAGGGGAGTGATTGACCGGGGCGGGCCAGCCTGATTAGGGTGCGGTCCGTGGAAATTTGTGGTGGAATCCGGGGCGCTCTGGTGCTTTGCCGCTTCCAACCGCCGGTACGAGCGACTAGATAGTTAAATGAAATTCCCGGGGACCCTGCAACCGACCCCCGAGAAAGGGAGAGATTGAAATGCTGAACAATATTGGCCTTCCGGGGCTTCTTCTGATCGCGGTGGTGGTGCTTGTGCTGTTTGGGCGCGGCAAGATTTCCTCGCTCATGGGCGAAGTGGGCAAGGGCATCACCTCGTTCAAGAAGGGCGTCGCCGAAGGCAGCAAGGAGCTGGAGGACGCGAGCAAGGAGTCTGCAGAGACCGCGCGCGACGTGACCCCGACCGAAGACAAAGACAAGGTCTGATCCTTAAATGTTCGATCTTGGCTGGACGGAGCTATTGCTCATCGGCATCGTGGCCTTGATCGTTGTGGGGCCCAAGGACTTGCCCGGAATGTTTCGGGCCGTGGGCAATTTCGTGGGCAAGGCCAAGGGCATGGCCCGCGAATTCAGTCGCGCCATGAATGATGCCGCCGATCAGTCCGGCGTGGGTGACATTCAAAAAACCTTCAAATCCGCCGCGAACCCGATGAAGACCGCGATGGACGAGGTGCGCAAGACCACCGACAGCGTCACACGCGACCTGAATGAGGCGACCAAGCCGCCGCTCAGCGACGAACAGATGGCCGCCGCCGACAAGGCCCGCGCCGCGACCGCCGAGATGGCAGAGGCGCGCAAGGCGGCGAAGGCGGAGGCCGCGCCGGACAAGGCGGCGGCAAAGCCGAAAGCGCCCGCAAAGCCCAAGGCCGCGCCGAAGGCCAAGGCCAAAAAGACCAAGGCAGGGGATGAGGCATGAGCCCGCAGGACGAGATCGACGACAGCAGCGCGCCGCTGATCGAGCATCTGGCGGAATTGCGCACGCGGTTGATCCGGTCGGTCATCGCCTTTGTCATCGGGATCGTGCTGGCCTTTACGGTGGCCGAGCCGATCCTGCAATTTCTGCTGGGACCGATTGAGGCAACGCTGCGCGAGTTGGGCGATCCCTCGCCCACGATGCAGTATACCAGCCCACAGGAATATCTGTTCACGCTGTTTCGCATTTCGATGGTGTTCGGGTTTGCGCTCGCCTTTCCGGTGATTGGCGTTCAGATGTGGCGGTTCGTGGCCCCGGGGCTCTACAAGCAGGAAAAGAACGCATTTTTGCCGTTCATGATTGCTTCGCCGATGATGTTCCTTTTGGGTGCGGCCTTTGCGCATTTCGTGGTGACACCGCTGGCGATGGCGTTTTTCCTTGGCTTTGCCGATGTGCCATCGCTCATCGCGGATCTGATGACAGGGTTGGTCGGGCCCGAGGCTGTGCCGGGGGTTGCTGCCGCGCCCGAGACAACAGGTATTCGCATCACGTTCTTTGGCAAGGTGAACGAAAGCCTTGATATTACCCTGAAATTCATCATGGCCTTTGGTCTGTGCTTTCAGTTGCCGGTGTTGCTGACGCTGATGGGTAAGGCCGGGCTGGTGAGCGCGGTGGGCCTCAAATCCGTGCGCAAATATGCTGTGATCGGTATTCTTGTCCTCGCAGCATTGGTGACGCCGCCCGACGTGATGACACAATTGATCCTCTTCGTGGTGGTCTACGGTCTCTATGAAATCTCTATCCAGCTTGTGACCTGGGTCGAGAAAAAGCGAGAGGCGGAGCTGCGCGCGCAGGGCTTGTGGTTCGACGAGGAAGAGGCAGAGGCAGAGGAAGACGCCGAGGCCGACGCGTCCGAGGAAAAAGGCAAGATCTGAATGAGTGATCCGTTGGACCGTATCGCCGCCGCGCTGGAGCGGATGGCCCCGGCACCGCTTTCAGCCCCTGATTTTGACGCGGCGGATGCCTTTGTCTGGCATGTCAGCCCGGATCGGCTGGAGCCGGTGCGGCAGGTGAGCCGGGTCGATATGTCCCTCTTGGTAGGGGTGGACCGGTCGCGCGACACGCTGTTGCAGAACACCCTGCAATTCGCGCGGGGATTGCCTGCGAACAATGCGCTCCTCTGGGGGGCGCGGGGCATGGGCAAATCGAGCCTTGTCAAAGCGGTGCATGCGGCGGTGCGGGCGCAGGACCTGCCGCTCAAGATCGTGGAATTGCAGCGCGAAGATCTGCCGTCGGTCAGCCGCTTGTTGAACCTCTTGCGCGGGTCGGAGGCGCGGTTCCTCCTCTTTTGTGACGACCTGTCATTTTCCCATGACGATCAGCATTACAAGTCGCTCAAGGCGGTTCTGGATGGTGGGATCGAGGGACGGCCCGACAATGTGGTGTTCTACGCCACGTCGAACCGCCGCCACCTGATGCCGCGTGACATGATCGAGAATGAGCGGTCATCGGCGATCAACCCGTCGGAAGCGGTCGAGGAAAAGGTGTCTCTGTCGGATCGGTTCGGTCTGTGGTTGGGATTCCATGCCTGCGATCAGGATCAGTATCTGGCGATGATCCGGGGCTATTGCGATGCCTACGGCGTCGAGATCGACGACGAGACATTGCGCGCCGAGGCGATTGAATGGCAGGCCACGCGCGGGGCGCGGTCGGGCCGGGTGGCGTGGCAGTATTTCACCGATCTGGCCGGGCGGCGCGGCGTCGCGGTCTAATCCTTGCGCTGATTTCACGGAAACTTGCGCGTTCCCTTTATGTTCTCAGATTTGTCTTGGAAGCGGCGGCGCTCTCGCCTATGTGTGGGAGAGGTGAGTCCGGGGGGTCAGAATGGCCGATCTGAAATATATCGAGGTGCGCGGCGCGCGCGAGCATAACCTCAAGAATATCGACGTGGATATTCCGCGCGATCAGCTGGTGGTGATCACCGGGCTGTCTGGCTCTGGCAAATCGAGCCTCGCCTTTGACACGATCTATGCCGAAGGGCAGCGGCGCTATGTCGAATCCCTCAGCGCCTATGCGCGGCAGTTCCTCGACATGATGGAAAAGCCGGATGTGGATCATATCAGCGGTCTGAGCCCGGCGATTTCCATCGAGCAAAAGACGACGAGCAAGAACCCCCGTTCCACCGTCGGTACGGTGACGGAGATCTACGATTACCTCAGGCTGCTCTTTGCCCGCGTCGGCACGCCCTATTCGCCCGCCACCGGCCTGCCTATCGAGGCGCAGCAGGTGCAGGATATGGTGGACCGGGTGATGGCGATGGAGGAGGGCACGCGCGCCTATCTGCTGGCGCCGATCGTGCGTGATCGCAAGGGCGAGTATCGCAAGGAATTTCTTGAACTGCGGAAATCCGGGTTTCAGAGGGTCAAGGTGGACGGGCAGTTCTACGAGTTGGATGAGCCGCCCACGCTCGACAAGAAATTCCGCCATGACATTGATGTGGTGGTGGATCGTCTGGTGGTGAAGGACGGGTTGCAGACCCGGCTTGCGGACAGTTTTCGCACGGCTCTCGATCTGGCGGACGGGATTGCGGTGCTGGAAACCGCGCCCAAGGAGGGCGAGCCGGAGCGGATCACCTTTTCCGAGAAATTCGCCTGTCCGGTCAGCGGGTTCACCATCCCAGAGATCGAGCCGCGGCTTTTCTCGTTCAACGCGCCCTTTGGCGCCTGCCCGGATTGCGATGGCTTGGGGGCGGAGCTGTTCTTTGACGAGCGGTTGGTGGTGCCGGATGAGGCGCTGAAACTGGCGGATGGGGCAATTGCACCCTGGCGCAAGGGTAAGAGCCCCTATTTCACGCAGACCATCAATTCCATCGCCAAGCATTACGAATTCGACCGCAACAGCCCCTGGAAAGACCTGCCGGAGCATGTGAAGCAGGTGTTCCTGCATGGGTCTGGTGAGGAAGAGATCAATTTCCGCTATGACGAGGGCGGGCGCGTTTATCAGGTGAGCCGGGTCTTTGAAGGCGTCATTCCCAATATGGAACGGCGTTATCGCGAGACCGACTCAAGCTGGGTGCGCGAGGAATTCGAGCGTTACCAGAACAACCGGCCCTGTGGGGCCTGCGGCGGCTATCGTCTGCGGGCGGAGGCGCTGGCGGTGCGCATTGCGGGCCTGCACGTGGGCCAAGTGGTGCAGATGTCGATCCGCGAGGCGCTGGAGTGGTGCGGCACCGTGCCGGACCATCTGGGCAAGCAGAAGAACGAAATCGCGCGTGCCATTCTCAAGGAAATCCGCGAGCGGTTGGGGTTCCTGAACAATGTGGGCCTCGATTACCTGACGCTGAGCCGCAATGCGGGCACGCTGTCAGGGGGCGAGAGCCAGCGCATTCGGTTGGCCAGCCAGATCGGCAGCGGGTTGACCGGTGTGCTCTACGTGCTCGACGAGCCGTCCATCGGCCTGCATCAGCGCGACAATGGGCGCCTCTTGGAGACGCTGCGCAATCTGCGGGATCAGGGCAATACTGTCATTGTGGTTGAGCATGACGAGGAGGCCATTCGCACCGCCGATTACGTGTTCGATATCGGCCCCGGTGCCGGGGTGCATGGCGGCCGCGTGGTGAGCCACGGCACGCCCGAGGCGGTGGCCGCCGATCCGGCCTCGCTAACCGGGCAATACCTGTCGGGGGCACGCGAGATTGCGGTGCCAGAGGTGCGGCGCAAGGGCAACAAGAAGAAGCTGACCGTGGTCAAGGCAACCGGCAACAACCTCAAGGAGGTGACGGCGACGTTCCCCCTGGGACAGTTTGTCTGTGTGTCCGGCGTGTCGGGCGGGGGGAAATCGACGCTGACGATTGAAACGCTGTTCAAGACCGCCTCGATGCGCCTCAATGGCGCGCGGCAGACGCCCGCGCCCTGTGAGACCATCAAAGGCCTGGAGCATCTCGACAAGGTGATCGACATTGATCAGCGGCCTATCGGGCGCACGCCGCGCTCTAATCCCGCGACCTATACCGGGGCATTCACGCCGATCCGCGATTGGTTCGCCGGTCTGCCCGAGGCCAAGGCGCGCGGCTATAAGCCGGGGCGTTTTAGCTTTAACGTCAAGGGCGGGCGTTGTGAGGCCTGTCAGGGCGATGGTCTGATCAAGATCGAGATGCATTTCCTGCCGGATGTCTATGTGGAATGCGAGACCTGCAAGGGTGCGCGCTATAACCGCGAGACGCTGGAAATACGGTTTAAAGGCAAGAGCATAGCAGACGTTCTTGATATGACTGTGGAAGAGGCGCAGGAGTTTTTCAAGGCGGTGCCGAGCATCCGCGAAAAGATGGACGCGCTGATGCGAGTAGGCCTTGGATATATCAAGGTGGGCCAGCAGGCGACGACCCTCTCGGGCGGCGAGGCGCAACGGGTGAAGCTGTCGAAGGAACTGGCCAAGCGGTCCACGGGCCGCACGCTCTATATTCTCGACGAGCCGACCACGGGGTTGCATTTCGAGGATGTGAAAAAGCTCTTGGAAGTGCTGCATGAATTGGTCGATCAGGGCAATTCGGTCATTGTGATCGAGCATAACCTCGATGTGATCAAGACGGCCGACCATATCATCGACATCGGCCCCGAGGGTGGCGATGGCGGTGGCGAGATCGTGGCGGTGGGCACGCCGGAAGAGGTGGCGGAAGAGCCGCGCAGCCATACCGGGCGCTATCTCAAGGAGATATTGGCGGCGCGCCGTGTGGCGGCGGAATAGGGTGTGCGCCGGTTTCTAAGGCTGTGCGGGCAGGGTTTCGGGGGCGCGCTGTTGCTGGTCCTTGGGATTTGGATCGGGCTGAGCCTGCATTTCCAGATTGGCGCGCCGCTGGTGTATGTCCTTTACGGTGGTCTGGCGGTAGCCACTCTGGGGGCTCTGCGGATGCTCTGGCGCGGGCAACTGGGCCGGGCCTTGGGGCTGAGCGCCGTGGTGCTGGCGGTTTGGGCGCTGTGGTGGGCTAGCCTTGCGCCGCGACAAGACCGGGACTGGATGGCGGAGGTCTCGCGCGGTGTCACATCGGAGCCCGTGGGTGGTGGTCTGGTGTTTGTGCGCAATATCCGGGATTTTCGCTGGTCCAGCCCGACCGAGGCGGTCGAGACCTGGTATGATCTGACCGTTGACCCGGCGCAGATCACGTCCGTCGATATGATCATGTCGGTCTGGGACAGCCCGGAGATTGCGCATACGCTGGTCAGCTTCGGCTTTGCGGATGGGCGGCACATTGTCTTTTCCGGGGAAATCCGCAGGGAGGTGGGCGAAGAGTTTTCGGCCATTGGCGGATTCTTCAAGCGGTATGAGTTGGTCTTGATCGCCGCCGACGAGCGCGACATCGTGCATCTGCGCACCGACGCGCGGGGCGAGGCTGTCTCGCTCTACCCGGTTCAGATGGGGGCGGCGCAGCGTGCGGCGTTGTTTCAGGCGTTTCTGGACTATGGCAATGCTCTGGCGCGGGAGCCGCGCTGGTATCACACGCTCTGGACCAATTGCACGACGATGCCCTATCGGTTGGTGCGACAGGTCGCGGAGGGGGTGGTGTTTGATCTGCGGGTGATCCTGTCGGGGCGTTTGCCGGGATACCTCTATGATCTGGGGGTATTGCCGGGGGCGCGGACGGCATCGCTGGCAGAGTTGAAGGCGCGGGCCGCGCTGCCCCGCCGCCCTGTGGCGGGACTGAGCAGCGCAGAGTATTCTGCGCTGCTGCGCCAAGGGTGGCGTGATTAGAGCGTAACCGGATAGAGCTTAGTTCAACACGGCTGCCGCGGCCCCGATCAGGTCGAGAACCTCGCGGGTTTCGCGGTTGACGCGGTAAATCTGGTCACCGACGCGGTAGTAGGTCTCGTTCCGGTCCAGACCGTAACGATCGGGATTGCGCAAGATGATGTAATCGTCGTCGATACGGTCGCCGATACGATAGTAGCCTTGCTTTTTCGCATGGCCGGGGGGCTGACAGCCGTTGTGCTTCTTGGCCAGCCCCGGCGGGCAATGGCCGTGACCGGCATAGGCTGGGGCACCGCCCAAGGTCATTCCCAGGATCAACAGGATCATCGTGTGTTTCATGGCCTGTCCTTTCATGTGAAGGACAGACATGGGCGGTCTCACGCCCGATGCCAAGGCCGGGCGTGCGCGGTGGGCGAAACCTTGCCGTTATTTCTTGAGCGGGCAGGTCGAGAGGCCGAGGATCGAATAGAGCGGGCAAGAGGACATGAGGCCGGTCACAAGCGGAACGATTCCGATCAGATAGAGCCAGCTATAGGCACCCTCGCGGTTGAGCACGAAGCCTGCGAGCAGGGCAAGGCCGAGCAGGATGCGCAGGGCGCGGTCGATGGAGCCGACATTTTTCTTGAGCATGGGATCACCTATGGCTTGAGGGGCGCGTTGGCCCGGTTGATGCGCCCATTGTCCCATGCTGTGGGGATGCGGTCTGTGATCTGGTCACAGAGGTGATCGGATTTATGGTGCGCTCAGGCGTCGATTTCAACCCAGAGGGGGACGTGATCCGAGGGTTTGTCGCGGCCGCGAATATCCTTGTCGATACCGCAATCTGTCATCAGGTCTGCCGCCTGTGGGCTAAGGAGAAAATGGTCGATGCGGATACCGTCATTCTTGTTCCACGCGCCCGCCTGATAATCCCAGAAGGTGTAATGCCCCGGCCCTTGCACCCGCGCGCGGAACGCCTCGGTGAAGCCGAGATTGAGGATGCGGCGAAAGGCGGCGCGGCTCTCGGGACGGGCGAGCGCATCCTCGCGCCAGGCTTCCGGGCGGGCGGCGTCCTCGTCCTGAGGGATGATGTTGTAATCGCCGCCCAGCAGCACCGGTTCCTCGGTGGCAAGAAGGGCGCGGGCGCGGGCATGAAGCCGCTCCATCCAGGCGAGTTTGTAGTCGTATTTTGGCCCCGGTGCCGGGTTGCCATTGGGCAGGTAGAGACCACAGAGCCGCAGCGCGCGGTGTTCGCCCATCACGGTGGCCTCGATCCAGCGGGTCTGTTCATCGCTGTCATCACCGGGCAGGCCGCGTGTCACATCCTCGAGTGGGCGTTTCGAGAGGATCGCCACGCCGTTGAAGCCCTTTTGCCCGTGAGTTTCGACGTTATAGCCACGCTCTTCGAAAATCTCGCGCGGGAAACCTTCGTCGACGGATTTTATCTCTTGCAAGAGCGCCACGTCGGGGGCGGCCTCATCCAGCCAAGCGGGCAGGGCCTCGATCCGGGCCTTGATACCGTTGATATTGAACGTGGCAATTTTCATGGTGCGGCCCCCGATTGTCCCTATGCCCCTCTATCGCGCAGGGGCGCGGGGGTGACAAGCGATCACATCGAAAACGAGGTGCCGCAGCCGCAGGACGAAGACGCGTTGGGATTGTCGATGATGAAGCGCGCGCCGATCAGCTCCTCGGAGAAATCTATCGTGGCCCCCGCGAGGAAGGGCAGGGAGACCGCATCGACCACGACCTTTTGCCCTTCGCCTTCGAGAATCAGGTCGTCTTGCGCAGGCTGGTCGAGTTTGATTTCATATTGAAATCCAGAGCAGCCGCCGCCTTCGACGGCGACGCGCAGGGCCTGTCCCTGATCGCCCGCGCCGATTTCGGCGAGGCGGGCAAAGGCGCGGGGGGTCACCTTGGGCGGCAATTGCATCGGAATGCTCCTGACTGGTTCACGTTTGCTGTCAGGTGCAATATATGGGGCCTGACCTCTGGCGACAAGGATTAGCAGCGATGACGGCCCCCTATGCCTCTGATCCCGCGCGGGTGCGCGGGCGGCTTGTTGTGGAGGAGGAAAGTATTTTTCGCTCGCCCTTTCAGCGGGACCGGGATCGGATCATCCATTCCAGCGCCTTTCGCAGGCTCAAGCACAAGACCCAAGTTTTCGTGGCGCATGAGGGGGATTATTTTCGCACGCGGCTGACGCATTCGATCGAGGTGGCGCAGGTGGCGCGCACGATTGCGGGCGCGCTCGGGTTGAATGGCGAGCTGACCGAGGCGGTGGCGCTGGCGCATGATCTGGGGCATCCGCCTTTTGCCCATGCAGGCGAAGATACGCTCGATGCGCTGATGACACCCTATGGCGGGTTCGATCACAACGCGCAGGCGGTGCGGATCGTGACCGCGCTGGAGCGGCATTATGCTGAGTTCGACGGGCTCAACCTGACATGGGAGACGCTGGAAGGGCTGGCCAAGCATAATGGCCCTGTGACGGGGCCGCTGCCCTATGCGCTCGCGGATTACAACGCGCGGCATGATCTGGAATTGCTGACCCATGCCAGTGCGGAGGCACAGGTGGCCGCCCTGTCGGATGACATCGCCTATAATAACCACGATCTGCATGACGGGTTGCGTGCGCGGCTGTTTGACGATGACGAAATTGCAGGCTTGCCGATTGTGGGCGATTGCTATGCAGAGGTGGACCGGCTCTATCCCGGACTTGACCGCAAACGCCGCCGGCATGAGGCGCTGCGCCGGGTGTTCGGGGTGATGGTGGGGGATGTGATCGCCTGCTCGCGCCAGTTGATCGGTGCGGCAGAGCCCATGTCGGTTGCGGAGGTGCGGCATCTCGGGCGTCCGGTGATCCGGTTCTCGGACGCGCTCTGGGCAGATTTGAAGCAAATCCGCGCTTTTCTCTTTGCGCGCATGTACCGCGCGCCAGCGGTCAACGAGATGCGGACGCGGGTGCATGGCGTGGTGAGCGCGCTTTTCCCCCATTACCTGAACGCGCCAGAGCATCTGCCCGAGGAATGGCGGCGCGACGTGGCGCAGGCGGCGGATGAGACGGCGCTGGCGCGGCTGGTGAGCGATTACATCGCGGGGATGACGGACCGTTTTGCCTTGCAGGAATATGCACGCCTGACGGGCAAGGGTGCGCGGGATTTCGCCGTTAACGGTGTCTAACCCCTTCTATCTTAAAAGTTTATACGGGGCGGCGCGCGGCCTGCGTTGTATGCGGCGCGACCCGATGCTAACCAACAGGCGGTATCTGGGGCGTATCGGTGATGTCGGGTTCCATGTCTCAACTTGCGGGCAAGACGGTGCTGATCGCTGCGGCGGGCTGTGCGCCGGGTGTTGTGCTGACGCAGGGCCTAGCGCGGGGCGGGGCGCAGGTGATTGTGATCGACCGGGAGGATCGGCGTTGTCAGGCGCTGGCGCGGCTGGTGCCGGGACGGATCGAAACACTGGCGCTCGATGTGATGCGCCCGTCGGTTTGTGCGCGGCTGGGGGATCTCTGGGGTGATACGCCGGTTGACGCGCTGATCCATCTGCAACCCCTGCGCATGGCGGGGCGGCTGGGGGCCGTGACCATGGCTGTTTCGGCGCTGACGCGGGCGTTGAGACCGGGATTGGCGGCGGCGCGGGGCCGGGTCTTGATCGTCAATGCGGTGCCTTGCGCGGGGGCAGGGGCGGCGGAGCGGGCCTGTCGGCTGGGTCTGGATCATCTGGGCAGTTATCTGGCAGAGGATATGGGCGGGGCTGTCCAAGTGCATACGCTACGCCTGATGCGGGCTGCGGGCGGGGGCAAGGCGGCGGCGCTGTCGGTGCTGTTGGAACCTGCGGTGTTTCTGGGCTTTGGCGCGGCCCAAGACGGCGGGTTGCGATCGTCGAGCGTGACGGTTTGCGCCGCTTGTGATTGACGCGCCGCGCGCCGTTGGATAACCCCACGCTCATGCAGCAAGGAAAGCTTTCATGAACCTTTTTACCGATATGCGCGACCTCGTGCTGGAAACGCTGGCCGCGATGCAGGCGGCGGACCAGTTGCCCGAGGGGCTGGATCTGGCCAGTGTGACGGTCGAGCCGCCGCGCGATGCGGCGCATGGCGACATGGCAACCAATGCGGCGATGGTGCTGGCCAAGCCTGCCGGTCTCAAGCCGCGCGAGATTGCTGAAGGATTGGCGGCGCGGCTGGCCGAGGATGCCCGCGTGCAGAGCGCCGAGGTGGCGGGGCCGGGGTTTCTCAACCTGCGGCTGGCCCCGGCGGTCTGGCAGCGGGTGGCGCGTGCGGCGTTGACCGAAGGCACGGAGTATGGCCGCTCAACCCTTGGTTCGGGCAAGCGGGTGAATGTCGAATATGTCAGCGCCAACCCCACCGGGCCGTTGCATGTGGGTCATACACGGGGCGCGGTTTTTGGTGATGCTCTGGCACAGCTCCTGGATTACGTGGGCTATGAGGTCACGCGCGAATATTACATCAACGATGGTGGTGCGCAGGTCGATGTGCTCGCCCGGTCGGTCTATCTGCGGTATCTTGAGGCACATGGACAGGCGGTGGCCTTTGCCGATGGCACCTATCCCGGTGATTACCTGATCGAGGTGGGTGTGGCGCTCAAGGCGCAAGTAGGCGATGCCTATGTGGATCAGCCCGAGGCAGTCTGGCTGGAACCGATCCGCAACTTTGCCACGGATCGGATGATGGCGCTGATCCGCGACGACCTCAAGGCGCTCGGCGTCGAGATGGATGTGTTCTATTCGGAAAAATCCCTCTATGGGACGGGGTTGATCGAGGCCGCAATCGAGGATCTGCGCGGCAAGGGCTTGATCTATCGCGGGGTGCTGGAGCCGCCCAAGGGCAAGATGCCCGAGGATTGGGAGCCGCGTGAGCAGACGCTGTTCAAATCCACCGAACATGGTGACGATGTGGACCGGCCGATCATGAAGTCGGATGGCGGCTGGACCTATTTCGCGCCGGATATTGCCTATCATTACGACAAGATCAGCCGGGGGTTTGACCTCTTGATCGACGTCTTTGGCGCGGATCACGGCGGCTATGTCAAGCGGATGAAGGCGGCCGTATCCGCGCTGTCGAATGGCCGGGTGCCGGTCGATATCAAGCTGTGCCAACTGGTCAAGCTCTATAAGAACGGCGAACCCTTCAAGATGTCGAAGCGCGCGGGCACCTTTGTGACGCTGCGCGATGTCGTGGATCAGGTGGGCGCGGATGTGACACGTTTCGTGATGCTGACGCGCAAGAACGATGCGCCCTTGGATTTCGATTTCGACAAGGTGTTGGAGCAGTCCAAGGATAACCCGGTGTTCTATGTGCAATATGCCAATGCGCGGGTGAACTCGGTGCTGCGCAAGGCGGCTGAGGCCGGAATTGCGGTGGATGATGCCACGCTGGCGGGTGCCGATCTATCCGGGTTGACCCACGAGGCGGAATTGGCCGTGGCACGCAAGATTGCCGAATGGCCGCGTCTGGTCGAGATCGCCGGGCGCACCAATGAGCCGCACCGCGTGGCGTTCTACCTCTATGATCTGGCGTCTGATCTGCATGCGTTGTGGAACCGGGGCAATGACGATGCGTCGTTGCGATTCATCCAAGAGGGCGATGTGGCCACATCACAGGCGAAAATCGCCCTGGCGCGTGCTGTAACCGTTGTCATTTCCGCAGGTCTTGGTATTCTTGGCGTCACTCCGGCGGAAGAGATGCGATAACGCACCAAGCCGGGGATGAGGCAGAAGAAACCATCCCCGGCGACCATGTATCGCCGGAGAGCAAGAGGCGGACATGGCAGATATGCACTATGCGCGGCCCGAGCAGGGGCCTGAGCGGGCAAAGTTCTTTGTCAAGCTGACCAATCTTACCGGCGCGGCGCTGTCGCTTGCGCTGATTGCGGGCGTTGGGGTGTGGGGCACCAAGATGGTGATGCGCGATGTCTCGGGTGTGCCGGTGGTGCGCGCAACGGAAGGGCCGATGCGCGAGGCGCCCGCCGACCCCGGCGGCGATGCGGCGGCCAATCAGGGGCTGGCGGTCAATGCCGTGGCGGCAGAAGGCACGGCGGCGGCCCCCGCGGATCGGGTTGTTCTCGCCCCGCCGCCATTAGAGTTATCGCTTGAGGATGTGGCCCCGTTGACGCAGGTGGCCGAGGCCGCAGAAGCGGCCCCGCGTGCAGAGGTGGCGGAACCTGCACCACAAGCCGCACCCGAAGAGGTACAGAATGCATCCATACTGGCCCTTGCCGATCAGATCGCAGCGGGGCCCGTGCCAATCGCCCCGCTGGAAGAAGAGGTGACGGGGGCGGATGGCGTTGAAGTGCCGGAAGCTGAGCAAGTCGCGGGTGTGCAGACGGTGCGTCCGCGGGCGCGCCCGGCGGCGCTGACGTCTGTGCCCGAGGCGGTGGCGCTTGCGGTGGCGGCGGCGCGATCGGCACCCTCGGACGAGGTGGATGCCGACGCGATCCCCCTTGGCACGCGGTTGGCGCAACTGGGGGCGTTTGACTCGGCTGAGGTGGCGCGCGCGGAGTGGGACCGTTTGGCGGGCAAGTTTGGGGACTTTCTTGATGGTAAACAACGGGTTATCCAGCGTGCCGAAAGTGGCGGGCGCACGTTTTACCGGCTGAGAGCGATGGGTTTTGCCGATCTGGGGGATGCGCGGCGGTTCTGTTCGGCGCTGGTCGCGGAACGGGCCGAATGTATCCCGGTGGTCACGCGGTGACGCGGTTCGGAGCGACGATCCTCGATGCAGAGGGTCTGCGGCTAACGGCAGAGGAAAAGGCGCTGTTTCGCAATACGCGTCCGTTTGGATTCATTCTCTTTGCGCGCAATATCGACAGCCCCGATCAAGTGCGCGCGCTGGCGGCAGAGATGCGCGAGGCTGCAGGGCACGAGGCGATGATCACGATTGATCAGGAGGGGGGGCGCGTGCAACGGCTTCGTGCTCCGCTCTGGCGAGAGTGGCCCGCGCCGCTGGATCAAGCAGAGACGGCAGGCGACCGCGCGGCTGAGGCCATGTATCTACGCTATCGTCTGATTGCGGCAGAGTTGCACGCGCTTGGCATCGACAGCAATTGCGCGCCGCTGGTGGATGTGGCGGGGGCTGTGACGCATCCGTTCCTGCGCAATCGCTGCTATGGGACAGAGGCTCATACGGTCGCGACCTTGGGGCGTGCGGTGGCGAATGGTTTGCTGGACGGGGGCGTATTGCCCGTGGTCAAGCATATCCCCGGACATGGCCGCGCCGAGGCGGATAGCCACCATGATCTGCCGGTGGTGACGGCGCAGAAGAGTGACTTGCAAACCACTGATTTCGCGCCTTTTGCAGCGTTGAACGATCTGCCTTTGGGGATGACGGCGCATCTGGTCTATAGCGCCATTGATGCCGCCCCCGCGACGCTATCCGCACCGATGATGCAGGTGATCCGGGACGAAATCGGCTTTGACGGGTTGATCATGACCGATGATATTTCGATGAAGGCGCTGCAGGGCACTTTGCCGGATCTGTCGCGGGCGGCCTTGGAGGCCGGGTGCGATGTGATCCTGCATTGCAACGGCACCTTGGCAGAGCGGATGGCCGTGGCCGATGCCGCAGGCGAGATGAACGAGCCTGCGCAACGCCGGGCAGAGCGGGCGCTGACATGGCGCAAGACCCCCCAAGAGATTGACATTTCCGCCCTCTCGGCACAGCTTGATGCGCTGATGGGCGGGTGTGCGCATGGTTGAAGACGATTTCGACAGGGATGAGGCGCCGGTCAATGTTGCCGAGCGGTTGGCCGCTGAGGCGCTGATTGTCGATGTGGACGGGTTCGAGGGGCCGCTCGATCTTCTCTTGACGTTGAGCCGGACGCAGAAAGTGGACCTGCGCAAGATTTCAGTTCTGGAACTGGCGCGGCAATATCTTGCCTTTGTGGAACGCGCCAAGGCGCTGCGGCTGGAACTGGCGGCGGATTATCTGGTGATGGCGGCCTGGCTCGCCTTTCTCAAATCCCGCCTGTTGTTGCCCCCTGATCCGAGCGAAGAGGGACCATCGGGCGAGGAGCTTGCGGCGCATCTGGCGTTTCAGTTGGAGCGGTTGCAGGCGATGCGCGACTGTGCGGCGCGGCTGATGGGGCGGGACCGGCTGGGGCGCGATTTCTTTGCGCGCGGTGTGCCCGAGGATGTGGCGCGCCTGCGGCGTGTGACCTATACGGCAACGCTGCTCGATCTCATGCAGGGTTATGCCCGGATCAGGACGCGCGACGAATTCCGCCCCTTTGTGATGGATCGCGATGCGCTGTTCACGATGGAACAGGCGTTGGAGCGGATGCGCGGGTTGATCGGCTATGCGGGCACCTGGACCGATATTCTGAGCTATCTGCCGGAAGGGTTCACCGCCGATCCGGCGCGGCGGCGCTCGGCCACGGCCTCGACCTTTGCGGCGGCGTTGGAGCTGGTCAAGGAAGGGCGGGCAGAGTTGCGGCAGGCAGAGGTTTTCGCGCCGATCGAGTTGCGGCGCAGGGATTAAGATCATGGCGGAAGCATCAGAAGAAAAAGAACAAAGCCTGTTTCAAGCGCCACCCATTGGCGAGCAGGAGCGGATGATCGAGGCGATGCTCTTTGCAAGCGCCGAGCCTCTGACGACGCGCGATATGGCCGAGCGCATGCCGCACGGCAGCGATCCGGCCGAGGCCCTCGTGCATCTGCGCAAGCGCTACGAAGGGCGCGGAGTACGCGTGGTCAAGGTGGGCGATGCCTGGGCCATTCGCACCGCGCCCGACCTTGGGTATCTGATGAGCCGCGAGACGGTGGAGACACGCAAGCTGAGCCGGGCCGCGATCGAGACGCTGGCAATCATTGCCTATCACCAGCCGGTGACGCGCGCAGAGATCGAGGAAATTCGCGGTGTCGCGGTCAGCCGGGGCACCGTGGATCAGTTGCTGGAGATGGAATGGATCCGCTTTGGGCGGCGCAAGATGACGCCGGGGCGGCCGGTGACATTCGTGGTGACGCAAGAGTTTCTGGATCATTTCGGGCTGGAGAGCGCGCGCGACTTGCCGGGCTTGAAGGAGTTGCGCGCCGCGGGTCTTTTGGACAACCGCCCACCACCGGGCACGATGCCGCAGATGGGGGGAGAGGACAATGAGGACGAGAGCGCGCCGGGCCAAAACGAGTTGTTCGAGGATTGAGGGCTGATTTGCGGTGCTGTCGGAGCCTCTGGCAGGAGTATTTTGACCATAAAGAAGCGAGAATCAGAGAAAATACTAAGAGCGCCCTGAAATCGGCATGTTTCAGGGTTATGTGGGAGCAAGAGGCAGCAAGAGGAGAGGCGCTATGAACGCCAATCAGTTGATCAACATGGTGGTGCGTATGATCCTGCAACGGGTGACGCGCAGCGGCATGGATGCGGTGAGCAAGCGCATGAGCGGCGGCGACGATGCGGCCGCGCGCAAGACCATGCAACGCGGACGGCAGGTGATGAAGATTGGCCGCAAGATGGGGCGTTTTTAAGCCTTGAAATGCTTGGAGAGCTTCAGGCCCTGACCCTGATAGTTTGATGCGATGCCTGCACCATAAAGGTGATCGGGCACTTGGTCCATGTGTTCATAGACCAAGCGCCCGACGATCTGGCCGTGTTCCAAGACGAAAGGTGCCTCGTGACAGCGCACTTCCAGCACGCCGCGTGAGCCGGTGCCGCCGGCCGCCGCATGGCCAAAGCCCGGATCGAAAAACCCCGCGTAATGCACCCGGAATTCGCCCACCATGGCCACATAGGGGGCCATTTCAGCGGCGCATTCGGGGGGGATATGCACGGATTCGCGGCTGACGAGGATGTAGAACGCACCGGGATCGAGGATGATCTGGCCGGCCTCGGAATGCACCTCTTCCCAATAGGCGGCGGGATCGTAATGACCGATGCGGTCAAGGTCGATGACGCCGGTATGGGGTTTGGCGCGGTAGCCGACCAGCGTGCCAGAGGCGGGGCGCAGATCGACGGAAAAGCCAAGCCCGTCGTCGATCATCGCTTCCCCATCCACCAGCGGTGTTTGCACATGGAGCGCGCGCAGGGCGTCATCCGAAAGCACGGCCTGACCCGCGCGAAAGCGGATTTGGTTGAGGCGCATGCCGGGACGCACCAGAACGGAGAATGAGCGCGGGCAAATCTCGGCATAGAGGGGGCCGGTATATCCGGGGCTCACGCGGTCGAACTCGACCCCGCCGTCTGTGATGAGGCGGGTCAGCAGGTCTAGCCGCCCGGTCGAGGATTTGGCATTGGCCACCGCCTGCACGCCCATTGGCAGGGCGAGCGTTTCCATCAAGGGCACGACATAGACGCAGCCCTTTTCCAGAACAGCCCCAGCGCTGAGGTCGATGCGGTGCATCTCGAATTCCGCAAGGCGGTCTGTGACGGTGTTGCCCGCGCCAGTGAGAAAAGAGGCGCGCACGCGGTAGGCAACCTGACCCAAGCGCAAATCGAGGCTGGCGGGTTGAACCTGTTCAGGCAGGATCGCGGGGGCCGCAGAAAGCGTGCCCGCGTCGATCATCGCCCGAATTTGCTGGCTGGAAAGAACCCCGGTCATCTCTGCCCCCTCTCGTTGCGCCCCGCTATCTGGTCAGGGTGCCCGAGGGGCCGAGGCGGGCGGGATCGTCGGTAATTATGGTCGGGCTAGCAGGACTTGAACCTGCGACCTTCCGTCCCCCAGACGGACGCGCTACCAGGCTGCGCTATAGCCCGACGATGGGGTGTTCATAGCGATTTTGACCGCCGGGGCAAGAGGGAAATCCCGAAATCGGGCAGGGATTTAGCGGTCTTTTGTGTGAGCGGCGATATGAGCGCGGAGGTTGGCGACAAGTGGTGCAAGGCGTGCAGCACATTCCGGTGATATGGGCCGGGGCAGGGCGCCGATGGCAGTGAGCAGGCCCGGTGCCGCGTCGATATGGTCCGTCGGATCGGCGGGCAGGTCACGCGGTGGGGACGGGGCTGCCGCGGTGTCGTCAGGGCTTGGGTCTGCTTTGGTCGAGGCGGTCTCTGTGGGGGGCGCGGATTCGGTCGCCTCTGTTGCGGGCTCTGGTTCCAACACGGGTTCGGGTTCTGGAGCAGGGGTTTGCCCCGTCGTGTCTTGCTCGATTTCAGGATCGGCCGGCGTATCTATTGGAGCTGTTTCCGACATCGGCTCGGGAAGCGGTGCGGTCGCTTCCGGCTTAGTGCTGTCCTGCGACCACAGGCTGCCTTGAGGCTCTGCGTTGATCTTTTCAGGAGGCGTGTCCGCGTCCGTGTCGTGAGGCTCGGCGGGGCGCGTAAAGGCCACGACTTCGGCCGGTTTTGCGGGGCTGGGGGCTACATCGAGTGCGATGCCGCTCTCGGCGCCTTGGGATTCTTCGTCCAAGGGCGGCGACATATCGGCGACCTGCTGGATACCATTCTCGCGCAGGTATTTTTGTGCGCCCTTGATGGTCATGCCCTGATCGTGCAGCAGCACCTTGATGCCCCCAAGAAGCGCCATGTCGGCGGGGCGGTAATAGCGTCGCCCGCCTGCACGTTTGACCGGTTTGACCTGAGTGAATTTACTCTCCCAGAACCGCAGCACATGCGCCGGAACATCCAGCCAATCCGCGACCTCGCTGATGGTTCGAAAGGCGTCGGCGGCTTTGCCCATGGGCGGCTATATCCTCAGCTTTTGGTGCCGTCGGCGACGCGGTCTTTCATGAGATGGGAGGGTCGGAAGGTCAGAACCCGGCGCGGGTTGATCGGCACTTCTTCGCCAGTCTTGGGATTGCGGCCCACGCGCGCCGTCTTGTCACGCACCGAGAAAGTGCCGAAGGACGAAATCTTGACCTGCTCGCCGCGCACGAGGGCGTCGGACATATGGCCCAGAACACTTTCGACCAGCTGGGCCGCATCATTGCGAGATAAACCCACCTCGCGAAAGATGGCCTCGCTCAAATCCATTCGTGTCAATGTCTTGTCAGTCATCACATCCCCGCGATTTTTTTCACACACTTTGCGGCGAAGAATTTTCCGAGTCAATCTCAACCACTTAGCGGCAGCCGTTCACCTGCGAGTTTTCGCGCATTTTCTGACGTTTTACCACCGAAGGGCTACTGCACCCCAGGCGAGACCCCCGCCGATTGCCTCGGCAAGGAGCAGATCGCCGCGCTTGATCTTGCCGGAGGCTACGCCCACCGAGAGGGCAAGCGGGATGGAGGCGGCGGAGGTGTTGCCATGATCCTGCACCGTGACGATCACGCGGTCCATCGAGAGGCCCAGTTTCTTGGCGGTGCCTTGGATGATCCGGATATTGGCCTGATGCGGCACGATCCAGTCGACATCGGCACCGCTGAGTCCGATTTTTTCCAACGCGGCTTCGGCGGTGGATGCGAGTTTTTCGACTGCTTGGCGAAACAGGGGATTGCCCTGCATGCGCAGTTTTCCGGCCTCGCCGGTGGTCGAGACACCGCCATCAACATAGAGCATGTCGCGGTAACGCCCGTCGGAATTGAGGTCAGCAGAGAGGATGCCGCGATCCTGCGCCGTACCGGAGCCCTCTTCCAGACCGAGCACAAGCGCGCCGGCGCCGTCGCCAAAGAGCACGCAGGTCGAACGATCTGTCCAGTCCATGATGCGGCTGAAGGTTTCGGCACCGATCACCAGCACGCGGCGCGCCTGACCCGAGAGAAGGAGCGCATTGGCGGTGGTGAGCGCATAGATGAAGCCCGCGCAGACGGCCTGCACGTCAAAGCCGAAGCCGCGTGTCATGCCCAGTTCGCTTTGCACCATGGTCGCGACCGAGGGAAACGTCAGGTCCGGGGTAGAGGTGGCCACGACGATGCCGTCGATGTCATCAGGCCCGAGGCCTGCATTTTCGAGCGCTGCACGGGCGGCGCGCACGGCGAGGTCCGAGGTAGGTTGATTCTCGGCGGCGAAATGGCGGCGTTCGATACCGGAGCGCGTGCGAATCCATTCATCCGATGTATCGAGCGTTTTCTCGAATTCCGCGTTGGGAACGATACGGTCAGGCAGATAATGTCCGATGCCTTGGACGACGGCGCGCAGTGTCATTCAGATTCGGCCTCTGGTTGGGGCTCTGGAGGGGCATCCTGATCCAGCAGCGCGGCGGAGGCAACCCGTGCCGCCAGCCGTTCGGAAAATCCCGATTGCGCCAGTTCGAATGCCAGTTTGATGGCCGAGGAAACGCCCATCGCGTCGGCCGCGCCATGGGATTTGACCACGGTGCCGTTCAGCCCGAGGAACACCCCGCCGTTGGCGCGGCGCGGGTCGATCCGCTTTTTCAGGCGCGCGAGCGAGGTATAGGCCAGAACCGAAGCCAGCCGTGACAGCAGCGAATAGGCAAAGGCCTCGCGCAGCAGGTCCGCAATGAGCTTGGCAATACCTTCGCCGGTCTTGAGCGCCACATTGCCGGTAAAACCGTCGGTGACGATCACATCGCATTTGGTGCCGGGCAGGTCGCGACCTTCGACAAAGCCTACGAATTCGAAATCGGCAATACGCGCATTGGCGGCAATAAGGTCATAGGCCTCTTTCAACTCGGCGCGGCCCTTGTGCTCTTCGGTGCCGACATTAAGCAGGCCGATGCGCGGGCGTGCGAGGCCAAAGCCGTTGCGCGCGTAAGAGGCGCCCATCAAGGCGTATTGCATAAGGTCCTTGGCATCGGCGCGGATATCTGCGCCTCCGTCGAGCATGATGTTATGTTTTTGCGGGTTTTGCGAGGGCCACATCACCGCGATGGCGGGGCGGTAAATGCCCGGCAGTTTGCGCAGGCGCAGCACCGACATCAGCATGAGCGCGCCGGTATTGCCACAGGAAACGCAAACGGTGGCTTCGCCCATGCGCACCGATTCGAGCGCGGACCACATCGAGGTTTCGCGGCCGTGGCGCACCACATGCGATGGCTTGTCGTTCATGGTGACGACTTCGGGCGCGTGGCGAATCTCGCAGCGATCAGCGAGGCCACGGCGTTTGGCGATCAGGCGCTCCAACTCGTCTTGGGGGCCATGCAGGATAAAGCCGATATCCGGGTTCTTGGACGCAGAATGGGCAATGCCGGCAACAACCGTTGCCGGCCCCTGATCCCCGCCCATGGCGTCAACCGAGATGATGGTGCGTCCTGCACCCGCCTTGGAATGGTCCCTGCGAGCGGTCATGCAGCAAATCGCCTATTGCGGGTTCAGGCCGCGTCGTCTTCCAGGTCGATTTCTTCCACCAATGCCACGACCTCACGGTCGGCATAGTGTCCGCATGCCGGGCACACATGGTGCGGGCGCTTCAGTTCGCCGCAGTTGGTGCACTCGTTCGGATTGCCTGCAACCAGCGCGTCATGGGCGCGGCGATTGTTGCGGCGCGATTTCGATACTTTGTTCTGTTGGACGGCCATGTCGCAACCTCAATTCCTGTGGGCCTATCTGGCCCTGTTTCACGGGTGTTCGCGGCTCTTAATATGTTACGAGCCGCCGGTTCAACCCCAAATTCCGGTGAGAGCGGGAAAATACAGAGATTTGATGCCGGGGCAAGCGATTCTTGGGGGGCGGCGATCAGTCCTTGTCGGGCTTGCCCAGCTTGTCGCGCAGACTGGAAAGGGCGGCAAAGGGTTTGGTTTCCTCGTCCTGCATGGGGGTTACGCCCTCTTCGGCCACGGTCAACTGGCCAAGTTCGGCACCGTCACTGCGCGGATATGGGGGCAGGGCCAGGCTGAGCGCCTCGACCATGACGCGCCATAGGTCGATTTCCGTGCCCAGCGGTTCGAGCGTGTCATCCTCGGGGATTTCGATCTCGACACCGGGTTCGGGTGTCTCAAGCGCCGCATCAGGCGAAAAGCGCCGGATCACCGGTTCGTCAATGCGGGTCTGCACCGGATCGAGCGTGACGACACAGGGTTGGATCACCGTGGCTCCAAGGTCGGCGCGCAAGAGCCAGTCTGCGCGCCCTTCGGCAGTGAGGCTGCCGCGCAGGCGCAGCTTGCGCAGGCCAAGAAGCCCGAGGTCAGCGGTGATGCGCGCCATCTCGGCGGCGTCTGGGGCGAGATCAAAGCTCACGGGGCGCCGCGCCGACAGGTCGGCCACGCGGATCGCTCGGGTGTTTTGCGGGTGTTGTGACATCTTTCCCCTCGCTTCCTTTCTTGAACCATTGCATCACCTTGTTGTAAGCGGGATAAAAGCCGCGACCGGCCGATACAAGAGGGCAGAGATGACAGCGATCCGAAACCGAGTGATCAGCGCCTTGGCGCTTTGCTGTCTGATTGTCGTTACGGGCTGCTCTGCCACTTACCGCAATCACGGCTATGCTCCGCCCGAGGAAGATTTGCAAAACCTCGTGGTGGGGGTGGATACCCGCGCCACGGTCGACGATGTGGTTGGGCCGCCGTCGCTATCGGGGGTGTTGGCGGATGGTGATTATTACTATGTGCGCAGCCGGGTGCGGGAATATGGCATGTTTCGCCCGCAGGTGATTGAACGCCGCGTTCTCGCGATTTCCTTCAATGACGATGACACCATTGCCAATATCGAGGAATTCGGGCTGGAGGATGGTCAGGTTGTCCCGATTGCGCGGCGCGTGACTGATACGTCTGTGGTCAGCAACGGCTTTATTCGCCAACTCCTGAGCAATATCGGCAATATCAATCCCGCCTCCGCCTTTGAGTGACGGCGGTCACGCCGCTGTCACGCCTTGCGTGCTAGAGCGACCGGGACTAGGGTCGCTCAGCGCAGACGGGGTCGCGGCATGGCAGGGCTTGGCAATCAGCGGTATCAGGCACGGATCGGCAGCACGCCCGAGGATCGCCGCGCCGCGCAGCAGTTGCGCGCGCGCGCCTTTTTGGGGGGCGGTCAAGAGCTGGATTGTGACAGGTTCGATGACATCTGCACCCATGTTCTGATCGAAGAGACGGGCAGCGGCACGCTGGTCTGTTGTTTCCGGATGCTGGTACTGAATGGCGGGGCCGAGATTGCGCAGAGCTATTCGGCGCAATTCTATGACTTATCGGCGCTTGCGGGATTCGAAGGCAAAATGGCCGAAATGGGCCGGTTCTGCATCGCGCCGGGGCGGCTTGATCCCGATATTCTTCGGGTGGCCTGGGCGGCGATGACGCGGTTTGTCGATGAGAATGGAATCGAGATGCTGTTTGGCTGCTCGTCTTTTCACGGCACCGAGACCGAGACCTATCTTGATGCCTTTGCCATGCTGCGCGAGCGGCATCTGGCCCCGCGTCGTTGGTGGCCGCGGGTCAAGGCCCCGGCCGTATTCCGCTTTGCGCAGCGGCTGCGGCGGCACAAACCCGACCTGAAGCTGGCAATGCGGCATATGCCGCCACTTCTGCGTACATACCTTTTGATGGGGGGATGGGTCAGTGATCATGCGGTGATCGACCGGCATCTCAACACGTTGCATGTGTTTACCGGTGTCGAGATCGGGGCCATTCCCCCCACCCGCAAACGGTTGTTGCGCGCGCTTGCCGGTTGAGGTCCCTTGACGCTGCCGGGGCGGCAGGATAGCCCGCGCCCATGGCACGCGCACCTCTTTTACAGCTCACCGACATTTCGCTCACCTTTGGAGGTGAGCCTGTGTTTCATGATCTCTCGCTTGTGGTGCAGCCCGGAGATCGGGTGGCGCTTGTGGGGCGCAACGGGTCGGGCAAATCCACGCTGATGAAGGTGATGGCCGGCCTGGTCGAGCCGGATCGTGGATTGCGGATCGTCACGCCCGGCGTGAACGTGGGCTACATGGAGCAAGAGCCTGATATGGTCGGGTTCACGACCTTGGGTGACTATGCCGCAAGCCAGTTGGACCCCGCCGAGACCTACCGTGTCGAGATGGCGGGTGAGGGGCTGAAATTCGATCCCGCGCGCCCGGTCAGCACGGCGTCGGGCGGTGAGCGGCGACGGGCGGCCTTGGCCAAGCTGATGGCCGAGACCCCGGATCTGATGCTGCTGGACGAGCCGACCAACCATCTGGATATCGAGGCGATTGCCTGGCTGGAAAATGAGCTGCGCGAGACGCGCAAAGGCTTTGTCCTGATCAGCCATGACCGCGCATTTTTGCGTGAACTGACACGCGCAACCCTCTGGATCGACAGGGGAATGACGCGACGGCAGGAAAAGGGTTTCGAGCATTTCGAAGCTTGGCGTGACAAGGTTTGGGATGATGAGGATCAGCAGCGCCACAAGCTTGACCGCAAGATCAAGTCCGAGGCGCGATGGGCCGTCGAAGGCATCAGCGCGCGGCGCAAGCGCAATCAGGGCCGGGTGCGCGCGTTGGCTGAATTGCGGGCCGAGCGCAGCAGCCAGATTCGCCGGCAGGGTACGGCGGCAATGGCGTTCGACTCTGGCCCGACGTCGGGCCGCAAGGTGATCGAGGCGGTCGATATTTCAAAGGCTTATGGCGACAAGCTCATCCTGCAAAAGTTCAGCATCAAGATCCTGCGCGGGGATCGCGTGGCCTTTGTCGGCCCCAACGGCGTGGGCAAGACGACGCTGCTCAAGATTCTGCTCCAAGAGACCGCGCCTGACAGTGGCACCGTGACCCATGGCACCAATCTGATGCCGGCGGTGTTCGATCAGGCGCGCGCGCAACTTGACCCCGAGATGACCCTGTGGGAGAGCCTGACGGGGGATGCCGAGATGCGGGTATCCGGGCAGGCGGATCAGGTTTTGGTGCGCGGGCAGCCGCGGCATGTGGTGGCTTATCTCAAGGATTTCCTCTTTGACGAGCGGCAGGCGCGCGCACCGGTCAAATCGCTCTCGGGGGGCGAGAAGGCGCGTCTTCTGCTGGCGAAACTCATGGCGCGCGAAAGCAATCTGCTGGTGCTGGACGAGCCGACCAACGATCTCGACATCGAGACACTGGATCTGCTGCAAGAGTTGCTGGACGATTTTGACGGCACCGTCCTATTGGTCAGCCATGACCGTGATTTTCTGGATCGCGTGGCGACCACCACCATCGCGATGGAGGGGGATGGGCGGGCCACGACCTATGCCGGGGGGTGGTCAGATTACCGCGCGCAGCGGGGCGTGGACGGGGCGGCTGATGCCGGTAAAAAGGTTGATAAAACAGTATCTAAAGCCCCGGAGGTGAAGCAATCAAAGCCTGCCGCTACGCGCCTCAGTTTTACCGAGAAGCACCGGCTGGAAGAACTGCCTGCGCAGATGGAGCGGTTGGCCGCGGAAATTGCCAAGCTCGAAGAGCTACTGTCGGATGCCACTCTCTTTACCCGTGAGCCGGTCAAGTTCAAGAAGGCGACCGAGGCGCTGACAACGCGGCAAAGCGCCTTGGCCGAGGCGGAAGAGGAATGGCTGGCCCTGGCTGAGCGTGCCGAGGGCTGATTACTGCATCCGTAGCGCGCCATCGAGGCGGATCACTTCGCCGTTGAGATAGCCACAGTCGATGATAAAGGCCGCAAGCCGGGCATATTCCACCGGATCGCCGAGACGTTTTGGGAATGTCACCTCTGCGGCGAGACTGTCCTGTACCTCTTGCGGCAGGCCGCGCAGCATCGGCGTGGCGAAGGTGCCGGGGGCAATCGCCATGACGCGAATCCCCTCGCGCGCCAGGTCGCGGGCCATGGGCAGCGACAGGCCGACGATCCCCCCTTTGGAGGCGGCATAGGCGGCCTGACCCTTTTGCCCGTCAAAGGCGGCGATGGAGGCGGTGTTGATGATCACACCGCGTGCGCCATCCGCGTCGGGGGCGTTCTTTGCCATTTCCGCCGCCGCAAGGCGTGCCACGTTGAACGAGCCCACGAGGTTGATGTCGAGCGTGCGTCGAAACAGGTCGAGCGGGTGGGGGCCATCACGGCCCAGCACCTTGGCGCCGGTGGCGATGCCAGCACAGTTTACCACCGCCGTGATCCGGCCCATGGCGGATGTGGCGGCTGCGATCGCGGCTGCAACGGAGGCCTCATCCGTGACATCGGTGACCACGAAATGCGCGCCGATTTCGGTGGCGATGGCCGTCCCGCGCTCTGCATCGCGGTCGAACAGTGTCACCTCTGCGCCAAGGCTGCGAAAATGGCGGGCGGTCGCCTCGCCGAGCCCTGACGCGCCGCCCGTGATGATCGCGGCTGTATCCTCTATGCGCATGGTGCCCTCGCCTATTTAAATGAACATACGTTCAAATACTCTCTGCGCTCCGACCTGTCAAAGACTGTCTGGATTTCTTCTTGGCATAAATACTCATGTTCGGGCTTAGCCCTTGCGTTGTCGCCAGCGGGTGATCACCCCGAGCGTCAGCACGGTGAGCACGATGCGGTAGATATGGTGGATCGTCACGAAGGCCGGGTTGGCATGAAGGCTCAGGGCGACGAGGGCCATTTCGGTAACGCCGCCGGGGGCGAGGGTGATCAGCAGCACGTCCACCGCCTCGCCGGTCATCTCGTGCAGGGTCACGGCCAGCCCCACGCCGAGACCGAGCATCGCCCCCACCGCCGCCATGGCGAGCACTGTCCCGCGCAGCAAGAGGCGACGGCTGAGCCCGGTAAACCGCATCCCGAGCGCCGTGCCGAGCACGATTTGCGCCATGTTTACAAGCCATTGCGGTATGTCGAAGCTGAGCCATCCGGTGAGCGACAGCGCCGCCGCAAGGGCCATTGGCCCGGTCATCTGCCCGGCTGGCAAGCGCAGCACACGGCCCAGAGTGAGGCCCCCCAGCCCCGCCAGCACGATCAGCGGCAGGTCGGACCAAGGCACATCGGGGCGCGCCATGGTCATGCCCGCTGAGCTGCCCACGGGCGCGCCCAGCCAAAGCGAGAGACCAAGGGGCAGGGCGGTCACCACGACGATGATGCGCAGGAATTGCTGCATCATCAGGCGGGTCACATCGGCGCCGGCGGCCTCGCCCAGTTCGATGCTTTCATAGAGCCCGCCGGGGGTGCTGGCGTAGAAGGCGGTTGTCGGATCATAGCCACCAAGATGGCGAAAGATGGCATAGCCCATGGCATGTGCCAGTCCGACAAAAAGCGTGACCGCGCCGAAGGTTAGCGCGTAGTGATGCGCCTCGGTGAAGAGGGCTGGTGTCACTTGCGCGCCGATCATGAGGCCGATGATGGCGATGAACATGAGGCGCAGTTTCTGCGGAAAACGGTAGCCTGCGGGCAGGCGTTCGGGCAGGGCGGTGGCGATGACGGCCGAGATGGCCAGCGGACCGAGCATGAAGGGCAAGGGCAGGCCGATGGCCTGGCCCGCAAAGCCGGAGAGGGCGGAGAGTATCAGCAGCAGGAGGGTGGTCGCGTGGATCGGCATGGTGCCTGTTCAAGCACCGGGCGCGGGCAGGGGCAAGGGGCGCTCAGATGAATGTGACGAATTTGTCGAAGGGCATTTCGCGCAGGCGTCGGCCTGTGGCGGCAAAGATCGCATTGGCCAGCGCGGGGGCTGCGGGGGGCACAGGCGGCTCGCCGATGCCCTTGATCCGCGTTCCGTTCTCTAGCCCGCGCACGGTGATCTCGGGGCATTGATAGAGGCGAAGCGATTGAAATGTATCGAAATTTGTCTGTTCCGCCGCACCGTCCGCATAGGTGATCTGGGCGTGCATCGCATGGCCCAGACCAAAGAGCACACCGCCTTTGACAAGCCCGTCAAAGTTGACGGGATCCAGGATGCGGCCCACATCGGCGGCGACATAGACGTGGTCAAGGCGCAGGCGGTCTTCGGTGTTCGTGACCTCGACCACCTGCGCGCAGGGCACGCCGAACGACAGGCAGAAGGCCACGCCGCGCCCCTGGTTCGGGGCGAGGGGGCTGCCCCAGTTGGACATCTCGCCCACGGCCTCCAGCACCTTTCGCGAGGGCGTGTGATTGCACAGGCGCAGGCGCTCGGCCAGCGGATCGGCCCCGGCGGCGTGGATCAGTTCGTCAAGCAGGCTGTCGTGGAAGAACCCGTTGGACGACGCCCCGACCGAACGCCAGGAGGAGATCGGCGCAAGCTCTGGCGCGCGGTAGCCCGTCACGCGATAGTGAGGAATATCAAAGGGTTGATCCCATGCTCCGGCCACGATTTGCAGGTCGGGTCCCGGCGCGGGGATGGCTTGGCGGCCCATCTGTGACGAAAGAACCGACGGGATGGCGATGCCCAGATCATAGGCCGCGACCTGACCATTGGCGACCCGGCCCCGCCCGCGCGCCATGGCGATCTGGCGGGGAAAGTCGTGGGTCATGTCCTCTTCGCGTGAATAGGTCAGTTTCACGGGCCTGCCCGGCAGTTCCATGGCGATGCGGGTGGCGTGGCGCGTGACCTCATCCTCGAGCCGGTGGCCAAAGCTGCCGCCGATCATCAGGGCGTGGATGTGGATGGCGTCGGGCGTAAGGTCTGTAAGCTTTGCCACGTTGTTTTGTACAAAGCGCGGCACCTGGGTACCGGTCCAGATGTCGACCCGGTCGGGTGTGTAGAGAACGGTTGCGTTGAGCGGTTCTAGCGGGGCGTGGGCGAGGTAGGGGGCGCGGTATTCGACCGTCAGATCGGTGCCGTCGTAGAGGGCGGTTTCCACATCGCCCTCGTCGCGGAATTGGCTGTCTTGGCGGTCGGGGGTGAAGCTGTCGGAGAGGGTTTGCCAATGGGTGTCCATCTCGAGCGGGATTTGGGCAGGGCCCCATTCGACGGGAATGGCCGCGACCGCCTGCATCGCGCGCCATGTGTTGTCGGCGATCACGGCGACGCCGTCGGGCAGGGCCACCACCTTGATCACGCCGCGCATGGCGAGAGCGGGGGCGGGATCATGGCTGAGGCGTGCGCCGCCGATGGCGGGGTTGAGGCGGAGGGCGGCATGGGCCATGTCGGGGCGCGTCACGTCGATGCCGTAGTCTTGCGTGCCGGTGGATTTTGCGACGATGTCGATCCGCTGCATAGGTTTGCCGAGGAGGCGCCAGTCGGAGGGCGCGCGCAGGGTCACGTCGGTGACGGGATCGGTCGTCGCTGCCTCGGCGGCGAGGCTCTGGTAACTGAGGCGCGTGCCGTCGGGCAGGATCACCGCGCCGCGTTCGGTGCGTAAATCCGTTGCGGAGAGGTTATGCAGCCGGGCGGCGGTGGCCTTGAGCGTTTCGCGGGCCACGGCCCCGGCATGGCGCAGTTTGTCGAATCCATCGGGTACGGTGGTGGAGCCGCCGGTGATCTGCATGCCCAGGAATTTCATCGGGGCATCGGCCAGGCTGCGCGTGGTGTCGGCCAGCCAGCTTTCGTCGGTGGCGCGGAGGGGCACGGCGTCGCCAGAGAGTGCGGTGTTGTAATAGGCGGGGCTGGGGGGGCCGGGATCGGTCTTGATCTGGTCGAGATCGACGTCCAACTCTTCGGCAACGAGGGCCGCCTGAACGGAAATCGCCCCCTGGCCCTTGTCGGCGCGCGGGGTGATGAGGGTGATCGCGTCAGATGTGATCAGCACATAGGGCGTGAGGGCCGCCGCCCCCTCGGGCAGGTCGGAAAGGAGCGGGTTGGCATAGGGCGTCTTGTAGCGCCAGACGCCGAAGGCCACGCCACCGACGATGGCAACCGAGCCAATGAGAAATGTGCGGCGGGCGATGGTTTTGACGCGGCCCATGGATCACGCGCCCCGGAGGTTGCGGGCGGCGGTTTTCACGGCCTCGCGGATCCGCGGATAGGTGCCGCAGCGACAGAGATTGCCGGACATTGCGTCGTCAATTTCGGTGTCGGTGGGATTTGGGGTCTCGGACAAGAGGCTTGCGGCCTGCATGATCTGGCCGGACTGGCAATAGCCGCATTGCGCCACCTGATGCGCGACCCAGGCGGATTGCACCGGATGCGGGGCATCGGGCGTGCCCAGCCCCTCGATTGTGGTGACAGGCCCCCAGACATCGCCCACGGCGACCTGACAGGATCGCGTGGCAACCCCGTCGATATGCACGGTGCAGGCCCCGCATTGCGCGATGCCGCAGCCATATTTCACCCCGGTGAGACCTAGGATGTCGCGCAGCGCCCAGAGGAGTGGCATTTCGGGTTCGAGGCCCTCCAGGGAATGATCGGTGCCGTTGACGGTGAGTTGCATGGCGTGCTCCTGATGCGGCCCCTTGGGGATAATAAACTGAACGGTTCACTTGTCCAGATGGCATGGCAATTGCTGTTTCACTCAGGCGCAAAGACCGTATAGTGAGGGGCAATGATCCAAGAGACCGGAAAACGGATGCAGGTTGTCATTCACGCAGGCGCCCATCACACCGACGAGGACAGGCTGATCAACTGCCTGTCCAGCAATCGCGAGATGCTGGCGCGCCATGGAACCAATGTTCCCGATCCGCAGCGCTATCGCCGTTTGGTGCGCGACGTATTGCACCACGCGCAGGACGCGGGTCTGGCGCCTGATGCGCGCGATGTTCTGGTGGATGCGATCAGCAACGACGGCGCGGTGGACCGGCTGGTCCTGTCCAATCCGGGGTTTTTCGGCACGCCCAAGATGGCGGTGAATGGTGGCGTATTCTATGGCGCGGCCGAACATCGGTTGAACCTGTTTCGGCAGTTGTTCCCGGATGATCACCTGGAGCTGTTCATCGGCGTGGTCAATCCGGCGACGTTCCTGCCACCGCTGCTCAAGGAAACGGAATTTGATACGGTTGAGGCGCTGTTGCGGGGACATGCGGCCACGAATCTGCGCTGGTCCGAGCTGATCACGCGGGTGCGCAGTCATCATCCCGATATTCCGATCACGATTTGGTGCAACGAGGATACGCCGCTGATCTGGAGCCAAGTGGTGCGGGAACTGGCGGGCATTGATCCAACGGTTACGTTCGACGGCGAGTTCAGCCTGATCGAAGAGATCATGACCCCGGCAGGGCGCGAGCGGTTTCGCGGCTACCTCGCGTCGCATCCCGGTCTGACTGAGGTGCAGAAGCGCCGTGTGGTGGCGGCGTTTCTGGATAAGTTTGCCGATGAGGCGGCCATTGAGGAAGAGTTGGACGCGCCCGGATGGACGGACGCGTTGGTGGCCACGCTGAGCGAACTCTATGATGAGGACATTTATACGATCCAACGCATGCAGGGTGTGCAGGTGATCACGCCCTGAGCGCGCGATTTCCGCTTGCAGAGGCGGAAGTGCTTGGATAATCAGGCGCGCAAGCCCCTATAGCTCAGCTGGTAGAGCAACTGATTTGTAATCAGTAGGTCCGCGGTTCGAGTCCGTGTGGGGGCACCATTCCCATTGATGCGAACACGAAGGCGGCAGGCGTGATGCGGGCCTCTGCGAAGCTGTCTGGTGTAGTTATCCACAGGTATTCGGAGATTCGTGGCTATCTTTGGAGAGTGATGTTTCCAGTCCTGAAACAGAAAGCCTTGGGGTGGTGCATTGTTGCCGAAATTTTCGATCCGCCTTATTTTGGACACAGGAAACTATCGGTGATAGCGCCCGTGCGGCTTTGTTCTCGGGCCTTAAACAAATGCACGTTATGCGTGTTTTGCATTTTATTATTTTCAGTTTTTTTTCACTTTTTCGCGAGTTTTCGGATTCTTGCCCGATTCACCGGAAACATTCGCACCGCAATGGTGGTTTGATTTGTGGCAAGAAAATGGCGTGAATTAACCCAAGCTGCGTATTTTCAACACGTTTGTGCCAGATTCCACTTGGGCCAGACTATTCAAAAGGATAATGTCAGGTCAGCCCATCTGGGGGGTCATGTCTGTAGGTCGCGGGGGCGACCGCACAAAACCGACGCGATGTTTCGTGGAAAGCTGCCGCAATCCTCGTTTCTGCCAAACGCGATCACTGGAAGTTTTGGGCTGTTTCGTCCCGCTGTGTAATGCCGTGCCGGCATTGCTTCCCTTTTGGTTCTGTGCCGGTCGCTCTTGTCTCGCATCGTCGAGATCGACGCAGGCGTTTTTGAACTGGGTCGCAAGCATGTGTCGACGAGGCACGGGAGATGGAACATGGCAATTAACAGAGTTGACGGTGACAATACCGGAAATCGCATTGACATCGCCTACACGGGCGATCCCGAGGGGGATCGGATCGACGCGAATGACGCAACAGACGGGTCCAATGATGACGTTGTTGACGGGTTTGGCGGCGACGACACCATTCTTGCGGGTGAGGGCAATGACACTGTGTTTGCCGGGTCTGGCAGCGATTCTGTTGAGGGTGGCGCGGGCAATGACCTGTTGGTGGGCGACACGCCTGACCCAACGGCAGGCGCGCGCGAAGTGTTCCAGTGGAGCGGCGCGCCCGACCCCAACGATGCCGATCCGATCGACGCGGGCGATCCGATCATTGGCTTTGTACAGAATACCGGCTCGGTCGATGTGACATTCTCGGTGCTGACCAGCACTGTGACCGATGACACGACCTTTGCCGACACTCCGCAGAATGTGGCGGGTGTGACCACCGATGGCACCCCGGCTGATCCCAACAGTTCGCTGTCGGCGGATCTGGCGGCGCCGGGCGCTACCGATCTCAAGCTCGAATTCTCGTCCGAGGTCGAGAATGTTTCGTTCAACATCAACGATCTGGATGGCACAGAGCATGTGCAGATCTTTGCTTTTGATGCGGCGGATAATCTGATTCCCGTAACCCTGGTTGGCGGTTCTGCCGTCACGGTTCTGAGCGCGGAAGAGGCGTTGGGCGCGGGTACGGGCACCGATGACGGCGCGGCGCATAGCCTGACGGTGACAATTGCGGGGCCTGTCTCGCAACTGGTGATCCGCTATTCCGATGCAGATGGCACCTCGGACGGTCTGAACGTGACGGATGTGTATTTCGGTCTGCCTGGCGGTGTGGTCGATACCGGCGTGCCGGGTAATGACACGCTGATCGGTGACGAAGGCGACGACACGCTCTTGGGCGAGGCGGGCAATGATGTGCTGACCGGTGGGGCCGGAGCGGACAACATCAGCGGCGGGGCCGACGAGGATCTGATCATCGGCGGCACGGCAGGTGATGTGGTCGACGGCGGCAGCACGGGTGTGGACAATGACACGCTCGATCTGCGCGGCGCTGGCCCGCTGCGGGTGGTGGATGAGACCACCGATGCCGATGGCAATTCCACCTCGGGGCGGATCGAGTTTCTGGGCAGTGACGGGGCTGTGACCGGCGACATGACCTTTGCCGAGATCGAAAATCTGATCCGGCCCGACAACACCGCGCCGGATGCTGTCAATGATGATGGCGTGACCACGGATTTCGAGACTGAAGTGATTGTTCCGGTTCTGGCCAATGACACGGATGCGGATTTCGATACGTTGTCGGTGACAGGGGCCACGGATGGGGCCAATGGCACCACGATCGTCAATGGCGATGGCACCGTGAGCTATACGCCCAACGCGGGTTTCAGCGGCACGGATACGTTCGATTACACGATTTCGGACGGCAATGGTGGCACGGACACCGCGACTGTCACGGTCACGGTGGGCGACGCACCGCCACCGCCGCCGCCGACCCGTGACGGGATTGTGGATGGCACCGCTGGAAGCGATCTGATCGATCTGGCCTATGCGGGTGATCCGGACGGCGATTTCGTTGACAACGATGACGCGCTCTTGCCGGGGGCGGCGCCGAATGACGACAGCATTCGTGCAGGTGCCGGGGATGACGTGGTCTTTGCCGGGGTTGGCGATGATCAGGTTGACGGCGCTGACGGGGCTGATCTGATCTTTGGCGAGGATGGCTCTGATACGATTGACGGTGGCGCGGGCAATGACACCATTGATTCCGGTACCTCCACGTCGACACTGCCTTTGCCGGATCTTGGGTTTGGCACCACGGTGCCGGCCGACCTCGATCCCGAGAACGACCGCGATCTGGTGCTTGGTGGCGACGGCGATGATGTGATCACCACCGGTGACGATGCGGATACGATTTCCGGCGGTGCCGGCGCGGACCTGATCGACGGTGGCATTGATGCGGATCAGATCGACGGCGATGATGGCAATGACACCCTGATCGGTGGCGAGGGGTCGGATACGATCAACGGCGGAGCCGGGGACGATTCGATCTTTGGCGGTCTGGAAGAAGGCTTTCCGGACTCGATCAATATTCCCGATGCGACCGATCCCGAGCCGGGCAATGGCCGGGACCTGATCGACGGCGGCGACGGCAATGACACGATCTTTGGTCAGGACGACGACGACACAATTCTCGGCGGTGCCGGGGATGATGTGATCGACGGTGGCATTGACGACGATTTTATCGTGGGCGGTGACGGCGACGATTCTTTGATTGGCGGTCAGGGGGATGACACGATCACCGGCGGCACCGGCAATGATACGATCAGCGGTGGTTTGGGTGCAGATCGACTTGTTGGCCTCGATGACCGCGATGTGTTCGTTGATGTCGCTGCGGGTGACACAATTGATGGTGGCACCGGTGACAGCACGGCGGACGGCGTTGAGGATGATTTCGACACGCTGGACCTGCGCGGTCTTGGTCGGTTCGAGATCGTCGGGCAGACAACCGACGCGGATGGCGATTCGACTTCTGGCACGGTCAACTTCCAGGATCGTGATGGCACGGTCACGGGGTCATTGGTCTTTGGCGAGATCGAGAACCTCATTCCTTGCTTTACCCCCGGCACGGCGATTGCCACGCCGCGTGGCGAAAAGCTGGTGGAGGAGTTGAAGGTCGGCGATAAGGTGATCACCCGCGACAACGGTTTGCAGGAGATCCGTTGGATCGGTCAGCGGATGCTGAGCGGGGAAGAATTGGCGAAATCGCCGCATCTGCGGCCCGTGTTGATCCGCGCCGGATCGCTGGGGCATGGGTTGCCGGAGCGCGATATGCTGCTGAGCCCGCAGCACCGCATCCTGCTCAATTCGGATCGTGCCGCGCTCTATTTCGAGGAGCGTGAGGTGTTGGCCGCAGCCAAGCATCTGGTTGGGATCGAGGGCGTGAGCCAGGTAGAGACCCGCGCGGCCACCTACATCCACTTCATGTGCGATCAGCACGAGGTGGTTCTGTCCAACGGCACCTGGACCGAAAGCTTCCAGCCCGGTGAGCAGGTGCTGGATGGCATGGGCGCGGCGCAACGGGATGAGATCTATGACCTCTTCCCGGAGTTGCGCGCGGTCGAGGGGATCGAAGCCTATCAAGCGGCGCGGCGTTCGCTCAAGCGGCATGAGGCGCAATTGCTGGTGCGCTGAACGGCGAACCTGATTGTTGTGATAACGTGGACAATCCCGGTGTGATGCCGGGATTGTTTCGTTTCTGGCGCATTGCGTCTGGTCGGATTCACCCTGGTTGGGGCGTTGATGTCGCCTCGGCGAGGTCCCGGATCAAGCCCGGGACGGCTGTGGTTCCGATGGGGCGCGACAGGTTCAAGGCGGCCAGAAACCGGGCGTTTGCGCGGGCGGATTTACGCCTTCGCGGACGCCGTACAGAGGGTCAGCGATGTGTAGGAATGTCAGCTGGATCAAGGGGGTAAGTGGCGGACCGAGGAGGATTCGAACCCCCGACCCCTTGATTCGTAGTCAAGTACTCTATCCAGCTGAGCTATCGGTCCGTGAGGGCAGCAATTAGACTCTGGCGTCGGGCAATGCAAGGGCGTTTTGGAAGAAATTATGACGGGGCGCCGAAATTTCCCTTGGGTAGGGTGATGCAAAATGCCGTGCCCGTGGCGTCGCTGCGTTCGAGGATGAGCGTGCCGCCATGACCGCGCACCAGTTCGGCGGCGATGGTCAGGCCAAGGCCGCTACCGCCCTTGGTGGTGCCACCCTGAAACGGTTTGAACAGATGTTCGCGCGCCCGTGCGGGCAGGCCCGGCCCGGTGTCGGCCACGCGGATCATCCATTCGGCGTGGTCCTCGTCGGCCATGACGCTGATTTCGCCGGGGCGGCCGCTGTTGACGATGGCTTGCCGTGCGTTGCGCACGAGATTGCCGATGATGCGGTACAGCTGCTCGGCATCGGCCAGCACCACAAGATCGCCGGGCACGTCTTCGGCAAAGCTGACATCGGCGTCACCGGCGGCGAGGCGTTCGCTGTCGATCACATCGGCGACAACATCGGCGAGATGCAGCCGGGCAAAGGTCGGCCCCGGCTCTTCGGCCTTGCCATAGGCGAGGGTGGCTTCGCAGAGGTGCACGGCGCGGGTGAGGGAGTTGATGAGCTTGGGCGCGAGGCGTTTGACGGTGGGATCTTCGCTGGTCTCGATCCGGTCGGTGAATAGCTGGGCTGAGGTCAGGATATTGCGCAGGTCGTGATTGACCTTGGCCACGGCGCCGCCCAACTGGGCGAGATGCTCTTTCTGCTTGAGCGCGCCGGTGAGCTGGGTTTGCAGGGATTGCAGGGTTTCCTCGGCCTCGCGCAGTTCCTTGACGCGGGCGGTCGGGCGCAGCACGCGGCGCACATCCTCGGGGGCGGCGGCATAGGCCTTCATCGCGCCCACGACACGCTTGATCGGTTTCACGAGGGTCAGGCGCACGGCCAGGAACAGCAGCACGGCGGTAAAGATCGAGATCACCAGCGAGAGCCAGAGGATGCGCAGGCCATAGTCGATCATCGCGGCGCGCAGGCCGGTGGTATCGAGGGTGATCTCGATCAGCAGGCCGCCCATGCGCACCGGCTGACCGATGATGCGGATGATCTGGCGCTCGGGTGTGACAAGCCGCATCATCGCGTCGCGGATCAGGGTAACGGCGCGGACTTCGCGCAGGTCGAAGGTCTGGGAAATGGGTTCGGGCACGGGGGAAGACAGGACAAGCTGGCGCGTCTCGTCGCGCAGCAGCACGACGTTGAACACCTCGGCGTTGCGCAAGAGCTCTTCTTGCAGGTCGGGGTTCACCTCTTCATCGGCCAAGAGCACGAGCGAGGCGATCTGGGCGCGTTCCAGACGGGTGAGCAGGTAATCTTCGCGAAAGCGGGCGATGGAGGGGACAAAGATCAGCACCTCGGCCAGCATCACGAAGATGGCCGTCAGGATCAGGAAGCGCCCGGAGAGTGAGTTGAGCAAGGTGTCCCCTCCCGAGGATGGCGCCGGTCAGGGCAGCCAGCGTTGCACGAAGCCGACGATACGCTTGACGCCCGCGCTGTCAAACAGACGAGGCGAGAAATACGCACCTGCCGCGCGTTTGTTGATCTCGCCCAGCGTCGGGTAGGGGGCGACCATGTTGGCCACGTGTTTCATCTTGAGCCCGTTGGCGAGGACGAGCGCCCAGAGGTTGATCAACTCGCCCGCCTGCGCGCCAGCGATGGAGACGCCGACGGGGCGGCCACGCACGACCATGACCTTGATCAGACCGGCGGTCTTGCGTTCGGCGATGGCGCGGTCGTTGTGGTTGTAATGGAAGCGCACCACTTCGAGATTGCCGCCGTGTTCCTGCCGGGCCTGTGCCTCGGTTTGCCCGACCTGGGCCAGTTCGGGATCGGTATAGGTGGCCCATGGGATATGATCGCTGCGCATCTTCGCGGGCAGGCCCAAGAGGGCCTGACGGATGATGAGCCCCGCGTGATAGCCTGCGACATGGGTGAATTGCAGCCCGCCCGCGACATCGCCGATGGCATAGACGCGGCGGTTGGTGGTGCGCATGGAGGCGTCGACCTTGATGCCGCGCTTGGTGGTCTCGATGCCTGCGGCGTCGAGGTTGAGGCGGCCTGTATTGGCCTTGCGGCCCACGGCCATGAGCAGGTGGCTGCCCTTGAAGACGCGCCCGTCCTTGGCGTGGATCTCGATGGCACCGGCCTGTCCGCGGATTTCGGCGGCCATGGCGCCTTCTTCGATCTGGATACCCTCGGCGCGGAACTGGTCGATGACGACGGCGGCCATTTCGGGATCGTCATTGCCAAGCACCTTGGCCCCTTCGATCACGGTCACGGCGCAGCCCAAGCGGCGGTGCGCCTGTGCCATTTCCATGCCGATGGGGCCGCCGCCGACGACCAGCAGGCGATCGGGCCGCTCGCGCAGGTCAAAGAGGGTTTCGTTGGTTTCATAGGGCACGGTGTCGAGCCCCGGGATGGGCGGGACAAAGGGCGACGAGCCGGTGGCGATGACGATGCGGCGGGCGGTGATGATGTATTCCCCGGCCTTCACTTCGGTCGGAGAGAGAAATTCGCCATACTCTCGGATCACACGCACGCCCAAGCCTTCGAACCGCTCTTGGCTGTCGACGGGCTCGATCTGGGCGATGACATCGGCGACGTGATCCTTGGCGGCGGCATAGTCCACCTCGGGGCTCTGGTTGGCGATGCCGTATTGGGCGGCATGGGACTGGGCATAGGCCGCCTTGCCGCTGGCAATGAGCGCCTTGGAGGGCACACAGCCGAAGTTGAGGCAATCGCCGCCCATCTTGTGACCCTCCAGCAGGATGACGCTCGCCCCCATCTGCACCGCGCCCGCCGCGAGGGACAGGCCGCCGGAGCCGGCCCCGATGACCAGAAGATCAGTCTTTAGTCGTGTCATGTTCAGATTTCCTTTTTGCCGCGCAGGGCCTTGAGGATCATCGGCAGGGCGGCGAGTGCGCTCAGCCCCAGAATAGGGCCGATGATCTGCGGTTCCCACAGGAGGGAAAGATCGGGATTCTCGCCGCGGTCAAAGACCTCACCCAGACCCACGCCGATCCAGGTAAAGACGATGGCCCCCGGAATGATCCCGAGAACCGTGGTGAAAGCGAAGTTGAAAAAGCGCACGCCCACGAGGGCAGGCAGAAGATTGGCCACGAAGAACGGCACGGCGGGCACGAGGCGCATGAGAAAGAGCACGCTGATTTCATTGTCATGCAGGCCCTGTTTCAGCCGCTTGAGCGTGCCGTCGGAGGTTTCGATCTTGGTTGCCAGGACCTGACCCAGTCCGGCGCGGGCCGCGAGAAAAATGGCAAAGGCCCCGAGAGAGGCGGCAAGCACGTTGAAGCCGGTGCCCAGCACGAGGCCAAAGAGAAACCCACCCGTGACCGAGGCCACCGCCGCACCAGGCAGGGAAAAGGCGACGATGACGAAGTAGATCGCGATGAAGGCCAGTGCCATAAAGGTGATATTGGCGTCGCGATAGGCCAAGAGCGCCTCGCGGTTGTTGCGCAGAGTATCGAAGGTCAGGTAATCGCGCAGGGTGAGAAAGCCCACCACGGCCACGATCATGATGATGGCCAGCGGCAGGTGCCGCGCAATGGAGGGTTTGGCCGGTTTGCTCTCGCCTGTGCTGTGATCCATGGTCTCTCTCGTCTCGCTCTGCTTTGGGCCTGTGAACCCTAGTTGCACGCTGGGAGCGTCCGGCGCCAGTGGCCTCACGCGGGGGTGATCAGGGGTGATGGGATGACGCCGCGTTGACCCTGTGTTATGCGGGCTTTGTAACACTCGCGGGCGGGTTTGCGGCATGTTTTTGTAGCAAATACCCGGACCGGGGTTTGACACCGCAAAAGGGGCGCTCTATAGGACGGGCTTCGGATAGATATGATCGTTGCGCGATTCCTCAGACGCGTGGCCCAATAAGTCGGAGACGGAGCGATGAAACGCACCTTTCAACCCTCGAACCTCGTTCGCAAGCATCGCCACGGGTTCCGTGCGCGCATGGCCACCAAAGCCGGCCGCAAGATCCTGAACGCGCGTCGCGCTCGGGGTCGCAAGTCGCTCTGCGCATAAGCGCACGCGACAACGAGACGACAATGATACCGCCGGAGGCCCCTCGCAGCGATGCAGGGACGACGCCCCCGGCGGTTTCGTCATGTCCGACGCAATCAAATGTTCCGCAGAAATGGACGGTGCTGCGCAAGCGCGCCGATTTTCTGGCGGCGGCGCGGGCACGACGGCAGGGCACAGGCACCATGCTGGTTCAGGGGCGAGACCGGCGGGATGGTGATCCGGCAATCCGGGTTGGATTTACCTGTTCCAAGAAGGTCGGCAATGCCGTGGCGCGCAATCGCGCCAAGCGGCGGTTGCGGGCGCTCGCGCGCGAGCTCTTGCCGGTTCAGGGCATTCCCGGCTGGGATTATGTGCTGATCGGCAAGGCGGAAGAGACTGGCGCGCGGCCCTTTGACACGCTCAGGCGCGATCTGTCCTATGCGTTGCGCAAGCTGGCAGGCGAGGCATGAGCCCGTTTGCGCATGTGCTGGCACTGCCCATTCGGGCCTATCGGCTGCTCCTGAGTCCCTGGGTGGGCTGGCATTGCCGCTATCACCCGACCTGCAGCCACTATGCGCTGGAGGCGCTCGAGAAGCACGGCGCGCTGCGCGGGGCCCTGTTGGCGGGCTGGCGTATTCTGCGCTGCAACCCTTGGGGACAATGTGGCCATGACCCGGTGCCGGAGCCGCGGCAGAGGCGGCACCGCGCGGAATAAAAGGTCGAATCGCCCTTTTACCCCAAGCCTATCCATGCAATAGGGAAGCGCCAAACGAGCTGTCCATGGAGATATGCGATGGAGATTCGCGAGGCCCTCACCTTTGATGATGTTCTGCTGGTGCCGGCGGCATCGACTGTGCTGCCCAATACGGCGGACACACGGACGCGCGTGACGCAATCCATCACGCTCAACATCCCGCTCTTGAGCTCGGCCATGGATACCGTGACCGAGGCGCGCATGGCGATTTCGATGGCGCAATCGGGCGGCATGGGGGTGATTCACCGTAACCTGACCATCGAGGAGCAGGCCCGCGAGGTGCGCCGCGTCAAACGGTTCGAGAGCGGGATCGTCTATAACCCGATCACGCTCACGCCCGATCAGACGCTGGCCGATGCCAAGGCGCTGCAGGACCGTTACAACGTCACCGGCTTTCCGGTGGTGGATGAGACGGGGCGCGTGGTCGGGATCGTGACCAATCGCGACATGCGCTTTGCCGAGGATGACCGCACCCCGGTGCGGGTGATGATGACAAGCAACGATCTGGCGATCCTGCAAGAACCCGCGGATCGCGACGAGGCCAAGAGCCTGATGAAGGCGCGGCGGATCGAGAAACTGCTGGTAACGGATAAGTCGGGCAAGCTGACCGGCCTCTTGACGCTGCGTGACACCGAGCAGGCGGTGCTCAATCCGACGGCGTGCAAGGATGATCTGGGGCGCTTGCGGGTGGCTGCGGCTTCGACGGTCGGCGATGCCGGGTTCGAGCGGTCGCAGGCGCTGATTGATGCGGGCGTCGATATGGTGGTGATCGATACCGCGCATGGCCATTCCGAGGGCGTGGCGCGCGCTGTCGAGCGGATCAAGGCGCTGACCAATGCCGTGCAGGTGGTGGCGGGCAATGTTGCCACCGCCGAGGCCACGCGCGCCCTGATCGGGGCGGGGGCCGATGCGGTCAAGGTGGGTATTGGCCCGGGCAGCATCTGTACCACGCGGATGGTCGCGGGCGTGGGTGTGCCACAGCTGACCGCTGTGATGGACTGCGCGCGCTCCGCCGGTGACGTGCCGGTGATCGCCGATGGCGGGATCAAGTTTTCAGGTGATTTCGCCAAGGCGATTGCGGCTGGCGCGTCCTGCGCCATGGTGGGCAGTATGCTGGCGGGCACGGATGAGAGCCCCGGTGAGGTCATTCTCTATCAGGGGCGGTCGTTCAAGGCCTATCGCGGCATGGGCAGTCTGGGCGCCATGGCGCGCGGCTCGGCGGATCGGTATTTCCAGAAGGATGCGGCGAGCGACAAGCTGGTGCCCGAAGGGGTCGAGGGGCAGGTGCCCTACAAGGGGGCTGCGGGCAGCGTGATCCATCAGCTTGTCGGCGGGTTGCGGGCCGCGATGGGCTATACCGGCTGTGCCACAGTCGAGGAAATGCGCCACAATTGCCAATTCGTGCGGATTACCGGCGCGGGCCTCAAGGAAAGCCATGTGCATGATGTGCAGATCACTCGCGAGAGCCCGAATTATCGGATTGGCTAAGGGTTTCAGGCTGTTGCGCGGCACTCTTGAGGTGAGGCGATGACTCCCGGCGCGCGGGTTTCGGCCGCGATCGAGGTGTTGGACCGGATCCGCGCGGGCGAGCCTGCGGAAAGGGCGCTGACCAATTGGGCGCGGGGCGCGCGCTATGCCGGGTCCAAGGATCGCGCTGCGCTGCGCGATCATGTGTTTTCGGTGCTGCGCTGTTGGCGGTCTTGTGCTGCGCGCGGCGGCGGCGCGGATGGGCGCGCGCTGATGCTGGGCAGTTTGCGCGGGCAAGGGATTGATCCAGATGAGATTTTCACAGGTGAGGGACATGCGCCCGCACGTCTGACGGAGGCAGAGCGCGTGGCGGGTGTGCCGGATGGGACTGCCGCTCGCGATCTGCCGGATTGGCTCTGGCCGCAGTTCGAGGCGTCTTTGGGCCCCACGGCGGAGGCGGCGGCCGCCGCACTGCGCCTGCGGGCGCCGATCATGCTCCGGGTGAATGCGCGGCGCGCGACGCGCGAAGCGGCGCTGGCGCGGTTGGCGGCTGAGGGCGTCGTTGCGCAGCCGGTGGATATTGCCAAGACCGCGCTGCAAGTCATGGACGGCGAGCGAAAAATTACAAGCTCGCAGTGCTATGTCGAGGGTTGGATCGAGCTTCAGGATGGCAGCAGCCAAGCGGCGATGGAGGCGCTTGAGGTGCCGGAGGGCGCGCGGGTGCTGGATTATTGCGCGGGGGGCGGTGGTAAAGCGCTGGCCTTGGCGGCGCGCGTGGACGGTGCGTTCTTTGCCCATGACGTGGCCCCGCAACGGATGCGCGACCTGCCCCTGCGGGCGGCGCGTGCGGGGGCTGAGGTGTGTCTTGTCACGCAGCCGGAGGGGCTCTTTGACGTGGTTTTATGCGATGCGCCTTGCTCGGGCAGTGGCACCTGGCGGCGCAGCCCCGAGGCGAAATGGGCTCTGACGCCCGCGCGGCTGACGGAGTTGACCGAAATCCAGAGGCAGATTCTGTCAGAGGCGGCATCCCTGATCGCATCGGGCGGGCTGTTGGCCTATGCGACATGCTCTGTTTTAAAAGAGGAAAACCAAGAGGTTATCAATCGTTTCTTAAGTGATAATCCTGAATGGCTGCTGCGTGATAGCCGGCATTGGCCGATCTCGGAAACGGGAGATGGTTTCTATCTTGCGCAACTCAGAAGGGTTTCTTGATGGACCATCAATCTTGACGTGTGGTTTTGGCGGCCGTTAAGTCTCGTTTAACTCTTCGCCCTTAGACAGGGTGCAGGAATCGTGAAGCGAGGGCACGGCGTGGCGTTTTTCCCGCAGTCAGGGGGGCAGTTTCAGCAAGCGGCGCTGCGGCTTGGCCCGCGTGCGGGCATGTTGGGGCTGGCGGGGGTGCTCTTTGCGGTCACGGCACTGCTGCTGCCGCCCGGACAGGGCCAGCGGCTGCTTTGGCTGGTGGGGGCCACGCTCGGGTTTTCCGCACTGTGGATCGTGATGATCAACGCACGCAGCAAACAGCGCGCCGCGGGGCATCGGCAGGTGGTTACGGGCCTGGCACAGGAGATGCTCGAGGCGGACCCGGTGCCGCTCTTTCTCGCGGAGGTCGAGGGGCGTCTCGTTCATGCCAACGCCGCCGCGCGGCGGCTATTGGCGGCGGACCGGGCCACCACGCTCGCGGGGGCGCTGCGCGAGGTTATGGCCAATCCCGGCCCTATTCTCTTTCGGATGGAAACCAGTGCCTTGGCCAAGGGGGCGTCGGTCGAGGATCTTGTGACCCGGGGCGGGCATCTGCGGATCAGCGTGCATCGCTCGGGGGCCGATCATTTTCTGTGGCGGATCGAGACATCCACCGAGCATACCCCGCGCGATGCCGAGGCGCAGACCCTGCCGATGCTGACCCTGGGCCGTCGCGACGCCGTATTGTTCATGAATGCTGCGGCGCGCGATCTGGTGGGGGAACGGGTGCGGACGTTGGACCGGCTTTGCGTCACGCCGCCGCTACGCCCCGGTGAGGTCAATGACATCGCCACCCCTGACGGCCCCGCGCCCTGCCTTGTGGTGGTGCGCGAGGGCTCGGCGGGGCGACGTGAGATTTTCCTCTTGCCCGGAGTCGAGGAGGGGGCGCGTGCGCCGGACGGCTGGACATTTTTCGATGCCTTGCCGGTCCCTCTCTTGAAGCTCTCGGCGCAGGGGTTGATCCAGCTCTCGAACCGGCCCGCGCGCGAATTGCTGGGGGTTGAGAGCGTGGCCGACCTGAGCCTGGGCGATACGCTGGAGGGGTTGGGGCGGTCGATCACCGACTGGTTGGGGGATGCGGCGGCGGGGCGCGGCACGGTCCATGCCGAATTTCTGCGCGTGCGTCGAGAGGACCGCGAGGTGTTCGTGCAGGTCACGCTGAACCGCACGATGGAGGCGGAGGAACCGGTTTTGATCGCGGTGCTGAGCGATGCGACCGAGCTCAAGACGCTGGAGGCGCAATTCGTCCAAAGCCAGAAGATGCAGGCCATCGGCCAACTCGCCGGGGGGGTTGCGCATGATTTCAACAATCTCTTGACCGCGATTTCAGGGCATTGCGACCTCTTGCTCTTGCGGCACGATCAGGGCGACCCCGATTTCGGTGATCTCATGCAGATCAATCAGAATGCCAACCGTGCCGCCGCCTTGGTCAGTCAATTGCTGGCCTATTCGCGCAAGCAGACGCTGCGCCCCGAAGTGATCGATCTGCGCGACACCCTGGCGGACCTCACGCATCTGCTCAACCGGTTGGTGGGGGAGAAGATCGCCCTCTCGCTCAGCCACGATCCAACGCTGGCGGCTATTCGCGCCGACAAGCGACAGTTGGAACAGGTCTTGATGAACCTCGTGGTGAATTCCCGCGATGCGATGCCGACGGGGGGCGACATTCGAATCGTCACCCAGAATGTGACCTTGACCGAGCCGCTGTCCCGGGACCGGGCAGTGGTGCAGCCGGGGCGCTATGTCTCGGTGCAGGTGATCGACGAAGGCGCGGGGATCGCGCCGGACAAGTTGCAAAAGGTGTTCGAGCCGTTTTTTACCACCAAACGTCTCGGCGAGGGCACCGGGCTTGGCCTTTCTACCGCCTATGGCATCGTCAAGCAGACCGGCGGGTTCATCTTTGTGGACAGCACGCCGGGAGAGGGCACCTGTTTTCAATTGCTGTTTCCGGCCTATTCGGGCGAGGAACGTGGCCCCCATGAGGGGCCGCGTCTGGCACACTCTGAGACACGTGGCAGTGGCGTGGTGCTGCTGGTGGAGGACGAGGCTCCGGTGCGGGCCTTTGCCAGCCGGGCGCTGCAACTGCGTGGCTTTACCGTGCTCGAGGCGGAGTCGGCCGAAGATGCGCTGGAGATCCTCGACGATGCGGACCTGCATGTGGATGTGTTCGTCACCGATGTGGTGATGCCCGGCATCGACGGGCCCGGCTGGGTGCGGCAGGCGCTGACGCGCCGGCCCGCGGCGCGGGTGGTGTTCATGTCGGGCTATGCGGAAGAAACCTTTGGCGACCGGCAGGCGTGTATTCCGCAGTCGGTGTTCCTGCCCAAACCCTTTTCGCTCAATGAATTGACAGAGACGGTGCAGCGCCAGTTGATGTGACGCTGACGGCGGAGGTGGAGGGGCGCGATGCTCAGGTCTGCGCGTCTGGCTCTGGTTTTTCTCGGGCGGGCAGAGGCGTGTAGTTGCCACCTGCACCGATCCCGGACCAGAGCGTGAAATCCGCGGCATATTTGCGTTGCAACCGCGCCTCGATTCGGGGCGAGAGGGTAAGTGGCAGGGCAGGTGAGCGGTTGAGCGGCGCGGGCTCGACCGCCACGCCAAGCCGGGCGGAGAGAAAGCTGCGCAGCCCCGCCTGATCCTCGTAGCGGAAAAGATGGGTGACATGGGCCCCGCTGCGTTGGGGTTCCAGGAACTTGGCCTGACTGCCGACCCGTGCGCAGGGCGGCGGCTCGCCGGTGCAATAGGCGCTCACGAAGTCATCGAAGCTGAGCCCCTTGGTGCTGTTGGCGTGACCGGCAAGCTCCGGGCGCTGCCGGTAGCGATACCAACTCCCGAGCCAGTCGCGCGGTTCGCGCATCACGGCTGCAATGTCAAACTGCCCGTCAAAGAACCGCTCGATCATCGGGCGAAAGAATCGGTTGTAGCGAAACACCGGCGCATGTTTGAGCTCGGGCGGGGCCGAAACGACCATGGCGGCATAAGGGGCGAGGGCGGTCTCATAGGCGGTGCTGCCGGTCTTGGGAACCGACAGGAGCACCAACCGCGCCTTGGAAAACACCAACATTTGCGCCTCTCGCCCTGAAATTACATCGGTTTCGACTTGTGTAAACTACTTGTTAATCTTGCGAGCGGAAAGTGGGGCCACCAGAATTTTCTTGAAATGTTCGCATTTTGTCCGCATAGAGGTGAGAACAAGAGGTGAACGCAGGCAATGATTGCTGCCCGTGACAGGGTGTGGAATAAGGGGCTGAACAAATGGCAACGGCAGATCTTCTCTCGATGGACAACAAGCGGAACGCGGACAAGCAAAAGGCGCTCGACAGCGCGCTGGCGCAGATCGAACGACAGTTCGGTAAAGGCTCGATCATGAAGCTGGGCGGCGACAATGTCATCAAGGACATCGAGGCCACATCGACCGGATCGCTGGGCCTTGATATTGCCCTTGGCATCGGCGGTATTCCCAAAGGGCGGATCGTGGAGATTTATGGCCCCGAAAGCTCTGGCAAGACCACGCTCACGCTGCATTGCGTGGCGGAGGAGCAGAAGAAGGGCGGGGTTTGCGCCTTTGTCGATGCCGAACATGCGCTTGATCCGGTCTATGCCCGCAAGCTCGGGGTTGATCTGGACGAATTGCTGATTTCACAACCGGATACGGGCGAACAGGCACTCGAGATCGTCGATACATTGGTGCGCTCGGGTGCGGTGAGCATGATTGTGGTCGATTCCGTGGCCGCCCTGACACCCAAATCGGAGCTTGAGGGGGACATGGGCGACAGCAGCGTCGGTGTGCATGCCCGTCTGATGAGTCAGGCAATGCGCAAGCTCACGGGGTCGATCAGCCGCACCAATTGCACCGTCATCTTCATCAACCAGATCCGCATGAAGATCGGCGTGATGTTCGGCAGTCCTGAAACCACCACCGGGGGCAATGCGCTGAAATTCTACAGCTCCGTTCGTCTGGATATCCGGCGCATCGGCTCGATCAAGGATCGCGACGAGGTGGTGGGCAACTCGACCCGCGTCAAGGTGGTCAAGAACAAGGTGGCACCGCCCTTCAAGCAGGTTGAATTCGACATCATGTTCGGCGAGGGGATCAGCAAGACGGGAGAATTGATTGATCTCGGGGTCAAGGCCGGCGTGGTCGATAAATCCGGCAGCTGGTACAGCTATGGCGACCAGCGGATTGGGCAGGGGCGTGAGAACACCAAGACCTTTCTGCGTGACAATCCTGCCCTCGCGATTGAAATCGAGGACAAGATCCGCGCCTCGCATGGGCTTGATTTCCACATGAGCGATAGCTCTGACGACGGCGATATCATGGAAGCCTGAGCGCCGCTTGGGCAAATCGTGACAGACCTCAAAAGGTTCGGGCGATGCCCGGGCCTTTTTCTTGCGGTGGACATGCCCGGACGGCCCCGTTAAATCAGCGGAACGCAGGCCCACACACGCCCCGGAAAGAGATGCCCATGCCCACGCTGAATGAAATCCGTTCCACCTTTCTGAGCTTCTTCGAGCGCAACGATCACCGTGTTGTCGACAGTTCGCCGCTTGTGCCGCGCAACGATCCGACGTTGATGTTCACCAATTCCGGCATGGTGCAGTTCAAGAACTGTTTTACCGGGGTGGAGCATCGCGATTATGTCCGCGCCACTACCAGCCAGAAATGTGTGCGCGCGGGTGGCAAGCATAACGATCTGGACAATGTGGGCTATACCGCGCGGCATCACACGTTTTTCGAGATGCTGGGCAATTTCAGCTTTGGCGATTATTTCAAGGAACAGGCGATCCCCTATGCGTGGGACCTTCTGACCAAGGATTTCGGAATCGACAAATCCAAGCTCTTGGTCACGGTTTACCATACCGATGACGAAGCGGCGGGCATCTGGAAGAAATACGCGGGCCTCAGCGATGACCGGATCATCCGGATCAAGACGGATGACAATTTCTGGTCGATGGGCCCGACCGGCCCCTGTGGCCCCTGCACCGAGATTTTCTATGATCATGGGGACAGCATCTGGGGCGGCCCTCCGGGCAGCGCCGAGGAAGATGGTGACCGGTTCATCGAAATCTGGAACCTCGTCTTTATGCAGAACGAGCGCTTCGAGGATGGCTCGATGCGGGCGCTTGACATGCAGTCGATCGACACGGGCATGGGGCTTGAGCGGATCGGGGCGCTGTTGCAGGGCAAGCACGACAATTACGACACCGATTTGATGCGCAGCCTGATCGAGGCGAGCGCGCATGTGACGAGCCAGGACCCGGACGGGCCGGGCCGGGTGCATCACCGGGTGATCGCGGATCACCTGCGCTCGACCTCGTTCCTGATGGCGGATGGGGTGATGCCTTCGAACGAGGGGCGCGGATATGTGCTGCGGCGGATCATGCGGCGGGCGATGCGGCATGCGCATATGCTGGGCGCGAAGGATCCTGTGATGCATCGGCTGGTGCCGGCGCTGGTGGCGCAGATGGGGCAGGCATTCCCCGAATTGGGTCGGGCGCAGGCGATGATCGAAGAGACATTGAAGCTGGAAGAAACGCGGTTCAAGCAGACGCTGGAACGCGGTTTGCGCCTGCTCGATGAAGAGGTGACGGGGCTGGAAGAGGGGGCGGCGCTGCCGGGAGCCACGGCATTCAAGCTCTATGACACCTATGGATTTCCCCTTGACCTCACGCAGGATGCGCTGCGCGAGAAAGGGCGCGAGGTGGATACCGACGGTTTTGACGCCGCGATGGCCGAGCAGAAGGCCAAGGCGCGGGCGGCTTGGGCCGGCACCGGCGAGGCGGCGGATCAGGCGGTGTGGTTCGATATTGCAGAGGAAAAAGGCGGAACGGATTTCCTTGGCTATGACACGGAGCGGGCCGAGGGGCAGATCGTGGCCTTGGTGCGTGATGGGGCGCGCGTGACCGTGGCGGCCGCAGGAGAAAGCGTGCAGATCGTGTTGAACCAGACGCCGTTTTACGCGGAATCTGGCGGGCAGGTCGGTGATAGTGGCCTGCTCAAGACCGAGAGTGGCCAGGTGCGTGTGACCGACACCAAGAAAGTGGCAGGTGTTTTCGTGCATGTTGCCGTGGTGGAAACGGGCGAGGTCAAGGCGGGGCAGGCCGCGCAGTTGGAGGTGGATCACACCCGCCGCAGCGCCATCCGGGCCAATCACTCGGCGACGCATCTCTTGCATGAGGCGTTGCGCGGTGCGCTTGGCGATCACGTGGCGCAGCGTGGATCGCTCAATGCCGAGGATCGGCTACGGTTCGATTTCAGCCACACCAAGGCGCTGAGTGCCGAGGAACTGGAGAAGGTCGAGCGCGAGGTCAACGATTATATCCGCCAGAATGCGGCGGTCGAGACGCGGATCATGACCCCCGATGACGCGCGGGCGCTTGGGGCGCAGGCGCTCTTTGGTGAGAAATACGGCGATGAGGTGCGGGTCGTGTCGATGGGGCAGGCCGAGGGATCGGGCAAGGGCGCCGATGGGCGGACCTATTCGATCGAGCTGTGTGGCGGCACGCATGTGCGGCGCACGGGCGATATCGGTGTCTTTGTGGCGCTTGGCGATTCGGCGTCGAGTGCCGGCGTGCGGCGGATCGAGGCGCTGACCGGGGCGGCGGCGTTCGATTATCTGAGCGGGCAGACGGCGCGTCTGGGGCAGGTGGCCTCGGAGTTGAAGGCGCGGCCCGAGGATGTGGCAGAGCGCGTGAAGGCGCTGATGGACGAGCGGCGGGCCTTGGCCAATGAAGTGGCGCAACTGCGCCGCGAACTGGCGATGGCGGGCGGGGCCGGGCAGGGCGGTGGTGCCGCGCCGCGTGAGGTGGACGGTGTCAAGCTCATCGCGCAGGTGCTCTCGGGCGTCCAGGGCAAGGATCTGCCGCCGCTGATTGACGAGCATAAGGCGCGGCTTGGCTCTGGTGCGGTCTTGCTTATTGCTGATACCGGCGGCAAGGTGGCTGTGGCAGCGGGCGTGACCGAGGATTTGACCGACCGGATTTCGGCGGTGGAGATGGTGCGCGCGGCGGTGGCCGAACTGGGCGGCAAGGGCGGCGGTGGCCGCCCGGACCTGGCACAGGGCGGCGGCACGAGCATGGACGGGGCCGAGGCGGCGATCGCGGCGGCGACCGGGGTTATCGAGGGGGTCATGACCTCCTAGGGAGGATGGATGAGCGCCTATATCATTGCCCGGATCACGGTGACGAACCCGCAGGATTACCAATCCTATGCCAGCCAGACCGTGGCCACGGCCGAGAAATTCGGCGGACGGTTTCTGGTCAAGGGGGGCGCGCAAGAGGTGCTGGAGGGCAATTGCCCGGACAGGCATGTCATTATCGAATTCCCTGACCGGGCGACGGCCCTCGCGTGGTATGGCTCTGATGCCTATCGGCGCATTTTGCCTCTGGCGCTGAACAGCAGCGAGCGTGATATTGTCCTAGTGGACGGTATTTAACTGAAAAGACAGGAGATTTATGCGATGCCAGCCCTCTGGATTGCCCATGTGACCGTGACCGATACCGAGGCCTATGGTCGCTATGCCGCTCTGGCCGGACCGGCGATTGCCAAGCATGGCGGCGTATTCATCGCCCGTGGGGGCCGGTTCGTGCAGTTGGAGGGCAAGGAGCGTCCACGCAATGTGGTGGCGCGGTTCCCGAGCGTTGAGGATGCTGAGGCCTGTTACCACAGCCCCGAGTATCAGGCCGCGCTCGATCATGCGCGGGGCGCATCCGAGCGGGAATTGGTGATCGTCGAGATCACGGAATAGTCTGGACCGGATGACGCTTGGCCCTAGGTCCTGCGTAGAAGCAGGAGTGGGCGATGCGTATTTTACTGACAATTTGGCTGACGGTGGCGGGCAACCTGGCCGGGGCTGCGGATATATCCGCGCTCAAGGCGCCGGGTGTCGTCGCCTTGATGCGGCATGCCTTGGCGCCGGGGACGGGCGATCCGGCAACGTTTCAACTGGGCGATTGTGCGACGCAGCGCAATCTGGATGCGCGGGGGCGGGCGCAGGCACGAGAGACCGGGGCGGCATTACGGGCCGCGGGGGTGGCGTTTGATCACGTCTGGTCAAGCCACTGGTGCCGGGCGCGTGACACGGCGCGGTTGATGGATATGGGGCGGGTGGTGGAACAGCCACCGCTCGATTCCTTTTACGCAGGTCGGGGCGATGCCGAGGGGCAAACCGAAGCGACATTGCGGATGATCGGCGCGCTGCCAGAGACCGCGCGCGTGCTGATCGTGACGCATCAGGTCAATATCACGGCGCTGACCGGTCTTGGTGTGGGATCGGGTGAGATCATCGTGACGCAGCGGGGGCCAGAAGGGCTGATCCCCGTGGGCCGCTATATGATTGCCCCCTGAAAGCAAAAGCCCCGGCGCGAGGGCCGGGGCAATTGGTGTCAGTCCTTTTTCGACATGCGCTTGCGCTCATGCGGGTCGAGATAGCGTTTGCGCAGGCGGATCGACTGCGGTGTCACCTCGACCAGTTCATCATCGTCGATATAGGCGATGGCCTCTTCCAGGCTCATGGTGATGGGCGTGGTCAGGCGCACGGCCTCGTCTGTGCCCGAGGCGCGGACGTTGGTCAACTTCTTGCCCTTGAGGGGGTTCACCTCGAGGTCGTTGTCGCGGCTATGCTCGCCGATGATCATGCCGGTATAGACCTTGGCCTGTGCGCCAAGGAACATGCGGCCCCGCTCTTCGAGGTTCCAGAGCGCATAGGCCACCGCCTCGCCGTTTTCCATCGAGATGAGGACGCCCGCGCGCCGACCGGGAATGGGGCCGCGGTGCGGGGCCCAGGAATGGAACACCCGGTTGAGCACGCCCGTGCCCCGCGTGTCGGTGAGGAATTCGCCATGATAGCCGATGAGGCCGCGCGAGGGCACATGGGCGATGATGCGGGTCTTGCCCGCGCCCGAGGGTTTCATTTCGACCAGATCGCCGCGGCGGGGGCCGGTGATCTTTTCGATCACGGCGCCGGTGTATTCGTCGTCCACGTCGATGGTGACTTCTTCGATCGGCTCCAGCCGCTCGCCCTTGTCGCCTTCGCGCATGAGAACTTGCGGGCGGGAGATGCTGAGCTCAAAACCTTCGCGGCGCATGTTCTCGATCAGCACGCCCATCTGCAATTCGCCGCGACCGGCCACCTCGAAGGCGTCGCCGCCTGGTGTGTCGGTCACTTTGATGGCGACGTTCGACTCGGCCTCTTTCATCAGGCGTTCGCGGATCACCCGGCTCTGGACTTTCTTGCCTTCGCGTCCGGCAAGCGGGCTGTCGTTGATGCCGAAGGTGACGGTGATGGTGGGCGGATCAATCGGCTGCGCCTCGATCGGTTCCTCGACGGCGAGGGCGCAGATCGTGTCGGCGACGGTCGCCTTGGACATGCCTGCGAGGCTGACGATGTCACCGGCAGTGGCCTCTTCGATGTCCTGGCTGGAGAGGCCGCGGAAGGCCTGAATCCGGGTTACGCGGAATTGTTCGATTTTCTGGCCAATGCGGCTGAGGGCCTGCACGGTCTGGCCCACCTTGAGGCGGCCCGATTCGACACGCCCCGTGAGCAGGCGGCCGACAAAGGGATCGGCCCCGAGCGTGGTGGCCAGCATGCGGAAATCGTCGTCGATATGGGCGAGTTGCTTGGGCGCGGGCACGTGGTTGACGATCAGTTCGAAGAGCGCCGAGAGATCCTTGCGCGGGCCGTCAAGCTCGTGGTCGGCCCAGCCGGCGCGGCCCGAGGCATACATATGCGGGAAGTCGAGCTGATCGTCATTGGCATCGAGCGAGGCGAAGAGATCGAAACATTCGTTCAGCGCGCGGTCGGGTTCGGCATCGGGTTTGTCGACCTTGTTGAGCACGACAATGGGACGCAACCCGAGGCGGAGCGCCTTGGAGGTCACGAATTTCGTTTGCGGCATGGGACCTTCGGCGGCGTCGACCAGAAGGACAACCCCATCGACCATGGACAGGATACGCTCGACCTCGCCGCCGAAATCGGCGTGGCCGGGGGTATCGACGATGTTGATGCGCGTCTTTTTATAGAGGACGCTGGTGGGTTTGGCGAAGATGGTGATGCCGCGCTCGCGTTCCAGATCGTTGCTGTCCATGGCGCGTTCGTCCACGGCCTGATTGGCCCGAAAAGCGCCGGATTGTTTCAGCAATTGGTCGACGAGCGTGGTTTTGCCGTGGTCGACGTGGGCGATGATAGCGATATTGCGCAGATCCATGGGGTGTAGCTGTCCTGACATTGTTCGCCTGCGCCCTATACGCCGCGACGCGGAAAGACCAGAGGCAAAGCGCCCCTGAGGTTGGATCATGCCGCGTGGTTGTGTCGCTTTGGGAACAGGGGGGTAACACGGGGCAGCGCCAGCATACTCGGACCGAGGCGTTGTGCCAAGGCACCGCTGCCCAGCTTGAAGCGTGCAAGGCCCGGGGCGTGCGTGGTATCGGCGGGGCCGAGATCGAGCCGCGCAATGCCGCGATCCGCCAGGGCATTGGCGGCCTGCCAGAGAAGGAGTGTGTGCGCCGAGCGACGACGTCCCTCCGGGCCGGTCCACCCGATGTGATAGGTGGCAGTGTCGCCATGGGTGAGGATCAGCAGATGCGCCACATGCTGCCCGCAGTGCTGTGCCGACCAGATCCGCGCGGCCCCTGGGTTTTGCGCGGCATAGGCCAGCGTAAAGGCCTCGGGCAGGGCGCGGTATCGGCGCGCGCGCTGTTGCGCGACCTCTTGGCTGAGCAGATTCCGGTGCGTGGCGGGATCGAATGCGGATTCATGGAGGACCAGCCCCGCGCCCTGAGCATGGCGCAGGCGGTTGCGCCATTTGCCGTGTTGGGCGGCGAGCCGTGCGGCGCGCGGCGGGCGAAGATCGAGGTTGGCCAGTGTCTGACCGGGGATGAGCGCGCGGTAGCCATGGCGAGCGAGGCAATCGCCCTCGTCTGCGCTGGCGGCATTGGCCAGCCAGACGCCACCGGGCAGGGTTTGGGGCAATGCGCGGAGAAAGGCATCGCGGTCAGGACCAGGTAGATCCGATGCCCAGATCGGACCGCGCGGCATCCATGTGAAGGAGAGTGGGCCAAGGCTGCGGCGCACCACCTGCGCCTGGGCGATCGATTTGCCGCCATGTGTGGCGCGAATGGTCTCTACGTTGACCCCTAATGCGCGGAGCGCGCGAGCATAGTGCGGCTGCTGATGCAGCGGGGCCATGCCGGGGGGCGGGGAGGGATCGCAGAGGTACAGGTCCATGCGCCCGATCAGAGCGCAGGGACCGTTAAGGGCGCGTTAAAGCCCGGGCTTCAGAACGGGATTTCGTCATCCATGTCGCGAGAGGGTCGGGCACCGCCGCCACCTGAGGCGGGCGCCGGGGCAGAGCCGTAATCGCCGCCATAGTCGCCGCCGTAGCCCTGATCCTGACCGCTGCCATAGCTGCCGCCGCCACCGCCGGAGGCCCCGCCTTCGCCACGGCCATCCAGCATGACGAGGGTTGCGTCAAAGCCTTGAAGCACGATTTCGGTGCTGTATTTGTCCTGACCGGATTGATCCTGCCATTTGCGGGTCTGCAGTTTGCCTTCGAGATAGACCTTGGAGCCCTTGCGCAGATACTGTTCGGCCACGCGCACCAGCCCTTCGGAGAAGATGGCGACGGTGTGCCATTCGGTACGCTCGCGGCGTTCGCCGGTGTTGCGGTCCTTCCATGTTTCGGAGGTGGCGATGCGCAGGTTACAGACCTTGCCGCCGTTCTGAAACGTCCGGACCTCGGGGTCGCGGCCCAGATTGCCGATGAGAATTACCTTGTTGACAGAGCCGGACATCGCGCCCTCCTTGAATCATGCCGTGGTTCGCGTCTGACGGTTACACCACCGCATCGGCGTGAAGGAAAGGTTAAAATTGTCGTTAAATGCGACGAAACCTGCCGATGCGGGGCAAAGCGGCAAAAGAAGTCTCGAATTCCGTGTCGAATTGCCTATAGTGCGGCCAGATAGACGGATGGGGGCAGGACAGGAATGCGGTGGATCGCAAGTGCGCTTGTGGCCTTTGGGCTGGTTGTGCCGAGTTTTGCGGAGGCGGATGTGCTCTCGAGCAAGAGCCGGGTTAGCCTTTTCAAATCTCAGACCAAGGTTCTCGATACCCGCGCGCGCCAGCAATACAACAATTCGGTGCGGCTTCAGCCGGAGCGGGTCAAGACACCAACGATGTGGGACGATCTGAGCCCGGTTTTCCGGGGTGTCTATCGCGGGCCCTATCTCGACATGGCAAAGCAGGCGGCGCGGCGCTATCAGGTGCCCGAGGACCTGTTCCTGCGGCTGGTGCAGCAGGAGTCGGGCTGGCGGGCGGATGCGCGCTCGCACAAGGGCGCGATTGGGTTGGCGCAGTTGATGCCAGAGACCGCGCGCAATCTGGGGGTCAACCCGCATGATCCGCGCGAGAACCTGGAAGGCGGCGCGCGCTATCTGGCGGAGCAGTATCGCACATTCGGGTCGTGGCGGCTGGCGCTTGCGGCCTATAATGCGGGGCCGGGCGCCGTGACAAAACATGGAGGCGTGCCGCCCTATGAAGAGACGCGCAATTACGTCAAGGTGATCCTGGGAAGCTGAGTCCGCGCGAGATCAGGCGGCGAATCCGATCTTGTAGAGATGAATCTCGTTGGCGGGATGCTTCTCGGCGTTGACCACTTGTCCGTTGTGGTGATTGAAGAGTGCGCGCCAATAGGGCTGGATGATCACGCCCTCGTCGCGCAGGATGGTTTGCAGCCGGGCCATGACCGGGCGGCGGCGGTCCGGGTCGCTGAGGCGGTTGGCCTCGTTGAGCAGTGTGTCGAATTCCTCATTGGCAAAGCCGCTCTCGTTCCAGGCGGCGTTGGAGCGATAGGCAAGGCTGAGCACCTGCACGTCAAGCGGGCGGTGGTTCCACTGGGTCGCGGAAAAGGGAAACTCGCGCCAATTGGCCCAGAAGTCCGGGCCGGGCAGGATGCGGCGGCGCACGGTTAGGCCAGCGTCGCGCAGCTGCGCGGCGACCGCATCGCCGGTGTTGCGCTGCCATTCATCATCCACGGTCACAAGCTCATGTTCAAAGCCGCGAAGGCCTGCCGCCTCTACGATGGCGCGCGCCTCGGTTGGGTCATAAGGGGCGGGGCCGATATCGGCATAGGCGGGGTGGATCGGGCTGACGTGGTGATTGGCGGCCACAGTACCGCGCCCGTCATAGCCCAGTTCAAGACAGATCGCGTTATCGACGGCGAGCGCCATGGCGCGGCGAATGTCACGGTTGAGATAGGGGTTGGTGCCAACGACACGTGCGGTCTGCGATGCGCGGATGACGGTGGTGGCGGCAGTCTCGGTGCGGGTGCGGGTCCAGCCGATGCCATCCATGGCGTCGATGAAATTACCGACGGTTTCATAGAGAAGGTCGATCTCGCCGCGTTCCGCAGCCCCGAGCCAAGCCGAGGGGTTGAGGCCGAGGTCGATGAATTCGACGCGGTCCAGATAGGGCCCGCCTAATACGTCGGTTCCCCACCAGCGGTGATCGGGGTGGCGTTCGAGCACGCACCGTTCCCCCGGCACGAGGCTGACGGGGCGAAACGGGCCCGTGCCGATGCCATTGAGAAAGGGATCGCCGCCCTCATAGCTATTATGCACGATGGCAGCGGGATAGTCGGCCATATTGGCGATGACCGAAATGTCGGGTTGCGAGAGGCTGAGCACGAGGGTGAGATCGTCGAGCACGGTGATGGTCCCCGCGCGCGCCTGTCCGGTGTCGGGGTCGATCAGCCCGGCGAAGCGTCCGGCCATGGAATTGCGCTCGGCCGTGGTGTCGCACCAGCGCGCGATATTACGGGCGACATCCTGTGCGGTAAAGGGATCGCCATTGTTCCAGGTCACGTCGGCGCGCAGATGGAGGAGATAGCGGGTGGCATCCTCATTCACCTGCCAGCGGTCGAGCAAAATGCCCGTAAAGGTGCCATCGCTCTGATATTCAACGAGATATTCCAGGAATCCACGGGTCTGATTGCCAAGTTCGCTCCAGTCATAGCTGCGCGGATCGGAAAGAGGTTTCACATTCTGCTGAATGCGCAGGGTGCCGCCTTGGGCCGGCGTGGTCTGGGCCTTGGCGGGGGGTGTGAGGCCGCCAAGAGCATAGGCCGCAGAGGCACTGAGCCCGAGGGCTGTGGCGCGCGTCAGAAACTCGCGTCGATGCATCCGGCCTGCGCGCAACGCCTCGGCATCGCGGAGAGTGGCGGGGTGCGGTGCGGTCGGGATCTGGCGCGGCATCGGGGGCTTTCGTGGAGTGCGGGGCAATCGGTCCTGGACCATTAGATAATGGGCGTGCTCAAAGCGCAACCCGTCGCGCGGCATCCTTTGCGATCAGTGTGCTGCGGCCATCGGTTTGCGCGTCGCCGCGGCCTGTCGCAGCGCCGAAGGGGTGAGGCCCGTGTGTTGCAGTATAAAGCGCGAGAAATAGGCGGCGCTGCCAAACCCGAGGCTCGCTGCAATTTGGCCGATCGGCAAGTCGCTTGCTTCGAGCAGATCACGGGCCGCGTGCAGGCTTCGTTCGGTCAGAAGGTCGGCGGCGGTGAGGCCCGAGGCCTGTTTGCAGACGCGCGTGAGATGGGTGGGTGTCACGCCCAGCGCGCGGGCATAGACCGCCATGGCGCGCCCACTGGTGTAATCTCGGGCCACAAGAGCGGCGTAGGCCTGCATCAACCGGGCGCTGGAATTGGGCCGTTCCTGCGGGCCTTGGGCAATCATGGCGCGGCGCAGCCAGACGGTGAGCATCCGCGCCTGAGCATTGAGCGCCTCGTCCATGAAATCGCGGTGTGCGGATTGTTCGCGCTGCATTGCCTCGAGAATGGCGGTGAGTTCGTTCTGACCGGTTACGTCGCGGATGCGCAGGTGTTGGGCATGGTCTGGCATCAGGATCGGGCCACCCGCAGGCAAGAGGCAGACCTGACCAAAGCCGGTCTTGCCAAGATCGAGTGAAAACATGGTCCCGGCTGGGATGGCCAGCGCGTTGTGCACGCCGACGCCGCGCCGTACCCCGTCGATGATGGCGATTCCCTGGCCACGGGTGATCCAGATCAACGCGTGATCCGGGCATGAATGCTGAAGCGTGAGGCGCCAATCGGTGCCCCGCGCCCATTGAACCACGGTCTTGATCTCTGCATGTGCCATTCTGAGGGGCCTCAAAAGTCGGGTTTAGGCAACTATTACACCCTGAATATGGCAAGTCAGGGGAGAAAGTCTGAAAAATCTAAAAAATGGGCTCGTGTCGGCGGTGCTCTGCCCAAGGTCTGCGCAGGCTTGTGATTGACGGGTGGGGGCAACTGTGTATAAAATGAACAAGTGTTCAATAAATCCGTTTCGGAGGAGGAAGCGCGATGTTCAATGCGGTCATGCAATTTGATCTGGGCGAGGATGTGAATGCCCTGCGTGAGATGGTGCATCGCTGGGCGCAGGAGCGGGTCAAGCCGATGGCCGCAGAGGTGGATCGCAGCAACGCCTTTCCTCATGCGCTCTGGCGGGAAATGGGGGATCTCGGCCTTTTGGGCATTACCGTGCCCGAGGAATATGGCGGGGCGGGGATGACCTATCTCGCGCATGTCATCGCGGTCGAGGAAATCGCGCGGGCCTCTGCCTCTGTCTCGCTCAGCTATGGGGCGCATTCCAACCTCTGTGTGAACCAGATCAAGCTGAACGGCACCGAGGCGCAAAAGGCAAAATACCTGCCGGGTCTGGTGAGTGGCGCGCATGTCGGCGCGCTGGCCATGTCCGAGGCGGGGGCGGGCAGCGATGTGGTCAGCATGAAACTGCGCGCCGAGAAGCGGAATGATCGCTACGTTCTCAATGGCACGAAATACTGGATCACCAACGGGCCGGATGCCGATACCCTGGTGGTCTATGCCAAGACTGATCCAGAGGCGGGCAGCAAGGGGATCACGGCGTTTCTGATAGAGAAAACGATGACGGGGTTCAGCACCTCGCCCCATTTCGACAAGCTGGGGATGCGCGGCAGCAATACGGCCGAGTTGATCTTTGATGATGTCGAAGTGCCCTTCGAGAACGTTCTGGGCGAAGAGGGCAAGGGCGTGCGCGTGCTGATGTCGGGCCTCGATTACGAGCGCGTCGTGCTGGCGGGGATCGGCACGGGGATCATGGCGGCCTGTCTCGACGAGACTATGCCCTATCTCGCGGAGCGCAAGCAGTTTGGCCAGCCGATCGGGAATTTCCAGCTCATGCAGGGCAAGATCGCCGATATGTACACGGCGATGAATTCGGCCCGTGCCTATGTCTATGAGGTGGCCAAGGCCTGCGACCGGAGCGATGTGACCCGTCAGGATGCGGCGGCCTGCTGTCTCTATGCCTCCGAGCAGGCGATGGTTCAGGCGCATCAGGCGGTGCAGGCGATGGGCGGTGCCGGATTTCTGGCCGATGCACCCGTCGCGCGGCTTTTCCGCGACGCCAAGCTGATGGAGATCGGGGCGGGCACCTCGGAGATCCGGCGCATGCTGGTTGGCCGCGAGTTGATGGGGGCGATGGCATGAGAGGGCTTCTTGTAGCGGCGCTGATCCTGCCTTGGCCTGCGGTGGCGCAGAGCCTGATTTTCGACATCGCGCCGGTCGAGGCCTGTCTGGCGACGGGGGGCGGCGATATGTGCCCCGGCCTTGCGGCGGAGGCGTGCATCAACGCCACCTCTGATGGCTATACCACCGTCGGCATGGGGGCCTGCACCGATTACGAGCGCGCCGTCTGGGACAGGTGGCTGAATGAGGAATATCAGGCGCTGATGATCAAGCTCAAGGCGCAGGACGCCGAGGCCATGTCCTATGCTCCCAAGCAGGCCGACGCCTTGCGCGAGATGCAGCGGGCGTGGATCGGGTTCCGCGATGCGAAATGTGCCTATGTCGCGTCGCAATGGGGTGGTGGCACGGGGGCCGGTCCGGCGTCGGTCAGCTGTCATCTGCACGAGACCGCGAGTCAGCTGTTCTATCTGCAATCGAGCCAATTCGGGGAGTGATCCCATGCCGCGCCGCCTCTTGTTCTTGCCGGTGCTGGCACTGATCGCGGCGGTGGCCGGTATCGGCCTGTTGCTGGGCGGACGGGCGGTGCTGACGACCGAAACAGAGGTGATCGAGCGCGTCGCGTCGCGGTATCTTGCGGATGCAGGGCAAGGGGCGCTGCGCAGCGATTGCACTGCGCGCCCTGCGACAAGCGCCGATCTGTGGCTTGTGGTGGTCTGTGGGCACTATGAGTATTTCGTCGATGCCTATGGGCGGGTGGCGCATGTGAATGTGGCAGGGGCCGCGTCATGATCGGGATGCGCCCCTTGCTGCGGTCTGCGCCTTATGACGCGCTTTATGCCGGGTTTCGCTGGGATATTCCGGCGCGGCTGAACATGGCGGCGCAGGTTTGTGATACTCGGGCCGAGGCAGAGCGTGGGCGTGTGGCGATCATCGACCTCTCGGGTGAGGGTCCGCGCGATGTGACTTATGGCGCGCTGCGGGCCATGGCGGATCGGCTGGCGCATGGTCTGGTCGCGCGCGGTGTGCGGCGGGGCGACCGGGTGGGCGTGCTGCGCGGTCAAGGTGGCTGGTGTGCTGCGGCGCATATCGCCATCTGGAAGATCGGCGCGATTTCGATCCCTCTTTTCAAGCTATTCAAGGAGGATGCGCTGGTCAGCCGGGTGGGGGATGCGGGGGCCAAGGTGGTTGTGACCGATGTTGAGGGGGCCGCGATGCTGCGCGCCTTGCCGGGGGTGACACCGGTTATCCCTGAGCATGAGGCACTGCCTGCGGGACGATTCGAAACCGTGGACACGGGGGCCGAAGAGCCCGCCGTGCTTATCTATACCAGCGGCACCACGGGCAGCCCCAAGGGTGCGCTGCATGCGCACCGCGTGCTGACCGGGCATTTGCCCGGCGTCGAGATGAGCCATGATTTTCTGGGTCAACCCGGCGATTGTCTTTGGACGCCTGCGGATTGGGCGTGGATCGGCGGGCTGTTTGACGTGCTGATGCCGGGGCTGGCCATTGGCGTGCCGGTGGTGGCGGCGCGGATGGCAAAGTTCTCGCCCGAGGAGTGCGGCAGGATCATCGCGGAAGGTGCTGTCAGAAATGTGTTTTTCCCGCCCACCGCCTTGCGGATGCTCAAGGCGGCGGAGGCGCGAATCGACGGATTGCGCAGCGTGGCCAGCGGTGGTGAGCCGCTGGGCGCAGAAATGCTCGACTGGGGGCGGCGCGCCTTTGGCGTGACGATCAACGAATTCTATGGGCAGACCGAGTGCAACATGGTGGGCACGTCCTGTGCTGCTCTCTATCCGCCGGTGCCGGGCAGTCTGGGTCGGGCGGTGCCGGGGCATGATGTGGCGGTGATTGATGCCAAGGGCCGCGTCACGGACGGCGAGGGCGAGATTGCGGTGCGGCGCGGGTCGGCCTCGATGATGCTGGAATACTGGGGGCGCCCCCGCGAGACGGCGGAGAAATTCTGTGGCGATTGGCTGCTCACGGGCGACCGGGGGGTGATCGAGGATGGGCATATCCGCTTTGTCGGGCGCGAGGATGACGTGATCACGAGTGCGGGCTATCGTATCGGTCCGGCAGAGATCGAGGATTGCCTGCTCACCCATCCGGCGGTGGCAACGGTGGGCGTGGTGGGCAAGCCGGATGCGCTGCGCACCGAGATCGTCAAAGCCTATGTGGTGTTGAAGGCCGGGCAGGTGCCGTCAGAGGTGCTGGCAGGTGCATTGCAGGCGCATGTCAAGGCGCGGCTCGCGGGCTATTCCTATCCGCGCGAGATCGCCTTTCTCGACGCGCTGCCGATGACCGTCACCGGCAAGGTGATCCGCAAGGATCTCAAGGCGCGGGCCGTGGCAGAGGGGCAGGCATGATGTGTTTCATCCATGAAAAAAGGGCTGGCGCGATGGCCAGCCCTCAGCGTCCGATCCGATTTGGGAGGGGATCAGAATTTCATCACATAGGCGACGTTGAAGACCCACGGGTCGATCTTGACCTTGCCGATCTGGGCGCCGCCGACCTTCACGTCGGTTTCGATGTCGATGTAGCGCACGTCAAGGCGCACAGCAGATTTCTCGCTGATGGCGTAATCGGCACCGGCATGGAGCGCGAGACCCCAAGAGTCGTCGAGATCAAGCGAGACACCGGCGAGCGGGCCTTTGCCCTTTTCATCGAAGAAGTAGGTGTAGTTGATGCCGACGCCGACAAACGGGGTGAACGCGCTGGAATTGGTGAAGTGGTACTGCAGCGAGAGGGTCGGCGGCAGGTGCTTTGTCTCGCCAACCTGACCGGCACCGGCCAGATCCACGTCATGCTCGAAGGGCAGCGACGCCAGAAGCTCGACACCGACATTCTTGGCGATGAAATATTCCAAGGTGATCGTCGGGCTGAGCGCGCCATCGGCGCTGACGCGGCCCACAGCGGTCGTCGTGGCGCTATCGGGTTCGATCCAGCCGAGACCGAGGCCGAGCAGGAAATCGCCTTTTTCCTGAGCGAGAGCAGGAACTGCTGCAGAAGCAAGCAGGGCCGAAAGGGTGAGGGCGGTAAAATGTTTCATGGTCTGTCCACTCTTGTTCTTACAAGGCGGGGTATGCGCCCATCCGACTCGGAAAACTTTGATATGGGTCAAATTGGTCTTTGGTCGCGAGTGCGCGGCATTTTAGCAACAGTCGTGCCAAGTCAGGGAGAGGCTTCATGCGTTTGACATCATCGGTTCTGACAGGGTCCGAGGCGTTCAAGGCCAATCGGGCCGGGCATCTGGAGGCGCTGCGCGTGGTGCGCGAGGCCGCAGATTGGGCGGCAGCGGGGGGCGGCGATCAGGCGCGTGAGCGGCATGTATCGCGCGGCAAGATGCTGCCGCGTGACCGGGTGGCGGGCTTGCTCGATCCCGGTAGCCCGTTTCTGGAGGTCGGGGCCACGGCGGCGCATGGGCTTTATGACGGTGCGGCCCCCTGTGCCGGGGTCATCGCGGGCGTGGGGCGCGTGATGGGGCGGGATTGCATGGTGGTGTGCAACGACGCCACGGTCAAGGGCGGCACCTATTATCCCATGACGGTCAAGAAACACCTGCGCGCGCAGGAGATCGCCGAGGAATGTCATCTGCCCTGCATCTATCTGGTAGATTCGGGTGGTGCGAACCTGCCCAATCAGGATGAGGTGTTCCCGGACCGCGACCATTTCGGGCGGATTTTCTACAATCAGGCGCGGATGAGTGCGAAAGGCATCGCACAGATTGCGGTCGTGATGGGAAGCTGCACCGCCGGCGGTGCCTATGTGCCCGCGATGAGCGATGTCACCATCATCGTGCGCGAGCAGGGCACGATCTTTCTGGCCGGGCCGCCGCTTGTGAGGGCCGCCACGGGGGAGGTGGTCAGCGCCGAGGATCTGGGCGGTGGCGATGTGCATACGCGCCTGTCGGGTGTGGCGGATTACCTGGCCGAGGATGACGGGCACGCGCTCGCCCTGGCGCGGCGTGCCGTGGGGTCTTTGGGCGGTGGGTTGGCACCCACCCTACGGTGGGAGGCCCCCGAGGAGCCGGCCTATGATCCCGAGGAGCTTTTGGGCGTGGTGCCCGCCGATCTGCGCACGCCCTACGACATTCGCGAGGTGATTGCGCGCGTCGTCGATGGCTCGCGGCTGGATGAGTTCAAGGCGCGGTTCGGCGAGACGCTCGTGACGGGTTTTGCCCATATCAAAGGCTGTCCGGTGGGGATCATCGCCAATAACGGCGTTCTCTTTTCGGAGGCCGCGCAGAAGGGCGCGCATTTCGTCGAACTCTGCAGCCAACGCAAGGTGCCGCTGATCTTCCTTCAGAACATCACCGGGTTCATGGTGGGCCGCAAATACGAGAACGAGGGCATCGCGCGGCACGGGGCCAAGATGGTGACGGCGGTAGCGACAACCTCTGTGCCCAAGATCACCATGGTGGTGGGCGGCTCGTTTGGCGCGGGCAATTACGGCATGGCGGGGCGGGCCTATCAACCGCGCTTCATGTGGTCGTGGCCGAACTCCCGCATTTCGGTGATGGGGGGAGAGCAGGCAGCGGGGGTTCTGGCCACGGTGAGGCGTGACGCCATCGAGCGCAAGGGCGGCAGCTGGTCGGCCGAGGACGAGGCCGACTTCAAACGCCCCACGGTCGAGATGTTCGAGCGCCAGTCGCACCCGCTCTATGCCAGCGCCCGGCTCTGGGATGATGGGATCGTGGACCCGCGCAAGAGCCGCGATGTTCTGGCGCTGTCGCTACGCGCAGCCCTCAACGCACCGGTGGAAGAGACGCGCTTTGGCGTCTTCCGGATGTGAGGGGGCCATGCGCAAGGGAAAGCTCATCCGTTTCTACAGAGGTGCGCGCCGACATCCGAAATGGGACCTTGGAACGCCCCCAAATCCGCGCGGCCGCTCGCCCTTTCGCACCCCGCGGCGCGGGCTGCTTGCCCCTTCGTTTTTTCTACGTGGCGTGATGATGGCTGGAGCAATTGCCTTGGTACTTCTGCCCCTCGGGGCGGACGTTTTTGCAACGACGAGGGTTGGTTTGATGGGCCTTGTCGGGGCTCAGGATAATGGATGTCGTTTGGTGAGCGTGACAGATGGGGATACCCTTCGTCTCTATTGCCCAAACAGAGGCTTGATCGAGGCACGTCTGACCGGGTTCGATGCTCCTGAGTTGTTCTCTGCAAGATGCGCGTCGGAGTTCAGAGACGCGTGGCGGGCGAAATGGGCGCTGCGTTGGATGCTGATGACATCCAAGGATTTGAAGTTTGTTCGCGAAGGAACCGATGACTATGGCCGCGCTCTGATTTTCGCCTCGACAGATGGTGTGCCGGTGGCGCGAAAAATGATCTCAAGCGGGTTGGCGCGGCCCTATGATGGCGAGGCGCGGTTGGGGTGGTGCTGAAAGGGATCAGGATGAGGCAAGTCGTGGAAATTGAGTATTTGAAGAACGATAAAATCGGGGGCTCGGGCCATGTTTGAACGTATCCTGATCGCGAACCGGGGCGAGATTGCCTGCCGGGTCATGCGCACAGCTCGGGCGATGGGCGTCGAGGTGGTGGCAGTCTATTCCGACGCGGACCGGGGGGCGGCGCATGTGGCGCTGGCCGACCGGGCGGTGTGGATTGGCGGGGCGGCCCCGTCTGAAAGTTACTTGCGCGGTGAGGCGATCATCGCGGCAGCGCTTGAGACGGGGGCGGAGGCCATTCATCCCGGCTATGGGTTCCTGAGCGAAAACCCCGAGTTCGTCGAAGCGGTGGAAGCGGCGGGGTTGGTCTTTATCGGCCCCTCGGCGCGCGCCATACGTGCGATGGGGCTCAAGGATGCCGCGAAAGTGCTGATGGAAAAGGCGGGTGTGCCGGTGGTGCTGGGGTATCATGGCGCGAACCAGGACCCCGAGCATCTGGCGGGCGCCGCCGAGGCGATTGGCTATCCGGTGCTGATCAAGGCCGTGGCAGGCGGCGGCGGCAAGGGGATGCGTCTGGTGGAGCAGCCCGAGCGCTTTGCCGAGGCGCTGGAGAGTGCGCAGGGCGAGGCGCGCACAGCCTTTGGCAATGCTGCCGTGCTGATCGAGAAATATATCCAGAAGCCCCGGCATATCGAGGTGCAGGTGTTCGGCGATGGCACGCGGGCCGTGCATCTCTTCGAGCGGGATTGTTCGCTGCAACGGCGGCATCAGAAGGTGATCGAAGAGGCCCCGGCCCCCTGCATGACGCCCGAGGTGCGTGCCGCCATGGGGCAGGCGGCGGTGCGCGCGGCAGAGGCGATCGGTTATTCAGGGGCAGGCACGATCGAATTCATCGTCGATGGTTCTGAGGGTCTGCGTGCCGACCGATTCTGGTTCATGGAGATGAACACGCGCCTTCAGGTCGAGCATCCGGTGACGGAGGCCATCACCGGCGTCGATCTGGTGGAGTGGCAATTGCGGGTGGCGGCGGGCGAAGGTCTGCCCGCGCGTCAGGAGGATCTGACGATCAACGGACATGCCTTTGAGGCGCGGCTCTATGCCGAGGATGTGCCCAAAGGGTTTCTGCCGGCCACGGGAACGCTCTCGCATCTGGCGTTCCCGGCAATGGCGCGCGCCGATAGTGGCGTGCGGGCTGGCGACGAGATCAGTCCCTGGTACGATCCGATGATCGCCAAGGTGATCACCCATGGCCCGACGCGCGCCGTGGCGCTCCGGCGACTGGCGGCGGCGCTGGAGGGGACAGAGGTGGCCGGAACGGTGACGAATCTCGGGTTTCTGGGGGCGTTGGCGCGGCACGCGGGATTCGCGGTGGGCGAGGTGGATACCGGGCTGATCGCGCGCGACCTCGAAGCGCTGGTGGAGGTGCCCGAGGCGGGCCCGCGGGAGGTGGCTTTGGCGGCGCTGGCGGGTCTGGGTCTTCTTGGGGACATGCCGCCAGATGCGGGCTTTGTCCTGTGGTCGCCGCTGGAGCGCGAGGTGCGGCTCATCCATGGCGGCGCGGAAATTGCTGTTCGGCTGGTGACACTGGGTGCGGACGCCCATGATTTGCGCGTGGGGGACGCGGTGGTTGCAGCGCGGCGCGTGGATGGGCGCTGGCGGCTGGATGGGCAACCTGCGCCCGGCGTCGCCGTGGATGGCAACCGCATCACGGTCTTTGCGCACTATGGGCTGACGTTTGATCTGGTTGACCCTCTGGCGCGGGAAGGCGCCGCGGGGGGCGATGCCACCTTGATCGAGGCGCCGATGCCGGGGTTGGTCAAGGCGGTCTATGCCACGCCGGGGCAGGCGGTGGCCAAGGACGACCGGCTGGCGGTGCTTGAGGCGATGAAGATGGAGCATAGCCTTCTGGCGGCGCGCGACGGGGTTGTGGCCGAAGTGCTGGTCGCTGCGGGCGATCAGGTGAGCGCCGGTGCGGCGCTGGTGCGTTTGGAGGAGGAGAGCGCATGATCCGGCTGCATCATGTGCCGCTGGCGCGGTCGCTGCGCGTTATGTGGCTGTTGGAGGAGTTGGGGCTGGACTATGAGGTCGCGTATTATTCGATCCGCGATGGGTCGATGCGCAGCCCGGAGTTTCTGGCCTTGTCGCCAGCCGGACGCGTGCCGGTGCTGGAGCGTCAGGGCGCGGTGTGGTTCGAGAGTGGGGCGATTGTGCAGCTCTTGTGCGAGACCTACCCAGAGGCCGGATTGCTGCCCGCCCCCGGCAGCCCCGAGCGGGCGCGCGCGCTGGAGGTGTTTGCCTATGCCGAAACGGTGGGGTGCCTCTTGGAAAACCTCAACCTCAACCAGGTGTTCCTGCGCCCGCCTGCGCAGCCATCCGCAGTGGTTGTCAAGCTGCTCAACGCGCGTCTGCGCGCGAGCCTTGCGGCGATGGAGGCGCGGATGGACGGCGAGTATCTCTTGCCTTCAGGGTTTTCGGCGGCGGATGTGATGTTTGCCTATGGGTTTGAATTGGCGCGGTATTACGTCGATCTGGACGCCTATCCGCGCCTTATGGCCTATTGGGGGCGGTTGCGCGCGCGGCCTGCCTATATTCGGGCCAAGGCGCGGGATGGAGAGCAGGATATCTATATCCAGGAGTTTTATCCGGTGCCGGAGGGGGCGTGATGGGCGAGCGTGTCGAGATTTTTGAGGTGGGTCCGCGCGACGGGTTGCAGAACGAGGCGCGGCACATTTCCACGCGGGACAAGATCGCGCTTGTGGATTGCCTGAGCGGCGCAGGATTCTCGCGGATCGAAGTGGCGAGTTTCGTGAGCCCCAAATGGGTGCCGCAGATGGCCGACAGCGCCGAGGTTCTGCGTGGGATCCGGCGCGCGGCGGGGGTGCGGTATGCCGCGCTGACACCGAATATGCGGGGGTTGAGTGACGCGCTCGATGCAGGAGCGGATGAGGTGGCGGTGTTTGGTTCTGCCTCCGAGGGGTTTTCACGCGCCAATATCAACGCCTCGGTCGAGGAGAGCCTCGCGCGGTTTGAACCGGTAATGGAGGCGGCGGGGGCCGAAGGGCTGCGTGTGCGCGGCTATGTGTCTTGCGTGGTCGAATGCCCTTATGACGGGCCGGTGGCCCCGGCCGAGGTGGCGCGGGTGGCCGAGGCGCTCTGGGCCATGGGCTGTTACGAGATCAGCCTTGGCGATACCATCGGACGGGGCAAGCCGGAGGCGGTCGCCGCGATGCTGGCGGCGGTGCGGGAGGTGGTGCCGGTCGAGCGGTTGGCGGGGCATTTCCATGACACGTCGGGTCACGCGCTTGACAATATCGAGGTGGCGCTGGCGCAGGGCGTGCGCGTGTTCGATGCCGCCGTGGGGGGGCTCGGGGGCTGTCCCTATGCGCCGGGCGCGGCTGGCAATGTGGCGACAGAGGCCGTGCATGCGCGCCTCAGCACGCTTGGCTATGAGACCGGGCTGGATGCCGGCGTGCTAGCGCGGGCGGCGGATATGGCGCGGGCGATGCGGGGATGAGCGGCATCTACCGGGTTGCCGAACGTGCGATGGGGATGAACGGCGCCACTTGGGCGCGTCATGCTAATCCGTGGTCGGTCTACACCCGTTTCACGATGCTGCCGCTTCTTGCTCTCGCGATCTGGTCCAGGGTCTGGGTCGGCGGCTGGGCTTGGGCGGGATTGCTCGCCGTGATGATCTGGGTTTGGGTCAATCCGCGCGCGTTTCCGCCGCCTGCGTCGCTGGACAACTGGGCCTCGCGCGGGGTGTTGGGGGAACGGGTGTTTCTGAAACGCCCCGACGAGGTTGCCGCCCATCACCGGCATTGGGCAGCACTTTTGTCGGCGGCATCGCTGCCCGGAGCTTTGATCATGGCGGTTGGCCTGTGGCGGCTCGATGCGGTGTGGACGGTGTTCGGTACGATCCTGATGATGGTGCCGAAGATCTGGTTCGTGGATCGCATGAACTGGGTCTATGCGGATTGGTTGCGGCAAACAGGCAAGGAGCTGGGCGATGTTTGAAACCATCAAACTCGAGACCGACGCGCGCGGAGTGGCGACCCTCACGCTTGCGCGAGAGGAAAAGCACAACGCCATGTCGGCGCAGATGATTGCCGAATTGCACAGGGCCGCCGAGGCGTTGGGCGCGGACGCGGCGGTGCGTGTGGTCGTGCTCGCGGCGCAGGGCAAGACATTCTGCGCGGGTGGCGATCTGGGCTGGATGCGGGAGCAGTTCGAGGCGGAGCCGGATGCGCGTGGGCGGGAGGCGGCCAAGCTGGCGCAGATGCTGCACGCGCTCGATACCCTGCCCAAGCCGTTGATCGGTCGGGTGCAGGGCAATGCCTTTGGCGGGGGCATCGGCCTGATGAGCGTCTGCGACGTGACGATTGGCGCGGATCACGCGCTGATGGCGCTGACCGAGACGCGGTTGGGCCTGATCCCGGCCACCATCGGCCCCTATGTGGTGGCGCGGATGGGTGCGGCAAGGGCGCGGCGCGTGTTCATGTCCGGGCGCAGGTTCGATGCCGCCGAGGCGGTGCAGCTTGGATTGCTGGCCCGCGCTGTGCCCGAGGGCGATCTGGATGCCGCGGTTGAGGCCGAGGTCGCGCCCTATCTGGAGTGTGCACCGGGGGCAGTGGGGCAGGCCAAGGCGCTGGTGCGCGCGCTTGGGCCACGTATTGACGAGGACACGATTGCCATGACCATCGCGGCGCTGACGACCTGTTGGGAGGGGGCGGAAGCGCGCGAAGGCATCGGTGCCTTTTTCGAGCGGCGCACGCCGCGTTGGCAGGGCTGAGACCCACCTGAGTCGCGCGCATTTGCCGCGTTGCGGCGTGTAAGGTGCCGGGGGGACGGGTGAATTGCGTCCCATACAGCATACCGTCGTATGCAAAACATGAAAATCCGGTGTTTGTGGGGGCCAAACCTGCGCGCGCTCGGTTGACCCCTGCACGGGGCGGGTTTAAACCCGGCATAGTCATGCAGCCATCTTGATGCGCCGATCCATGCGCATGAAAGGAGCCACCTCGTGGAAGAGATGCTGAGGGAATACCTTCCCATCCTCGTTTTCCTGGCCGTTGCCATAGGATTGGGCCTTGTTCTTATCCTTGCCGCTGTCGTTCTTGCCGTGCGCAACCCCGATCCTGAAAAGGTCAGCGCGTATGAATGTGGCTTTAACGCCTTTGACGACGCGCGGATGAAGTTCGATGTGCGATTCTATCTCGTGTCGATCTTGTTCATCATCTTCGATCTCGAAATCGCGCTGCTCTTTCCGTGGGCCGTGGCCTTTCAGGATCTGAGCATGGCGTCGTTCTGGTCGATGATGGTGTTTCTGGCCGTTCTGACCGCCGGCTTCGCCTATGAGTGGCGCAAAGGAGCGATGGAATGGCAGTGATGACGGGGGCCCATACCGCAGGGCCGGATCGCGAAGTGGCGACGCAGGCGCTGAACGCCGAGTTGCAGGACAAGGGTTTCCTGCTGACCTCGACCGAGGATATCATCAATTGGGCGCGCACCGGGTCCTTGCACTGGATGACCTTTGGTCTGGCGTGCTGTGCGGTCGAGATGATGCATACCGCGATGCCGCGCTATGATGTGGAGCGGTTCGGCTTTGCCCCGCGCGCCTCGCCCCGGCAATCGGACGTGATGATCGTGGCCGGCACGCTGACCAACAAGATGGCGCCCGCGCTGCGCAAGGTCTATGACCAGATGCCCGAGCCACGCTATGTCATCTCGATGGGATCGTGTGCCAATGGCGGCGGCTACTACCACTACAGCTACAGCGTCGTGCGCGGCTGTGACCGGATCGTGCCGGTGGATATCTACGTGCCCGGCTGCCCGCCCACGGCCGAGGCGCTGGTCTACGGGATCATGCAGTTGCAGCGCAAAATCCGCCGGACGGGGACGATCGTGAGATGAGCAAGCAACTCAAGGAACTGGGCGAGTATATCGAGGCCAAGCGCGCCGATTGCGTGCTGGGTTGGCAGATCGCGCATGGCGAGATCACCGTCGATGTGGCCCCCTCGAACATCGCCGGGCTGGCGGAGTTTCTAAAGACCGATCAGAACTGCGCCTTTTCCACGCTGGTGGACATCACCGCAGTGGACTGGCCCGAGCGGCCCAAGCGGTTCGACGTAGTCTATCACCTGCTCAGCATGTATCAGAACCATCGCATCCGCCTGCGCGTGGCGATCCGCGAGGAGGACATGATCCGCTCGCTCTGCGAGGTCTATCCGGCGGCCAACTGGTTCGAGCGCGAGGTGTTCGACATGTTCGGCATCATCTTTACCGGGCATCCCGACCTGCGCCGCATCCTCACCGATTACGGTTTTCGCGGCTATCCGCTGCGCAAGGATTTCCCGACCACGGGCTATACCGAGGTGCGCTATGACGAGGTGCAAAAGCGCGTCGTCTATGAGCCGGTGAGCCTTGTGCAGGAATATCGGCAGTTCGATTTCATGAGCCCGTGGGAGGGTGCCGAATACATCCTGCCGGGGGATGAGAAGGGGGCGAAATGATGGACGGCACCAAAGGGTTCGATGACGCCCTGACCGGCGAGCAGAAGATTCGCAATTTCAACATCAACTTTGGTCCGCAACACCCTGCGGCGCATGGCGTTTTGCGTCTTGTGCTGGAGCTGGACGGGGAATTGGTGGAACGCTGCGATCCGCATATTGGCCTGCTGCATCGCGGCACCGAGAAGCTGATGGAAAGCCGCACCTACCTGCAGAACCTGCCTTATTTCGACCGGCTGGATTACGTGGCGCCGATGAACCAGGAACATGCTTGGTGTCTGGCCATTGAAAGGCTGACCGGCGTCGAGGTGCCGCGCCGCGCGAGCCTGATCCGCGTGCTTTATTGCGAGATTGGTCGGATCCTGAACCACCTCTTGAACGTCACCACGCAGGCGATGGACGTGGGCGCGCTCACGCCGCCGCTCTGGGGCTTTGAAGAGCGTGAAAAGCTGATGGTGTTTTACGAGCGGGCCTGTGGCGCGCGTCTGCATGCGGCTTATTTTCGTCCCGGCGGCGTCCATCAGGACCTGCCGCCCGAGTTGATCGACGATATCGAGACTTGGGCCAATGAATTCCCGAGTGTGCTGGATGACATCGACGGTCTCTTGACTGAGAATCGGATATTCAAGCAGCGCAACGCCGATATCGGCGTGATCAGTCAGCAAGAGGCGCTCGACTGGGGCTTTAGCGGTGTGATGGTGCGCGGTTCTGGCATGGCCTGGGATTTGCGCCGGTCGCAGCCCTATGAATGCTATGACGAGTTCGATTTCCTTGTGCCCGTCGGCAAGAATGGCGATTGCTATGATCGCTACCTGTGCCGGATGGAGGAAATGCGCCAATCTCTGCGTATCATCCATCAGGCGATTGCCAAGCTGCGCGCGCCCGAGGGCCAAGGCGATATTCTGGCGCGGGGCAAGATCACCCCGCCGAAGCGTGGTGAGATGAAGCGTTCGATGGAAGCGCTGATTCATCACTTCAAGCTCTATACCGAAGGGTTCCATGTTCCGGCCGGCGAGGTTTACGCCGCGGTCGAGGCGCCCAAGGGGGAATTTGGGGTCTACCTTGTGGCGGATGGCACCAACCGGCCTTATCGCGCCAAGCTGCGCGCTCCGGGCTTCCTGCATCTGCAGGCGATGGATCATGTCGCCAAGGGCCATCAGCTTGCCGATGTGGCGGCGATCATCGGGACGATGGATGTCGTCTTTGGGGAGATCGACCGGTAATGAGCTGGGCAAGCCTTGCCATAGCGCTTTCGGGCGCGGGGGTGCTGGTGACGGGGGCTTTGGCCGCGCTCTTCCTGCGCGACCCAGTGGCAGGGATGGTGGCCACAACCCATCGCGCCGAGCAATTGCCGCAGGTGATGGCCAATCGCTATGTCGCGATGCTGGTGCTTGCGTTGGGCGCGACCCTCTATGGGGATCTGAAGGCGATTGCGCTGCTCTTTGCAGCCTTTTCCTATATGGCCTTTCACGATGCCTGGATTTACGCGCGAGCGGGGCAAGCAGTGGGCAAGCATATCGGCGCAGGCGTTGCCGCGCTGATCGTGGTTCTAGTGGCGAGTTTGGCGATGGGGCAGGCTGGATGAGGGGTTTGGTTACACTGGTGCTTTGTACCTTGCCGGTCATGGCCCAAGCGCAAGCTGTGTCCTCGGAACGGATCGAGGAATTCGTGGGAGTCATGGCGCAGTATGGCTGTCGCATGTCGCCCTATCAGGCCGACAAGGTGATGCCCGAGGCAGGATTCGCCGACAAGGACGAGACCAAGGCCATCACCGAGCAACTCGTCAGCGAAGAGCGCGCGCGCATCCTCGATGGGCAGCTTGTGGTCTTTGGCGGTGTCTGTGGTGGCAAGCTGGATTATTCGGGGCGCGAACGCTTCTTTGCTGCGATTGCCGACAATAATTGTGTGATGACCATCGACGAGGCCAAGCTCTTGTTGCCGCGTGTGGGCGTTGAGATGACCGAGGTCCAGCTCTTGATGGACAAGATGGAGCGGATGGCGGAAATCCGTGTGTCTGCGGATCAAAAGGCGGTATTTCTGGAGCCGAGCCTGTGCGAGAAATTCAAGGGCCTGTCGGCGGATATGATCGCCAGCAACCCCGAGATCACCGCGCCGCAACGTGGGCCCGACGAGCTGCGTGCCGATTTCATCGCTTACATGAAAAGCGCCGGGTGTCGTCTGAGCCGGGCAGAGGCCGATAGCCAATTACCGGCGGCCGGGTTCACCACCAAGGAATTGCGCCCGGTCATTGGCAAGATGTTGCAAGAGGGAGAGGCGGTGATGAACACCGCGGATGACTCGCTCTCGCTTTCAGAAGAGGTGTGTTCGCAATGATCACCGTACGGATTGCGGCACTGGCCGCGTTTGGTTTTCTTGCAGGCTGTGCCCTGCCGCCAGAGGGTGTGGGCCAAGAGGGCATCGCGCGCTATGATGCGGCGGCAAAGTCGCTTGGATGCCAGCTTGTGACCGAGCCCGACTATCTGGCTGCCGAAATCCAGACCGGGCTAGAGCGGCAACAATTGCTGGATATAACCGCCTATAAACTGTCCTCGGGCGGGGCCGTTCGGCTGCCTGATGGGGGCGTGAAACTGACTACAGGAGCCTGTGCCTGAGAATGCTACGTCGCCTTTATCATCAACAGCCCGAGAGCTTTGCCTTTAGCCCCGCCAATCAGGCCTGGGCCGAGGGGCAGATCAGCAAATATCCCGAGGGACGTCAGGCCAGCGCGATCATCCCGCTCTTGTGGCGGGCTCAAGAGCAAGAGGGCTGGTTGAGCCGTCCGGCGATCGAGCATGTGGCGGACATGCTGGGCATGGATTACATCCGCGCGCTGGAAGTGGCGACATTCTATTTCATGTTCCAATTGCAGCCGGTTGGCAGTGTGGCGCATTTCCAGATTTGCGGCACGACAACCTGCATGATCTGTGGTGCCGAGGATCTGATTGCGGTCTGCAAGGACAAGATCGCGCCCAAGGCGTTTGAATTGTCGGCGGATGGCAAGTTTTCCTGGGAAGAGGTCGAATGTCTGGGCGCATGCGCCAATGCCCCCATGGCGCAGATCGGCAAGGATTATTACGAAGATCTGACCGCCGCGCGGTTCGCGGAGATCATCGACGAGTTGGCGGCAGGCAAGGTGCCGGTGCCGGGGCCGCAGAATGGGCGTTATGCCGCCGAGCCGAAATCGGGGCTGACCAGCCTCAAGGAATTCGACAGCGGTCGCGCGCAGTATAACGCCAGCGCGCAGGCGGCGGTGGATATCGGCGACACGGTCAAGCGGATTGATGGCACCGAGGTGCCGCTCTTGACGCCGTGGCGCGACAAGGGGGCGATGCACAAACCCGCCCCTTCGGCGGTCAAGCAGAACGCCGAGCCGGTGGCCATTGTGACCAAGGTGGCAGCGGGCACGCCCGCAGATGCGACCGGTGCGACCAAGGCCGAGGCGCAGGCCAAATCGACGGCGAAACCGGATGCGGAGCCGGCGGCCAAGCCCGCGAAAGCGGCAGCCGAGGCTTCACCCGGCAAAAAGCCCGAGGTGCTGAGCGCTGCGCGCGAGAGCGGTCCGGATGACCTCAAGATGATCAAGGGGGTTGGCCCAAAGTTGGAGCAGCTATTGCACAGCATGGGCTTTTACCACTTCGATCAGATTGCGAAATGGACGGAAGAAGAGATCAGTTGGGTCGATCAGAACCTTGAGGGTTTCAAGGGACGGGTCAGCCGGGACAACTGGGTTGAGCAGGCAAAGTTGCTGGCGGACGGCAAAGAGACGGAGTTCTCTGCCCGTGCCAAGAAAGGTGGCGTTTACTGAATACGCCTGTCTGAACACAACAGGGGGTTACTGTCATGTCTGATACGTCGAAACTGAGCACTTGCCAGATCATAAGCTGGGGCCTCGCGCTCTTGTCCGGGGTTCTGGTGGTCTGGTCCACAGCCGAAGCGGTCGGGGTCTTTGCCGCGTTGCTGTTGGGAGTGGCATTTGCGGTGTTCTTTGGCCTCGTGATCTCGGGTCTGGTCTGCACCGGGTATCGCCCCGACGATCGCGGGATCGAGGCGCGTGATGTCGAGGCGACGTTGCGGGGCGTGACGGGGATCACCGGCTACAAGGCGCCGGATGTCGAGGACGAGGCGCCCGCGCCGGTATCCTCTCCGGTGGCAACCCCGGCGCAATCGGCGGCGGTTGTGGCTGAGACGAAGACGGAGGCGGCGTCAGAAGGCGCGGAGATGGGCACGAAGCCCGCAGCGCTTTCGGCTCCGCGCGGGGGGGCGGCGGATGACCTCAAGCAGATCAAGGGGGTGGGCCCCAAGCTTGAGGAGCTGTGTAACGAGTTGGGGTTTTACCACTTTGACCAGATCGCGGGCTGGACGGCGGCAGAGGTGGCATGGGTGGACGAGAACCTCAAAGGGTTCAAAGGCCGGGTGAGCCGCGACAATTGGGTCGAGCAGGCCAAGACCCTCGCCGCTGGTGGCGAGACAGAGTTTTCCAAACGCGTCGCATCGGGCGGCGTTTACGAGGAATGATGCAAGCGATGCGCAGTCAGGACAAAGACCGGCTAATGGCACGCAAGGGCCGCACCGTGGGTGTGGTGATTGCGGCGACCATGCTGATCTGGATGGCTGCGCAATGGCTGGGCGCACAGATGGGATGGCCGATCCGGTTTGTCTTTCTGTTCGATCTGGCCGCCATTGCCGCCTTTTTCTGGGCGTTGGTGGTGACTTATCAAATCTGGCGCATGCGCCGGGACAATCAGGGGTAGCGGAATGCTCAAGGACCAGGACCGTATCTTTACCAATCTCTACGGGATGCATGATCGCAGCCTCAAGGGGGCCTTGGCGCGTGGGCATTGGGATGGCACGGCCAAGATATTGCAGAACGGTCGCGATTGGATCGTGAACCAGATGAAGGCGAGCGGCCTGCGCGGGCGCGGCGGTGCGGGCTTTCCCACGGGTCTGAAATGGTCGTTCATGCCCAAGGAAAGCGACGGGCGGCCAAGCTATCTGGTGGTCAATGCCGATGAATCCGAACCCGGCACCTGCAAGGACCGCGAGATCATGCGCCATGATCCGCATACGCTGATCGAGGGCTGTCTGATCGCCAGCTTCGCGATGAACGCGCATGCCTGTTACATCTACATTCGCGGGGAATATATCCGCGAGAAAGAGGCGCTTCAGACCGCGATTGACGAGGCCTATGCGGCGCGGCTTGTGGGCAAGAACGCCTGCAAATCCGGTTGGGATTTCGACATCTATCTGCATCACGGGGCGGGCGCCTATATCTGCGGCGAGGAAACCGCGCTGCTGGAAAGCCTTGAGGGCAAGAAGGGCATGCCCCGGATGAAGCCGCCGTTTCCGGCGGGTGCGGGTCTCTATGGCTGTCCGACGACGGTGAACAACGTGGAATCGATTGCCGTGGTGCCGACCATCCTGCGGCGCGGGCCCGAGTGGTTTGCAGGCTTTGGCCGGCCCAACAATTCGGGCACCAAGCTCTTTGCGATTTCGGGCCATGTGAACAACCCTTGCGTCGTCGAAGAGGCGATGTCGATCACCTTTGAGGAGTTGATCGAGAAACATTGCGGCGGTATTCGCGGCGGTTGGGATAACCTCAAGGCCGTCATTCCCGGGGGGTCGTCCGTGCCCTGTATTCGCGGTGAATTCATGCGCGAGGCGATCATGGATTTCGATTACCTGCGCGAGCAGCGGTCGGGTCTTGGCACGGCGGCGGTGATCGTGATGGACAAGTCGACTGACATGATCAAGGCGATCTGGCGTCTGTCGAAATTCTACAAGCATGAGAGCTGCGGTCAGTGCACGCCCTGTCGCGAGGGCACCGGCTGGATGATGCGGGTGATGGATCGTCTGGTGCGCGGCGAGGCCGAGGTCGAGGAAATCGACATGCTGCTCGACGTGACCAAACAAGTCGAGGGCCACACGATCTGTGCGCTTGGCGATGCGGCGGCCTGGCCCATTCAGGGCCTCATCCGCAATTTCCGCGACGAGATCGAGGACCGGATCAAGGCCAAGCGCACTGGCCGCGTGAGCGCTGTGGCGGCGGAATGAGGGCGCTTGCATCATATCGCCGCGCGGGGCTGGTGCTGATCGCGTTGACTGTGCTGGCTGGTTGTGCCGAGCGCGAAGAGCGGGTGCTGTTCAACGGCAATTACTATCCCGGCAAGGCGCGAGCGGAAAAGCAGGATCGGCGTAATTTCACGGCTTCTGTGCGGCGGGCCGGGCGGGGCATCGAGGGGGCACAGCAGGCGGCGCTCTATGAGGCGACACGCTATTGCCTGGACAATTTCGGCACCTCCGAAATTGCTTGGGTGGGTGTGCCCGAGGGGGGCAAAGGGCCGGTCTATGCGCGGTCCGGGGATACGGTATCGGTAACGGGACGCTGCATCATATGGTCATAAACCGTTTCATATCAGGGGTTTGGCCCGCCTGCTATTGCATAGCAGGCGGCGTGGAACCCATCTGCGATGCAGATGGGCGAGCCACGATGGCCTGCCCCCACACTGATATGAAAGGAATGATCCGATGCGTGTGATCCTGTCTTTTGTTCTGAGCCTTGGTTTGGGGGCCTCGGGTGGCGTGGCCTCGGCCAGCGCCGGGTCGCTGGCACAAGAGGCCGATATCAACCAGGGCCTGTTCTATATGGCTGTCGCGGATGAAATCCGCAAACGCTGCGGCGACATCTCGCCGCGTGTCTTTACCGCCCTTGCCTATATGCGCGCGCTTAAGGATGAGGCGCAGTCGCGCGGCTACACCGAAGACGAGATCGAGGCTTACATCTCGGACAAGGACGAAAAGCGCAAGATTCGCGGGCGCAGTGACGACTATATCCGGTCGCAGGGTGCCATGCCCAACGACGAGCCGAGCCTGTGCGATCTAGGTCGCGCCGAAATCGCAAAGCAGAGCCCGATCGGCAAGTTTCTGAAAGCAAAGTGAGATACCATGTCTGACCTACGCAAGATCATCATCGACGATCACGAGATCGAGGTCGAGGGCGCGATGACCCTGATCCAGGCCTGCGAGCAGGCCGGGGTCGAGGTGCCACGGTTCTGCTACCACGAGCGGTTGTCGATTGCCGGGAATTGCCGGATGTGTCTTGTTGAGGTCGTCGGCGGCCCGCCCAAGCCTGCGGCAAGCTGTGCGATGCAGGTCAAGGACCTGCGGCCCGGTCCGGACGGCACGCCGCCGGTGGTCAAGACCAACAGTCCGATGGTCAAGAAGGCCCGTGAGGGGGTGATGGAATTCCTGCTCATCAATCATCCGCTCGATTGCCCGATCTGCGATCAGGGCGGCGAGTGCGACTTGCAGGATCAGGCCATGGCCTATGGTGTGGATTTCAGCCGCTACCGCGAGCCCAAGCGGGCGAGCGAGGATCTGGACCTTGGCCCCCTGGTCGAGACACATATGACGCGCTGCATCTCTTGCACGCGCTGTGTGCGCTTCACCTCCGAGGTGGCTGGGATCATGCAGATGGGCCAGACCGGGCGCGGCGAGGATGCCGAGATCACCAGCTATCTGGGTCAGACGCTCGACAGCAATCTGCAGGGCAATATCATCGACCTGTGCCCGGTGGGTGCGCTTGTGAGCAAACCCTATGCCTTTACCGCGCGCCCTTGGGAGTTGACCAAGACCGAGACCATCGATGTGATGGACGCGCTTGGCAGCAATATCCGCGTGGATTGCAAGGGGCGCGAGGTCATGCGCATCCTGCCGCGTAACCATGACGGCGTGAACGAGGAATGGATTTCCGACAAGACGCGCTTTGTCTGGGATGGGTTGCGGCGGCAGCGTCTGGACCGGCCCTATATCCGCGAGAACGGCAAGCTGCGCGTGGCCACATGGCCCGAGGCCCTGGCCAAGGTGGCGGAGGCGATCAAGGGTGCCAAGAAGCTGGCGGGTCTCGTGGGCGATCTGGTTCCTGTCGAGGCGGCCTTTGCCCTCAAGGGGTTGATCGAAGGGCAGGGCGGGACCGTGGAATGCCGCACCGACAAGGCGCGGCTGCCTGTGGGCAACCGCAGCGGCTATGTCGGCAATGTCGCTATCGAAGAGCTGGACACGGCCAGGAATGTGGTGCTGATCGGCACCGATCCGCGGGTTGAGGCACCGGTGCTCAATGCGCGTCTGCGCAAGGCTTGGATCAAGGGGGCCAACATCACGCTGGTCGGTCCAAAGGTCGATCTGACCTATGAATATACCCATGCCGGCACGGATCGTGCCGCCCTTGAGGGGCTGAACGTGCCTGAGGATACGATTGTCGTCGTCGGTATGGGCGCACTGCGCGAGGCCGATGGCGCGGCGGTTCTGGCTGCCGCGATGGCGCTGTCCGGGCGAATGCTGGTGCTGCATACGGCGGCGGGTCGTGTGGGCGCGATGGATGTGGGCGCCGTGACGGAAGGCGGGCTCGATGCCGCGATTGAGGGCGCGGATGTGATCTATAACCTCGGCGCGGACGAGGTCGAGATCGCGGCGGGACCTTTCGTGATCTATCAGGGCAGCCACGGCGATCGGGGCGCGCACCGCGCGGATGTGATCCTGCCGGGGGCGGCCTATACTGAGGAGCAGGGCCTGTTCGTGAATACCGAAGGCCGTCCGCAACTTGCGCTGCGCGCGGGCTTTGCCCCGGGTGAAGCCAAGGAAAACTGGGCGATCCTTCGTGCGCTCTCCGGGGAATTGGGGGCCGTGTTGCCCTATGACAGCATCGCCCAGTTGCGTCAGGCACTGGTCAAGGCGGTGCCGCATCTGAAGAAGGTGGATCAGGTTCCGGAAAATGACTGGCAGCCGTTGGAAAAGGATGCGCTTGGCAAGGCCGATTTCCGGTTGGCCATCGCGGATTTCTACCTGACCAATCCGATTGCCCGTGCCAGCGAGCTGATGGCGGAACTGAGCGCCAATGCCAAGGCACGCGGCACGCAGCCGATGGCGGCAGAGTGAGGATGGTCATGGCCGTCATATCGCCTCTGGCGCTCGGGCTGGCGGGCTGTGCGGACAGCACGGCACCCGTGCCCTTTGCGCCCGAGTATCGCGGGATCGAGACGCGGCTTCTGGATGGGGATCTGGTGAATTTTCACGTCAGCATGGGTGGCGCGCGTGATGCTGGCGACGTAGAGCGCTATGCCGAATGTGCCGCCGCGCAATATGCGCTGATCCGGGGTTACGGATTTGCGCGTCACCTGCGCACAAGTGTCTCGGAAGAGGCTGGCATCTGGCAGGGCGATGCGGTTTATACGATCTCGGCGGCCTTGCCCCGAGGGCTACTGACAATCGACGCTGAAGTCGTCGCCGCAAATTGTGCGGAAAACGGAATACCGATGGTGTGAGGACCTGATGGCTGAATTCTTTACAACCCCGCTGGGAACGTTTGTGATAATCCTGGCGCAATGCCTCGCGGTGGTGGGCTTTGTGATGGTCTCGCTCTTGTTCCTCGTCTATGGCGACCGCAAGATCTGGGCCGCTGTGCAGATGCGCCGGGGGCCCAATGTGGTGGGCACCTGGGGCCTTTTGCAGACCGTGGCAGACGCGCTGAAATACGTGGTCAAGGAGGTCGTCGTGCCGGCGGGGGCCGACAAGGCGGTGTTCATGCTGGCCCCGATGACGAGTTTCGTACTGGCGGTGCTGGCCTGGGCCGTGATCCCGATGAACGACGGCTGGGTGTTGTCCGATATCAACGTGGCGGTGCTCTTTGTTTTTGCCGTGTCCTCGCTTGAGGTCTATGGCGTGATCATGGGGGGCTGGGCGTCGAACTCCAAATACCCTTTCCTTGGCTCGTTGCGGTCGGCGGCGCAGATGATTTCCTATGAGGTGTCTCTGGGTTTGATCATCATTGGCGTGATCATTTCCACGGGCTCTCTCAATTTCAGTGCCATCGTCGGCGCGCAGGACACCGCCTATGGGTTCTTTGGCTGGTACTGGTTGCCGCATCTGCCGATGGTGTTCCTGTTCTTCATCAGTGCCTTGGCCGAAACGAACCGCCCGCCCTTCGACCTACCCGAGGCAGAATCGGAACTGGTGGCAGGCTATCAGGTGGAATATTCCTCGACTCCGTTCCTCTTGTTCATGGCGGGGGAATATATCGCGATTTTCCTGATGTGTGCGCTGATGAGCCTCTTGTTCTTTGGCGGCTGGCTCTCGCCCATTCCCGGGCTGCCGGATGGCGTGCTGTGGATGATCGCCAAGATGGCGTTCTTCTTCTTCCTCTTCGCCATGGTCAAGGCGATCACGCCGCGCTACCGCTACGATCAGTTGATGCGGATCGGTTGGAAAGTGTTTTTGCCCATGTCCTTGGGCTGGGTAGTGATCGTGGCGTTTCTTGCGAAATTCGAAGTGCTGGGCGGCTTCTGGGCCCGCTGGGCGATTGGAGGCTGATCCATGACCAAGATAGATTACGGACGCGCGGCGGGGTATTTCCTGCTCTCCGACTTCTTCAAAGGGTTCAAACTTGGGTTGAAATACTTTTTCGCGCCCAAGGCCACTGTGAATTATCCGCATGAAAAAGGCCCGCTTTCGGTGCGGTTCCGGGGCGAACATGCGTTGCGCCGCTACCCCAATGGCGAAGAACGCTGTATCGCGTGCAAGCTCTGCGAGGCGATCTGCCCGGCGCAGGCCATCACGATTGATGCGGAACCCCGAGACGACGGCAGCCGCCGCACCACGCGCTATGACATCGACATGACGAAATGCATCTATTGCGGCTTCTGTCAGGAGGCCTGTCCCGTGGATGCCATCGTCGAGGGGCCGAATTTCGAGTTCGCCACCGAAACCCGCGAAGAATTGTTCTATGACAAAGCGCGGCTTTTGGCCAATGGCGACCGTTGGGAGGCCGAAATTGCCCGCAACCTCGAGATGGATGCACCCTACCGATGAGCGATCCCACCAACCCCTTCGAGATGATGATGCGTCAGGCTCAGGAAATGGCCAAGGCGCTCAACCCGGCGCTTGAATCCTTTTCGCCCAAAGGGTTCGAGACCCTCTGGCCGACCATGCCCAAGGATTTCATGGAAATGAGCTTTGGCAAGGGGTTGAACAAGGAGGGGCTGGATGCCAAGACGCGCCTGCTCTTGACGCTTGCGGGGTTGACCATGCTGGGCGCACAGAGCGACACGCAAATCCGCATGACCGTGCGCCATGCACTTGAGGCCGGGGCGACACGCGACGAGATTGCCGAGACCATCGCACAGATGGCGATGTTCGCCGGTATCCCCTCGATGACGCGCGCCATGGATTTCGCCCGTGAGGTCATGGACCAAGGCGACAAGGAAGGAAAAGACAAATGACGTTTGCGGCCATGGCCTTTTATCTCTTTGCAGTGTCGCTCTTGACCGGCGGGTTGATGACGGTTGTCAGCCGTAACCCGGTGCATTCGGTGCTGTGGCTGATCCTGTCCTTTATCAGCGCAGCGGGGCTGTTCGTGCTGTTGGGGGCCGAGTTTGTGGCGATGCTGCTCATCATCGTCTACGTGGGCGCGGTTGCGGTGCTTTTCCTCTTCGTGGTGATGATGCTTGATGTTGATTTCGCCGAGTTGAAGGCGGAAATGGCGAAATACATGCCGCTGGCTCTGTTGATCGGGGTGATCCTGCTCATGCAATTCGGGTTGGCGTTCGGCAATTGGCAGATGGCGGATGGGGCTGAGGCCGCGCGCCGCGCAGTGACGCCCGATGGGGTCGAGAATACCGCCGCCTTGGGGCTGTTGCTTTATGATCAATATTTCATCCTGTTCCAGCTTTCGGGGCTGATCCTGCTCGTGGCGATGATCGGCGCAATCGTGCTGACGCTGCGGCACCGGACGGACGTCAAGCGGCAGGATGTGCTGGCGCAGATGTATCGCGACCCTGCCAAGGCGATGGAGCTCAGGGACGTGAAACCGGGGCAGGGGCTCTGATGGCGGAGCTTCTGCATCACGCGGTGTCTGCCGTCGGGCTGGCGGGGTTGGCCGCGATTTGGAGTGTTAAGATGCTGTTGGGCGCGTACGTCCTGCGCATCGTGAAAAGAAGAAGATTGAGGGTCAGAGGGTGAAACGATGATCGGACTTGAACATTATCTGACGGTGGCGGCAGCGCTGTTCGTCATCGGCATCTTTGGCCTCTTTCTGAACCGCAAGAATGTCATCATCCTGTTGATGTCCATCGAACTTATGCTGCTTTCGGTGAATATCAACCTTGTGGCGTTTTCGGCGCATCTGGGGGACATGGTAGGGCAAGTGTTCACGCTCTTTGTGCTGACCGTCGCTGCCGCAGAGGCCGCCATCGGCCTCGCAATTCTTGTCTGTTTCTTCCGCAATCGCGGCACGATCGCCGTCGAAGACGCCAATGTGATGAAAGGCTGAAGCCATGGAAACCACTCTCCTCTTCGCGCCTCTCGTGGGCGCGCTTCTAGCGGGTTTTGGCTGGCGCATCCTTGGCGACAAGGGCGCGCAATGGTTGACCACCGGACTGTTGTTCCTGTCCTGTATCCTAAGCTGGATTGTATTTCTGGGGCATGACGGCGTCACGCATCAGGTGCATATCCTCGACTGGGTACAGTCGGGCACGCTGGATACAGCCTGGGCGATCCGGCGGGACCGGCTGACCGCGATCATGCTCATCGTGATCACCACCGTCTCGGCGCTCGTTCATCTCTATTCCATGGGCTACATGGCGCATGACGACAATTTCCGCGAGAACGAGAGCTATCGGCCGCGGTTCTTTGCCTATCTGTCGTTCTTCACTTTCGCGATGCTGATGCTGGTGACGTCGGATAATCTCTTGCAGATGTTCTTTGGCTGGGAAGGTGTGGGCGTTGCTTCTTACCTGCTGATCGGCTTCTATTTCCGCAAACCCAGTGCCAATGCCGCCGCGATCAAGGCCTTCGTGGTGAACCGGGTGGGGGATTTCGGTTTTGCGCTTGGCATCATGGCGCTCTACTTCCTGACGGACTCGATCAAGTTCGACGACATCTTTGCCGCGGCCCCGATGCTGGCGGAAACGCAGTTGACGTTCCTGTGGACCGAATGGAACGCGGCCAATCTGATTGCCTTCCTGCTCTTTGTGGGCGCGATGGGTAAATCGGCGCAGCTGTTCCTGCACACTTGGTTGCCGGACGCGATGGAAGGCCCGACCCCGGTGTCGGCGCTCATTCACGCGGCGACCATGGTGACAGCGGGTGTCTTCCTTGTGTGTCGCATGTCGCCGCTGATGGAATACGCGCCCGAGGCGATGAGCTTTGTCGTCTTCCTCGGGGCCACGACCGCGTTTTTTGCCGCGACAGTGGGTCTGGTTCAGAATGACATCAAGCGCGTGATCGCCTATTCGACCTGCTCGCAGCTTGGCTATATGTTCGTGGCCGCTGGCGTGGGCGTCTATTCGGTGGCGATGTTCCACCTCTTCACGCATGCCTTCTTCAAGGCGATGCTGTTCCTGGGCGCGGGTTCGGTCATCCACGGGATGCATCACGAGCAGGACATGCGCAACTATGGCGGTCTGCGCAAAAAGCTGCCTTATACGTTCTGGGCAATGATGATCGGGACGCTGGCCATCACTGGCGTGGGCATTCCGCTCACCCATATCGGTTTTGCCGGGTTCCTCAGCAAGGATGCTGTGATCGAGAGTGCCTGGGCGGGGACACAAGGCGGTTATGCCTTCTGGATGTTGGTTATTGCGGCGCTGTTTACCTCTTTTTACAGCTGGCGTCTGATCTTCCTCACCTTCTTTGGCGAGGCGCGCGGCGACAAACACACGCATGAGCACGCACATGAAAGCCCGATGGTGATGCTGGTGCCTCTGGGTGTCTTGGCGCTTGGCGCGGTCTTTGCCGGGATGGTCTGGTACAACAGCTTCTTTGGCAGCCATGAGGCCGTGAACAAGTTCTTTGGAATCCCAGCGCATCACGCCGAGGCCTCTGAAGGGCATGGTGCGGAGGCGGATGCCGAGGCCAGCACGGGTCATGCTGAAGCGGCCACCCAAGAGGGGCACGAGGCCGTAGCCGACATGGCGCATGCCACGGCACCGCAAGGGGCCATCTTCATGCACCCCGACAATCACGTGATGGATGAGGCGCATCATGCGCCGAAATGGGTCAAGGTCAGCCCCTTTGTTGCGATGCTGATCGGGTTCCTGACGGCGGTCTGGTTCTATATCTGGGATCCGGCGATGCCCCGGCGCGTGGCCGAGACAAATCGCCCGCTCTACCTCTTCCTGCTCAACAAGTGGTATTTCGACGAGATCTTTGATTTTCTCTTCGTGCGGCCCGCCAAGGCGCTTGGCCATCTGTTGTGGAAACGTGGCGACGGGGACGTGATCGACGGCTCGATCAACGGTGTGGCGATGGGGATCATCCCGTGGTTCACCCGCATCGCCGGACGGGCGCAATCCGGCTACATCTTTACCTATGCCTTTGCCATGGTGATCGGAATCGCGGTTCTGGTGACTTGGATGACGATCTTCGGGGGAGCCAACTGATGGACAACCTGCTTTCCATTGTGACCTTCATCCCGGCGGTCGCGGCGGCAATTCTTGCGGTCTTTCTGCGCGGTTCGGACGAGGCGGCGCAGCGCAATGCCAAATGGGTGGCGCTGATAGCGACGACGCTGACCTTTGTCGTGTCCCTGTTTATCCTGTTCGAGTTCGATGCCTCGAACACCGGATTTCAGTTCGTCGAGGACCGCGAGTGGCTCTTGGGGCTGAAATACAAGATGGGGGTGGACGGGATCAGCGTGCTCTTTGTCATGCTCACCACCTTCATGATGCCGCTCACGATTGCGGCCTCCTGGGGCGTGACAACGCGCGTCAAGGAGTACATGATCGCTTTCCTCCTGTTGGAAACGCTGATGCTGGGCGTGTTCATGGCACTCGATCTTGTGCTTTTCTACCTCTTCTTCGAGGCGGGGCTGATTCCGATGTTCCTGATCATCGGTATCTGGGGCGGCAAGGAACGCATTTATGCGTCGTTCAAATTCTTCCTCTACACCTTCCTCGGCTCGGTGCTGATGCTGGTGGCGATGGTTGCGATGTTTTCGGATGCGGGCACCACGGATATTGCGGCACTGCTGAAACATGAGTTCGAAAGCGAGACTTTCTCGGTTCTGGGCGTGCATGTGATCGGTGGCATGCAGACGCTGATGTTCCTCGCGTTCTTTGCCAGCTTTGCGGTGAAGATGCCTATGTGGCCGGTGCATACATGGTTGCCCGACGCCCACGTGCAGGCGCCGACCGCAGGTTCGGTCGTGCTGGCGGCGATCCTCTTGAAGATGGGCGGCTATGGCTTCTTGCGCTTCAGCCTGCCGATGTTCCCGGTGGGGGCAGAGGTGCTGACGCCGCTGGTGCTGTGGATGAGTGCCATTGCGATTGTCTATACTTCGCTGGTGGCTCTGGCGCAGTCGGATATGAAAAAGCTGATCGCTTATTCGTCTGTGGCGCATATGGGTTATGTGACCATGGGGATTTTCGCAGCCAATCAGCAGGGCGTGGATGGTGCGATTTTCCAGATGCTGAGCCATGGCTTTATCTCGGGTGCGCTCTTTCTCTGCGTGGGCGTGATCTATGACCGGATGCACACCCGCGAGATTGACGCTTATGGCGGTCTCGTGAACCGGATGCCGGCCTATGCGCTGATCTTCATGTTCTTTACCATGGCCAATGTCGGCCTGCCGGGGACCTCTGGTTTCATTGGGGAATTCCTGACACTGGTCGGTATTTTCCAGGTCAACACATGGGTGGCGGCGGTGGCCACGACGGGTGTGATCCTGTCGGCGGCCTATGCGCTCTGGCTCTATCGGCGGGTAGTAATGGGCGATCTGATCAAGGAGAGCCTGCGGACGATCACCGACATGACCAAACGCGAGCGGGCAATCTTTGCGCCGCTGGTGGTGATGACGCTCTTGCTGGGTATCTATCCCCGGCTTGTGACCGATATCACCGGCCCCTCGGTCGAGGCGCTGATTTCCAACGTTGAGACGGCACAGGCGATGGCTGAGACCACGACGCAACATGCCGAAACCTCGCATTGAACCGGAGGCCCTGAGACATGCAGGCTGATCTATCCATAATCCTGCCCGAGATCGTTCTCTCGGTCTATGCGCTCTTGGCGCTGTTGGGCGTGGCCTATACCGGACAGGACCGCATGGCGAGTCCACTGGTCTGGCTGACGGCGGGTCTCTTCACGCTCTTGGCGGTGTGGATTGGGGCCTCGGGAGAGGGCACGCGCACCGCCTTTGGCGGCATGTTCAACGATGACGGCTTTGCGCGCTTTGCCAAGGTCACGATCCTTGTGTCGGCGGCGGCTGTGCTTGTTCTGGGACAGGATTACATGTCGCGGCGCGGTATCCTGCGGTTTGAATATCCGCTCTTGGTGGCCTTGGCCGTTGTGGGCATGATGGTCATGGTCAGCGCCGGTGATCTGATGGCGCTCTACATGGGGCTCGAGTTGCAATCGCTGGCGCTCTATGTCGTGGCCTCCTTGCGCCGCGACAGCGCGAAATCGACCGAGGCGGGCCTCAAATATTTCGTGCTGGGCGCGCTGTCGTCGGGTTTGTTGCTCTATGGCGCATCGCTGACCTATGGCTATGCGGGCACCACGCTCTTTTCCGGGATCGTCGCAGCTGCGGACGGTCAGGCGCCGGTTGGCCTTTTGATCGGTCTTGTCTTTGTCATCTCGGGCCTTGCGTTCAAGATTTCGGCGGTGCCGTTCCACATGTGGACGCCTGACGTCTACGAGGGGGCGCCCACGCCCATTACCGCGTTTTTTGCGACCGCGCCCAAGATGGCGGCGATGGGGCTATTCGCGCGGGTGGTGCATGATGCGTTTGGCGGTGTTGTCGCGGATTGGCAGCAGGTGCTCGCGTTGTTGGCGCTGCTTTCGATGTTCCTGGGCGCGGTGGCGGCGATTGGTCAGACCGATATCAAGCGTCTGATGGCCTATTCCTCGATTGCTCATATGGGTTATGCGCTGATGGGGCTGGCGGCGGGCACCGCCTTTGGCGTGCAGGCGATGCTGATCTACATGGCGATTTATGTGACGATGAACGTAGGCACCTTCGCCTTTATCCTGTCGATGGAGCGGGACGGGCAGCCGGTCACGGATATTCGCAGCCTTGCGATGTATTCCCGCGCCGAACCGGGCCGGGCGCTTGCCATGCTGATCCTGTTATTCAGCCTGGCCGGTGTGCCGCCGCTCTTGGGCTTTTTCGGCAAGCTTTATGTGCTGCGCGCGGCCTATGAGGGCGGGCTGGCATGGCTGGCGATTGCCGGGGTGATCGCCTCTGTGATCGGTGCCTTCTACTATCTGCGGATCGTATTCTACATGTATTTTGGCGAAGAGGGCACGGGGCTTCAAACCGGGCGTTCCGCGGTGCAGTGGCTGTTCCTGATGGGATCGGCGGCGGTGATGCTGCTTGGCATCGTCAATATGTTCGGGATCGACGCCATGGCACAGGCGGCGGCGGCAACGCTGGTCAACTGAGCCTGAATGACAGATGCAAACAAGAGGCGCGCCCAAGTGGCGCGCCTTTTGCGTTCAGGGGCGCAGGTATTTTTCGAGCACGATAGCGGGCATGGCCCCGCGCAGCATCATGTCGGGCAGGACATAAGAGGGGGCCATGTCGAGGCCAAGTTCTGCGGCAAGGGCCGCGTCCTCGGCCATGTCAAAGAGGGTGACGCGCAGGCCTAGCCGCGCTGCGAGGGCGCGCAACTCGGCCTCGGCCATGGCGCAATCAGGACAGTCGCTTTGAGTGAAGAAGGCGATGGAAGGCACTGCGCCCTCCGTGCCGAAACTGTGCAAGCCTGGGGCAAAGAGGCGGGGGGCGGCCCGAGCCAGCAGGTCCAGATCGCGCGTCGCCTCATCGGCATAGAGATCAGCGCCGGTGATTGGTGCGGGGTCCGTGATCGGCGCAAGCAGGCTGGGCGTGTCGATCAAGACCGAGCGGATCGCCTCGCCCAAGGTCGTGCGCGACTGCTGCGGCAGATCCTGTGCATAGGCAGAGGTGGCCGCCCCCAGCAGGAGGGCGGTCAATAGAGGCAGATTGCGCATGGTTATTGCGCGCGGATCTCGTCGGCGATGCGCTGCATGGCGTCTTGCGGCAGGTAGCCGCGCAGCATCTGGTCGCCCAGAACGAAAGAGGGCGTGCCGCTGATCTGCATCCGCTGGCCAAGGGCATGGTTTGCCGCAATCACTTGTGTCACCGCGTCGCTGTTCATCTCGGCGATGATTCCCGTGGCATCAAGACCCAAGGTATCGGCCAGCCGCGAAAAGCCGGTTTCGTTCATGCTGCCAGAATAGGTCATCAGCGCATCGTGCACGGATTTATAGGCCTCGTCCCCTGCAACCTGACGGGTGGCGATGGCAAAGCGTGAGGCCAGCACCGATTCCTCGCCGAGGATCGGGAATTCCTTGATGATAAAGCGGATATTGCCATCGGCGGCCAACAGGCCCTTGACGTCATCATAGGCGCGGCGGCAATAGCTGCACCGATAATCCATGAATTCAACCAGTGTCAGGTCGCCCTCCGGGTTGCCACCGACCCAGGAGCTGGGATCGTTGAACAGCGCTTCGGCATTGACCTTGACCAGATCACTGTCGGCCTGTGCCTGGGTTTGCGCCTCGCGCTGTTCCAATACGGCGACCGCTTCCATGATCACCTCGGGGTTTGCGAGCAGATAGTCGCGGATTTCGGCGCGCAAGAGCGTGCGCTCGGCATCGGTCAGGCTCTCTAGATCGAGGGCTGCGGCGGGCTGCGCGAGGGCTAAGCAGAGGCCAAGACTGGCGGCGGTCAGGATCGAGCGTGGCATCGGGATCATTTTCTCCGTTTTTCTTCGGCTTCTGCGGCGAAAAGCACATCCTGCGCTCTTTGCCACGCGGCAGAGCCACGGGGCAAGAGATTAGACGCGCGTTCGGCGTGGATCTTGGCATCTTTGAACTTCCCTGCGATGGCATATCGTTCGGCGGTCAGCACCGAGGCCATTCCGTTGTTGCCCAGCTTGGCATTGGCCTGGGCCAGATCACGCAGGATACGAATATCGCGGCCATCGCGGCTGCGGGCGGTTTCGAGAAATTTCACGGCTTTTTGTGTCTGATTGTCCGCGAGGAGGGCGCGGCCATAGGCCCCAAGGATGAGCGCGTTGTTGGGGGCGAGGTTGGCTGCGCGGGCATAGGCGGCGACGGCGGGCTTGATCTGACGGCTTTCCATCAGGATCTGGCCGCGCAATTCGTGCAGGTAGGGATCGTTGGGCCGAAGCGCTACGGCCCCGTCAATGGCCGTCAGGGCGCGGCGCAGGTCGGCCTGCCGGTGATAGGCGATGGCCTGCCGCATCAGTTTGACGTCTTGATAGCCATATTCGCCAGCGCGGGTCAGGGTCCATTTGGGCGAGCGTTGAAAGGCCGACAGCTTGCTCTTGGCGCGGGCAAACCAATAGGTCGCCTCGGGGTCAGGGGCGACGGTTTTGCCCTGCGCTTCGGCCAATTGGGCGATCCGGCGAAAGCGATCGCGCGAGAGGGGGTGGGTGCGGGCATAGGCATCCTGGCGGCTGACCGAAAGCGCCTCTTGTCCCTGGAAAAGCTCCATCACCTGCACCGCGCCGTGCAAGTCGATGCCTGCGGTCAACAAAAAGCGCATACCGCTGGCGTCTGCGGCGTTTTCTTCGGCGCGGGTGTGCGAAAAGAAGCTGCGTATCGCGGCCCCTTGAAGCCCGGCGGCGGCACCCGCCGCGAATTCACCGCTGCCCGCCGCTGCCCCCGCAACTGCCGCAAGCGCGGTTCCAAGGGCCGCCGCTGTGCGGGCGTTGCGGGCATTGATCGGGCGGCGCATCAGATGCCCATTGGCGATATGCGCGGCCTCATGGGCGATGACCGATTGGAGCATGGCTGGTGTGTCCATACGCAGGATCAATCCGGAGTGGATGAAGATACTGTCGGCGTCGATGACAAAGGCATTCATGCTCGAATCGTCAATCAACAGGATATCAACGCGCGCAGGGCTGAGCCCCGCAGCCCGAAGGACCGGCGTTGCAAGAGCGCGTAGCGCTTGTTCAATGTCGGGATCGCGCAGCAACGTCACGGCACGCGCCGGCAGGGCCAGCGACAGAAGGAGCGAGAGCAGGGCGAGACGGAGAAGCAGCATTGACCTTGGCGGCCTTTTCCAGTGAGACGGGTCACATGTGGGGTCAGTCTAGGAGAAAACCAGTGCGGAACTCAACCCGGAGCCAAGTTGATCCCTTTATCGTGATGGATGTCATGGAGGCGGCCCGCCGTGCCGAGGCCGAGGGGCGTCATATTATTCACATGGAAGTGGGCCAGCCTGGCACGCCCGCGCCCGAAGGCGCGCGAGCGGCCCTTGCCCGGACCATGGCGACAGAGGCCATGGGCTATACCGTGGCACTTGGGTTGCCGGCGCTCAGGGCGCGGATCGCGAAGCTCTACGGAGAGTGGTACGATGTCGATCTGAACCCCGAGCGCGTGGTGATCACGCCCGGTTCTTCTGGTGGATTCATTCTTGCCTTTACCGCGCTTTTTGACGCGGGCGACCGGGTCGGGATCGGCGCACCTGGCTATCCCAGCTATCGCCAGATTTTGCGTGCGCTTGATCTTGTGCCGGTGGATATTCAGACGGCGGCGGAAAACCGCTTGCAGCCGGTGCCGGGTGACCTGACGGGACAGAACCTGCAAGGGCTATTGGTGGCCAGCCCGGCGAATCCGTCCGGGACCATGTTGGATCGCACAGCGCTTGCCGGGTTGATTTCAGCCGCCGAAGGGCAGGGCGCGGCCTTTATCAGTGACGAAATTTACCACGGGATCGAGTACGAGCGGCGCGCGGTCTCGGCCTTGGAGATCACCGACGACTGTTATGTGATCAATTCTTTTTCCAAGTATTTTTCCATGACGGGCTGGCGGATCGGCTGGATGGTCGTGCCCGAGGATCATGTGCGGGTGATCGAGCGCCTGGCACAGAATCTCTTTATCTGCCCGCCCCATGCGAGTCAGGTTGCGGCGCTTGCTGCGATGGACTGCGGCGAAGAGCTGGAGGCGAATATGGCGGTCTACCGGTGCAACCGCGCGCTGATGCTGGAGGGGCTGCCCAAGGCTGGTTTTGATCGTATCGCGCCGCCGGATGGGGCGTTTTACGTCTATGCCGATGTCAGTCACCTGACCCATGACAGCCGCGCCTTTGCTGCTGAAATTCTGGACAAGGCGGGCGTCGCGGTCACGCCAGGGCTGGATTTCGACCCGGTGCGCGGTGCGGGCACGCTGCGGTTCTCCTATGCCCGTGCCACTGCGGATATTGAAGAAGGATTGGCGCGCCTTCGGCGTTTTATGGCCGCACGTGGCCCGGCTGGAGCGCAAGATACCTGAGATTTTTCACGCGCCGAGACTGCTTGTCAGAATTTTGCCACATTCTGGTCGTGATACCGCCGAATGTCAGTGCCACTTTCGTGGCGTTCCACAACTTTCGATACCGAGGCAGGACATGCAACAGATCAGAAATGGTTATCAAGGGGCGCGCGTGCTGTTGCACGTGAACGCGGATTTCCTGCTTTTTGTCGCAACCCTTGGGGCGGCTCTGTTGGCAGCAGCCTATATCGGGACGCTTTAGGCCCGGACATAACACGGCCCGCACTCGCATTTTGACAAGGCCAGACAGACGGGTTACTGACATCGTTAATGGGATGTCTGACTGGGTTTGAGCAATGAATGATCGCGACGTGGACCGGCCGAAGAGCCGTATTCTTTCTCTTGCGGCGCGGATAGGCGCGGGTGTTGTCTTCGCGCTCTTTTTCGTTGCTTTCCTGATCGGGACGGGCCAGCGCGCTGAGGCGCAATCCTACCGCTTTTCTTCTGTTGCGATCGAGGGAAACCAGCGGATCGAAACGGGAACGATTCTGTCCTATGCGGGTATCGCGCGCAATGAGACTGTCTCGGCGGGACAGTTGAATGACGCCTATCAAAAGATCCTTGGCTCAGGCCTCTTCGAAGATGTCGAACTGGTGCCGCAGGGAAGCAATCTCTTGATTCGTGTGGTCGAGTTTCCGACGATCAACCAGATCGCCTTCGAGGGTAATGACAAGATCAAGGATGACGACCTTGCTGGTTTCATCCAGAGCAAGCCGCGTCAGGTGTTCAGCCCGACACAGGCCGAGCGGGACGCGGGAATCATCTCGGAAGCGTATAGTCAGAACGGCCGCATCGCGGCACGGGTAACGCCCAAGGTGATCCGCCGGAGCGACAACCGCGTTGATCTTGTGTTCGAAATCTTTGAAGGCCGCAAGATCGAGGTTCAACGTATCGGGTTTGTCGGGAACAAGGCATTTTCCGACAGGCGTCTGCGGCGTGTGGTCGAGAGCAAGCAGACCGGCATTCTGCGCGCATTGATCGAACGGGATACTTTCGTTGAGGATCGGGTCAATTTCGACCGGCAGGTGTTGACCGATTTCTACAATTCGCGCGGTTTTGTCGATTTCCGCGTGACAGGCACCAACGCCGAACTGGCGCGCGAACGGGATGCGTATTTCATTACCTTCAACGTTCAGGAAGGTCAGCAGTTCCGCTTTGGTGAGATCACGACCGTCAGCGAGATGAACGGGGTCGAGGCCGAGATCTATGACGACACGCTCAAGATCAAGCCGGGCGTGGTCTACTCGCCGACGTTGGTCGAAAGTTCCATCGCCCGGATGGAGCGATTGGCGATCAAGAATGGTGTCGACTTCATGCGTGTCGAGCCGCGGATCACCCGCAATGACCGCGATCTGACCCTGGATGTTGAGTTCGTTCTCCAACGCGGCCCGCGCATTTTTGTCGAGCGGATCGACATTGAGGGCAACACCACCACGCTCGACCGGGTCATCCGGCGTCAGTTTGATCAGGCAGAGGGTGATCCGTTCAATCCCCGCTCGATTCAACAGGCGGCGGACCGCATTCGCGCCTTGGGCTATTTCAAGGATGTCGATGTGAACGCCCGCGAGGGGTCGCGCCCCGATCAGGTTGTGATTGAAACCGATGTCGAGGAGACCACCACCGGCACTGTGTCGGTCGGGGCAAGTTTCTCGACCAACTCGGGTCTTGGCATTTCGCTTGGCTTTTCTGAGCGCAACTTCATCGGTCGTGGTCAGCAACTGACCGCGCAGATTCTGGCGACGGCGGATAACATCAACTACAACTTGGGTTTTGTTGAGCCGGCGTTTCTCGGGCGAGATGTGGCGCTTGGGCTTGATTTCTCTTTTCAGGAAACGGAAAGCGACAACAGCCTGTTCGACACGGCCATCGGTACATTCCGGCCCAGCCTGACCTTTCCGACCGGCGAGAATACGCGCCTGAACCTCTATTACAACGTCAGTTACGAGGATATGACGGATTATCAGGGCACGTCCGGCATTCTGCAGAACGAGATTGCACAAGGCGGGCTATGGACCAGTTCGGTGGGCTATAATTTCAGCTATGACACGAGGGCGGGTGGTCTGAATCCAAAAGCTGGCATTCTCCTATCCTTTGGTCAGGAATTTGCTGGGCTTGGCGGGGACAACGATTTCATCAAGACCACGGCGCGACTGGTGGGGCAAACGGCGATCTTGAATGAGGACGTTACGATCCGCGCAATCCTTGAAGGTGGCGCGCTCAATTTCTCGGGTAGTCGTGATAGTCGGTTCCTCAATCGCTTTGGATCTCAGGTGATACGTGGGTTCGAGCCGAATGGCATGGGTCCAATCGAGGGTAATGAATTGTTGGGCGGTGATTTTTTTGCGGCGCTCAAGTTCGAGGCGGAGTTCCCGCTTGGTCTGCCTGATGAATATGGCATCACCGGGGGGGCCTTTTACGATATCGGCTCGATCTGGGGGATTGGCAATAGGGGTTCCGTTGCGCCGGGCAACACGCTGTCCTCGACCGGGTTCAAGGCGCGGCACGTGATCGGCTTTTCGGTGTTTTGGTCGTCGCCCTTTGGTCCGATCCGGATGAATTTCTCCAAGGCGCTGGAGAAGGAACCCGGTGACATCGAACAGCAGTTCGACCTGACCGTCCGCACGGAATTCTAGGCATGCGTGCGGCGCTTGCCGGGGTTGGGCTGTGCCTTGGGTTGTCCCTTGGCGCGGCCTTTCCTGTGTCGGCGCAACAGATGGGCGTGATCCAGAGCAACGTGCTGGTGATCGACCCTGAGCGCATGTTGCTGGAATCCGACTATGGCAAGCGTCTGCAGGCAGAAATCCAGGCCGAGCGGGATCGGCTGATCGCTTATAACGAAAAGGTCGCGCAAGAGTTGGAGGCGGAAGAGCAACGCCTGACAGCTCTGCGTGGCACGACGCCTGCCAATGAATTCCGAGAGTTGGCGGATGCGTTCGACCAACGAGTCGAGGAGCTGCGGTTGGAGAGCGAGCGTCTGTCACGGGAGCTGGAACGGCGGCGCGAATTGATCCCCATCCAGTTCATGCGCGTGGTGCAGCCGGTGCTGACGGAATTGCTGAACGAGGCCAATGCAATGGTGATGATTGATGGGCGGACGGTGATGCTGCATACCAGCGCGTCGGATGTCACCGAACTTGCCGTGCAACGGATCAACGCGAAGATCGGCGTGGGTCCCCTGACACCAGACCAATCCGCCCCAACGAAAGACTAGGCAACGCAAGTAATCTTGCCCCGTGCCGCGCAGATTGCTAGGCACAAGGGGCAAGGCACGTGAAAGGACAACCCATGACCGAGTCCCTCAAATCCGCAGATATACATCTGATCCAGCGGATCATCCCGCATCGCTACCCCTTTCTCTTGGTGGACAAGGTGGTGGATATCGACGGGTATCAGTCGGCACGGGGCATCAAGAATGTGACGATGAACGAGCCGCATTTCCAAGGGCACTTTCCCGGCAAGCCAATTATGCCCGGCGTCACCATCATCGAGGCGATGGCGCAGACCGCCGCCGTGATGGTAGGTGCGGCGCTTGAGATGCAGGACCGTAATATGCTGGTCTATTTCATGGCCATCGACAGCGCGAAATTTCGCCGAATGGTGGTACCGGGCGATGTCCTGGAAATGAAACTGCGCACGACGCGCGGCAAGCCGGGGGGCAAGGTGTGGAAGTTTTCGGGTCTTGCAGAGGTCGAAGGTGAACTCGCCGCAGAGGCCGAGTTCACCGCCATGATGGACCTGCCCAAAGCATAAGGGCGCGCCGGAGTGCGCTCTTACTTTGGCGTAGTGATTTCCTGGATTTTGGGCATCATTTCCGGCATCGCCTCTTGCAGGACGGCGGAGATCATCGGCTGCTGAATTTGGGCCAGTTGCGGCATCTTGCGCATGACAGCGCCGCCATGCTCAGACAGGTAGAAATCACGCAGCGCGGTCAGCTCTTCGAGGGTCATGAGGTCAGCCATGACCTGATCCTGTTTGCGCATCACATCAGTCAGAGGCTGTGTCAGGTGATCCAGAAAGAGCTTGTCGATTTGCATAATCTGCTCTTCGGACATCCGTTGGCGGTTGGCGGCCATTTGTTGAATCATGGGTTGCCAGAGTTGGCGAATGAACTCTTGAATATCGGCATCGGTCATGGTCGCGTCGACATACTCTTTGGCAATGGCTACTCGCGCGGCGCGGTCGTCCTGTGCATGGACGGGGAAAGCAAGGAAGAGCGCAACCAGAGCGCCGGTGAAAATCCGCATGGGAGAAACTCCTGAGGGTGAAATGTCGTGTAACCCAAACACCTCTGCGCGGGGCTGTCAACGGGCCGCAGCCATATGGCTTGCACTGGGGGCGAGGGGTTGATATTTCCTGCGGACAAAACCCGATAGAATTAATCGGAAAGACCAAGAGGCCCCGGTGCAGACCCCAATTCCCCGGCTTGAAATCAAGAACCTGACGCGCCGCTATGATGGGCGGCATGTGGTTAATGACGTCTCGTTGCGGGTGATGCCGGGGCATGTGACCTGTCTGCTCGGGCCTTCGGGCTGTGGTAAATCCACGACGCTGCGGATGATCGCCGGGGTCGAGATGCAGGATTCCGGTGAGATCTGGGTGGATGGCAACCTGGTATGTGACACGGTGTATCGCGTGCCCCCGGAGCGTCGGCATATCGGCCTGATGTTTCAGGATTTTGCGCTCTTTCCGCATCTGAGCGTGGCGCAGAACGTGGCCTTTGGTCTGAGCGGGGACAAATCCGCCAAGATGGCGCGGGTCGGCGAGCTGCTCGAGCGGGTGGGCCTCTCGCGCTATCTCAATGCCTATCCGCACGAGCTTTCGGGGGGCGAGCAACAGCGTGTGGCGCTTGCCCGGGCGCTTGCGCCGCGTCCCGGCATCATGCTGATGGACGAGCCGTTCTCGGGCTTGGACAATCGCCTGCGCGATGGCATCCGTGACGAGACGCTTGAAATCCTGCGGGAACAGGATACGGCCGTCCTATTGGTCACGCATGAGCCGGAAGAGGCGATGCGTATGGCCGATGAAATCGCACTCATGCGGGACGGGCGGATCGTGCAGCAAGGCGCGCCCTATAACGTCTACAACGCCCCTGTAGATCGCAGCGCAATGGCGTTCTTCTCCGAAATCAACGTGATCCGGGGGCGGGTGCGCGGCTCGTTGGTCGATACGCCCTTTGGTCAGTTCCTCGCGCCTGGGGCGTACGAGGGCAGTGAAGTCGAAGTTGTCATTCGCCCTCAGCATATCAAGATCGACTTTGACCGGCATGGGCGCGGCCCGAACCCCACGCCGCAGGATGGCACCCCGGCGCGCGGCGTGGTCGAGCGCGCGCGCTTCATGGGGTCCGAGAGCCTGGTCGAATTTCGTATGGATCACGACGGATCGCTGCTCAAGGCGACCGTGCCCAATGTATTCCTGCCCAAAACAGGCAAGGCGCTCTGGCTGATGATCCGGCGCGATCGCTGTTTCCTCTTCCCCGTCAAGGGGTGACCCCACCTCAGACGAGGCGCGAGGTCGCAATCGCCGCGCGCACGAAATCGGCAAAGAGCGGATGCGGCGCGAAGGGCTTGGATTTCAGTTCCGGGTGATATTGCACGCCGATGAACCACGGGTGATCCGACCATTCCACAATCTCGGGCAGGCGTCCGTCGGGTGACATGCCCGAGAAGGTCAGGCCGCATCCTTCGAGTTTCTCGCGATACTTGGTGTCCACCTCGTAGCGGTGGCGGTGACGCTCATCAATGGCGGTGCCGCCGTAAATCTCTGCCACACGGCTGCCGTCCTTGAGCACGGCATCATAGGCCCCAAGACGCATGGTGCCGCCCTTGTCGTCGCTGACCTTGCGCTGCACCTTTTCGTTACCCTGCACCCATTCCTTGAGGTGATAGACCACCGGCTCGAACCGGCGCTTGCCTGCCTCGTGGTCGAACTCTTCTGATCCGGCGTCTTTCATGCCGGCCACATTGCGCGCGGCCTCAATCACGGCCATCTGCATGCCAAGGCAAATACCAAGATAGGGGATCTTGCGGGTGCGGGCGAATTCTGCGGCCTTGATCTTGCCTTCGGTTCCGCGTTCGCCAAAGCCACCGGGCACGAGAATGGCGTGGAAGCCTTCGAGATGGGCGGCGGGATCTTCACGCTCGAAAATCTCGGCATCGACCCATTCCACGTTGACCTTGACCCGGTTGGCCATGCC